>JASHQA010000162.1 GCA_030037785.1 Streptosporangiaceae bacterium
GTCTGATCGGGCAGCGTTTACGCTCACAGGCATGGCTGACGCTGGCGCGGACCAACCGGGCACACTGGGCGAGGGCAAGCGAATCGGCGTGATGGGCGGCACCTTCGACCCGATTCACCACGGGCACCTGGTCGCGGCCAGCGAGGTCGCCCACTTCTTCAACCTGGACGAGGTGATCTTCGTCCCTACCGGGCAGCCCTGGCAGAAGAACGGCCGGAAAGTCTCGCCGGCCGAGGACCGCTACCTGATGACCGTCATCGCCACGGCGTCGAATCCGCGGTTCTCCGTCAGCCGGGTCGACATCGACCGGCCAGGGGAGACCTACACCATTGACACGCTCCGCGACCTGCGGGCGCAGCGCGGGCCGGATGTGGAGTTCTTCTTCATTACCGGAGCCGACGCGCTGGCCAGCATCATCTCGTGGCGCGACACCGACGAGTTGCTCAGCCTGGCGCAGTTCGTCGGCTGCACCAGGCCGGGCCACCGGCTGTCGATCGCGAGCCTGCCGTCGGAGCGGATCAGCCTCATCGAGATCCCGGCGCTGGCAATCTCGTCCACCGAGTGCCGGGAGCGGGTGCGGGCTGGGCAGCCGATCTGGTATCTCGTCCCGGACGGCATCGTCCAGTACATCTCCAAGCGCGGCCTCTACCGCGGCTAGGCTCAGCCCCAGTCCGGGTGTCGCGGACGCAGCGGCCGGGTGGTGTGGCCCCGCGTTCCCATGATTAAATGGGTTTAAAGGCGGCAAAACCCTCAATGGGGGTCCTCGCGTTGTCGCTGACTCCGGTTACGCTTGTGCTAGCTGGCCGGAGAGACCGGCCGACGGGGAGGTCTGCCAGCACTTGACTGCCACCAAGAGGGCCGTCGAGCTCGTTGAGATCGCGGCCGCAGCCGCGGCTGACAAGCTCGCCTCCGACATCATCGCTTACGACGTGAGTGAGCAACTCGTTATCACCGACGCATTCCTGCTCTGCTCGGCGGCCAACGACCGGCAGGTGCGGTCGATCGTCGACGAGATCGAGGAGAAGCTGCGGCGGGTGGGTGCCCGGCCGGCTCGGCGCGAGGGCGAGCGCGAGGCCCGCTGGGTGCTGCTCGACTACATCGACATCGTGGTGCACGTCCAGCACGCCGAGGAGCGGGTGTACTACGCGCTCGAGCGGCTGTGGAAGGACTGCCCGGTGATCCCGGTGCCCGAGCCGGTCGGCGCGGCGGGTCGGAACGGGTTCCGCCCGGCGGATCGGAGCTAGGTTGGCCGCGGCCGGACCGGCTGCCCCGCCGAGCATGTGGCACAGCGGCGAGGACAGCGACGTCGTTACCCTCGTGCTCTGGCGGCACGGGCAGACCACCTACAACGTAGAGCGCCGGTTCCAGGGCCAGAGCGACGTCCCGCTCAACGACGTCGGGCGGCGGCAGGCCGCCCAGGCTGCCCGCCACCTGGCCGCGCTGCGGCCGGCCGCGATCTACTCCTCGGACCTGAGCCGGGCGTCGGCTACCGCCGCCGCGCTCGCCCGGCTGACCGGTCTGACCGTCCAGCTGGACAAGGACCTGCGGGAGCGGGGCGGCGGGTCGTGGGAGGGCCTGACCGAGACCGAGATCCGGGAGCGGTTCCCGGCCGAGCGGGTGACCTGGTCGCCGCCTGACGGGGAGCCGGCCGCCGCGGTGGCCGACCGCGCGAGCGCATCGCTCGCGCGCATCGCAGACGGGCTGCCTGGCGGCTCGACAGCGGTCGTCGTCTCGCACGGCGCTGCGCTCGGCATGGCCGCCGCGTTGCTGCTCGACATCCCCTGGGAGCCGCGGGTGCTCGGCCCGTTCGGCAACTGCCGGTGGTCGGTGCTGTCGCGGCGCCGGACCCGGTGGCGGCTGCTGGAGCACAATGTCGGCATACTTCCAGAACCGGTTCCGGACGGCGGCGCCGACGATGAGAGCTAGGCGCCGGTACGTGCGGTTGGCCGCTAGCCAGTATGCTGGCTGGGTTCCACCGCGGCGGAGGGGTCGCGACAAGGGGCTATGGCGCAGCTGGTAGCGCGTCTGCATGGCATGCAGAAGGTCAGGGGTTCGAATCCCCTTAGCTCCACATCTATGGCGGAGGGAACGACCACAAAGGCAGCGAAGCACCTCATGTGGTTGCATGGGGTGCTTTCGCTTTTGGCTGCCTCCCCGCTGCCACAGCCGCCAGGTAGTGGCCGGGCCCACCATGTCGCCAGTTGTCTCGGTCGCCACGTGTCACGCCATCCCGGTAGATCGTTGACACGCACGGGCCCTGGCCCTTTGCATAGGCGGTGTCCCGAACACGAGGAGAGCCGATGGACCGAATCCTGACCACGCACACGGGCAGCTTGACCAGGCCTGCCGAGTTGCTGTCCTTCCTTGCCGTGCGCGAGAGCGGCGGCGTCCTCGATCAGGATGCCTATGCCGAGTGCCTGCGGACGGCGGTGGATGACATCGTGCGTCGCCAGGTCGAGACCGGCATCGACATCGTCGACGACGGAGAGATGGGCAAGTCGAGCTGGATCACCTATCTCTACGAGCGGGTGAGCGGCCTCGAGGCGCGCCCGCTGGTGCTGGACGAGGGCACGACGGTCATGCCCGCGAGCCGGGACCGGCAGGCGTTCCCTGGCGCTTACGCCGAGATAGATGCCCTGGAGGAGCAGTCCACCCGCAACAGCACGCTGGCGGCGGGCGGCGGCGCGCCGGAGGACCAGTCGCCCGGCGGGCTGTCGGTGTCCTGGGTCGTCACCGGGCCGCTGCGGTATGACCGGGCGGCGATCGACCGCGACATCGCGAACCTAAAGTCAGCACTCAGCAGCCATCCGGGCGCGAGCGGCTTCCTGCCTGTGGTGGCTCCGGCCAGTACCTACTGGCTGTTCAACGAGTACTACGACAGCGACGAGGAGTTCGTGTTCGCGCTCGCCGACGTGCTCCACGAGGAGTATCGCGCGATCGTGGACAGCGGGCTGATGCTGCAGGTTGACGACGCGGTGCTCATGCACGAGGCGGACACGATCATGTCCAAGGGCGGGTCGTGGGAAGACTACCGACGCTGGGCGGAATTGCGCGTGCGCGGCCTCAACCACGCGCTGCAGGGCATACCCGAAGACCACGTCCGTTACCACGTGTGCTGGGGGAGCTGGCATGGTCCGCACGCCTTCGACCCGCCGCTCGCCGACGTGGTCGACCTCGTGCTCGCGGTGAACGCCGGGGCCTACGTGATCGAGCAGGCCAATCCCCGGCACGAGCACGAGTGGCGAGTCTGGGAGAACGTGAAGCTTCCGGACGGCAAGAAGCTGATCCCCGGCGTGGTGACGCACCACACGAACGTCGTGGAGCACCCTGAGCTTGTCGCCCAGCGGCTCACGCGGCTGGCGAACGTGGTCGGCCGCGACAACGTGATAGGCGGCACCGACTGCGGCTTCGCGCAGGGCTCGTTCATGCGGCGAGTGCACCCCGAGGTCCAGTGGGCGAAGCTGGCTGCGCTCGCCGACGGCGCGCGCATTGCCTCGAAGGAGCTGTGGGGAGCCAAGGCGACATAACGGCCCGAGCCTGGCCGGGCGCCTGGCCGCCGCCGAGCAGGCTTGACAGAATATCGGTCAAGGAGCACCAAAACGAGCGCGGAGGCCGCGGCAGTGCCAGCAGAAACCACTCCAGTGCGCAACGGCGAGTCGGCTGAGGCGATGGCTGGCCTGCTGTCGGCGGGCGATCCCGGTCATCCGGCGTTGATCGTGCCCGACAGCGGTGCGGTACTGACCTACGCGCAGGTGGCGAGCCAGCTCGAGACGCTGGCCCAGCGCCTCGCCGGCCTCGGAGTCCGCCGTGGTGACAAAGTAGCGATGTGCCTGCCGAACGGTCCCGCTGTCGCCTTGCTGCTGCTGGCGATCACCGCGCTCGGCGCGGCCGCCGCGCCGCTCAACCCCGCGTATACCGAGCCCGAGTTCGGGTTCTATCTCGGCGACATCGTTCCTCGGCTGCTGCTCGTCCCGGCTGGCGGCGCGGCCGCGGCGACCGCGGCCGCGGCGACCGCTGGCACGACCGTGGTCGGCGTGCAGGCCGCCGCGGACGGGCCGCCTGAGCTCGTCGGCTCGAGCGGACCCTCGGCTCCCCTGCGGTCGTTCGAGCTGGGCGGTCCCGACGACGTCGCGCTCGTGCTGCACACCAGTGGCACGACGAGCAGGCCGAAGCAGGTCCCGCTGCGGCAGCGCAACATCATGGCGTCGGCAGGCAGGATCGCCGCGCACTACCGACTCGGCCGGGACGACGTCTCGTTCTGCGTGATGCCGCTGTTCCACATTCACGGTCTCGTGGCGTCGACGTTCGCGGCGCTGCGCGGCGGCGGGGCGGTGATCACGCCGCGCCGGTTCACGCCGCGCCGGTTCTGGCCGGACGCCCGTGAGCACGGTGCGACTTGGCTGTCGGCCGGCCCGACGCTGCACCAGATGATCCTCGACCGCGCCGACGAGGCCGGTCCGCCGGAAACGCTGCGCTTTGTGCGGTCATGCAGTTCCGCGCTGTCGGCGACCCTGGCCGAGCGAGCCGAGCGAGAGTACCGGGCGCCGATACTCGAGGCGTACGGAATGACCGAGGCCAGCCACCAGATGTCGTCGAATCCGCTGCCGCCGGGTGCTCGCCCGGTCGGGTCGGTCGGCGTGCCGACCGGTACGCAGATCGGGGTGGTCAGCCAGCAGGGCGCGTTCCTGCCAGCCGGGACCGCCGGCGAGGTGGTCGTCCGCGGACCGGGCGTGATGGCGGGCTACGCGAACAATCCGACGGCCACCGCGGAAGCGTTCTTCGGCGACTGGTTCCGCACAGGCGACCGCGGTGTGCTCCGGGACGGGTACCTGTACCTCGAGGGCCGGATCAAAGAGATGATCATCCGTGGCGGGGAGAACATCGCGCCCGCGGAGATCGAGCAGGCCCTGCTGTCGCACGCCGCGGTCCGCGACGCCGTGTGCTTCGGGGTGCCGGACGAGAAGTACGGCGAGCTTGTCGGCGCGGCGGTCACCCTCGCCGGCGAGGCCGAGGTCGCAGACCTGATCGCGCACTGCCGGGAGCGTCTCGCCCCGTTCAAGGTGCCAGCCAGGATCGACGTGCTCACCGAGATCCCGCGCACCGCGACCGGCAAGGTCCAGCGCCGCCGGGTCGGCGAGGTAGTGCTGCAGCAGCGGGCCGCGCCGTGAGGGTCGCCGTGGTCGGCGCCGGCGCCATCGGGGCCTACGTTGGCGCGGCGCTCGCCCGCGGCGGCGCCGACGTGACGCTGATCGCCAGGGGAGCGCACCTGCAGGCGATGGCCGCGAACGGCGTCCGCGTGCTGTCGCCGCGAGGCGACTTCCAGGCCCGCGTGCACGCGACCGACGACATCGCGGCGGTGCGTGCCGCGGACGTCGTGTTCGTCGCGCTCAAGGCCTACAGCCTGCCGGAGATTGCCCCGCGGCTGGGCGGCGTGCTCGCACCCGACGCCGCGGTTCTCTGGGCGCAGAACGGCATTCCCTGGTGGTACTTCCAGTCGGCGCCCGGACCGGGCGGGCTGACCGGCCTGCAGAGCGTCGACCCTGGCGGGGTGATCGCCGCGTCGATCGCGCCGCGGCACAACGTGGGCTGCGTCGTCTACAGCGCGACGGAGATCGTCGAGCCCGGCGTCATCCGGCACATCGAGGGCACCAGGTTCACGATCGGTGAGCCGGATGGGTCGGAGTCGGAGCGGTGCAAGCAGATCTCGGCCGCGTTCGCGGCCGGCGGCCTGCGGGCACCGGTCGAGACCCGGCTGCGCGACCAGATCTGGCTCAAGCTTGTCGGCAACGTGGCGTTCAACCCGATCACGGCGCTGACCGGCGCCACGCTCGGCGAGCTCGGCGCGGTGCCGGAGATGCGAGTGCTGCTGCGGACCATCTTCGCCGAGTGTGCCGCGGTGGCGGACCAGCTCGGCATCACCTTCCCGGTGTCACTGGACCGCCGGCTCGAGGCCGGGCTCGCGGTGGGTGACCACAAGACCTCGATGCTGCAGGATCTGGAGGCTGGCAAGCGACTGGAATTCGAGTGCATGACGGGCGCCGTCGTGGAGGTTGCTGAGCACCTAGCCGAGCCCGTTCCCGCCGTACGGGCCGTGCACGCCTGCGTCAAGCTGCTCGACTTCCTCCGCCTGCACCGGTCCGGTGATCGTGGAATGTTGGCGTCCTATGCGGACGCCAACTCTCCACGGAACGCTAAGTCTCCGTGACCTGCTGGCGCCGCTCGGTGTCGGCTCGTCGCCAGGTCAGCACCTGAGCCACCACGAACAGCAGCAGGCATCCGGCGATCACCGTGGTAAAGACGCTGTTCATGACGCTGAACCAGCCGGTCGGGTAGTCCGCTGCGGCGATCCCGCCGGTCGCGTCGAACCGGACGTTGTGGTCCGCGATGGCGGTCAGCAGCGCGCCGTAAGTGAAGCCGGACCGGCCAGCGGCAGCGGCGATGGCTGTCCACAGCACCCATCGCCAGCGGGGTGACGGCAGTCGGCCGTCCGGGAACAGCAGGATGGCCACGGAGCGGGCAGCGGTCGGGGCGAGCATCAGCCGCGGCCACCGAGGCCGCGGACGCCGGGGATTCGCCGCCGTCGACGCGGGCTCCGGGCTGCGGCCGGAGATCTGGACCCTGGTCGAGTGGTGAGCCCCGCGCCGGGCCGGCTGGCCGGGCAGCCCGCAGCCTGGGTGCTCGGCTGGTGGAGTAGCATGGCGCACATGTCACGGTGGTATTGGCGCTTTACGCTGGCTCTGAGTGGAGCTGGCGGGCAGTTCACGAGCTGATCCACCACTCAGAGCCAAGAGGACAGAGACCATGGTCTCTGTCCTTTCGCGTGTAATGGACCTGGCTCCCTCGTGCGGGCGTCGGGGGTGCCGGGAAGGAACGCAGGATGCCACACACCAGCGATACGCGCGTCCAGGCCTACGATCCGCTGCTCGCGCCCGCGGCCCTGCTGGACGAGCTGCCCCTGGACGACGGCGTCGCCAAGGCGGTCGAGCAGGCTCGGGTCGACATCTGCTCGGTGCTGGACCGGGTGGACGACCGGCTGCTGGTGGTCGTCGGCCCGTGTTCGGTGCATGACCCGGAGGCCGCGCTGCACTATGCCGGCCTGCTTCGCCAGCTCGCGGCGTCACTGGTCAAGGACCTGCTCATCGTCATGCGGGTCTACTTCGAGAAGCCCCGGACCGTTACGGGCTGGAAGGGCCTCATCAACGACCCGGGCCTGGACGGCACGCACGACGTGCACCGCGGGCTGCGGACGGCCAGGCGCCTGCTGCTGGACACCCTCGACCTCGGCCTGCCGGTCGGGTGTGAGTGGCTCGACCCCGTTACTCCTCAGTACATCGCCGACACGGTCGCGTGGGGCGCGATCGGTGCCCGCACGACGGAAAGCCAAGTGCATCGTCAGCTTGCCTCGGGCCTGTCCATGCCCGTCGGGTTCAAGAACGGGACCGACGGTGACGTGCAGGTGGCTATCGATGCGTGCCGCGCGGCCGCGACCAGGCACCGGTTCTTCGGTGTCACGCCGTACGGGGCGGCCGCGGTGGTCACCACGGCCGGCAACTCCGACTGCCACGTCGTGCTGCGTGGCGGCAGATCCGGGCCGAACTACGCGGCGGCCGACGTGGCCGCCGCGCTCGGCGCGCTCGCCGACTCCGGGCTGCCCGCGCGCCTGATGGTCGACGCCAGCCATGGCAACAGCGGTAAGGACCACGCCAGGCAGCCGGTCGTCGCGCGGGCGCTGGCCGAGCAGGTCGCGGCGGGGGAGCCCGGCATCGTCGGGGTGATGCTGGAGAGCTTCCTGCAGGCCGGACGGCAAGAGCTGCGGAACCCCGCTTCGCTGGTGTTCGGCCAGAGCATCACCGACGCCTGCATGGACATCGACACCACGGCGGGAGTCCTCGACTCCCTCGCCGCTGCCGTCCGGCGACGGCGCGCCGCCAGCCAGGTGACCGCTGCCGGGTAGCGGTCCCCCAGGTGGTGCGGAGCCGCGGCGTGGCCGGCGTCGGTGCCGCGGCGGCGCGGCCCATTGTGCGGAGGCGAGGTCACGCCTTACGCTGCCAGCCGGGCTGCCACATCAGGAGGCGGCAGCGGAGCTGGGCCGTGCGCGGCCGGAAGGGCGGGCGGTCGTGGCCAACATCGACGGGACCTGCGATGAGCGGTTCGCAGCCGTGCGACGGGAGCTTGCCGAGTGCGTAGACGCGGGCGACGAGCTGGGCGCCTCGATCGTCGTCGACCTCGACGGAGAGGTAGCGGTCGACCTGTGGGGTGGCCACCGCGACGAGGCCCGGACGCAGCCATGGCAGCGGGACACCATCACGAACGTCTGGTCGACCACCAAGACGGTGACGAGTCTGGCCGCGCTCATGCTGGTCGACCGCGGCGAACTGGACGTCGACGCGCCCGTGGCTCGTTACTGGCCGGAATTCGCGGCTGAGGGCAAGGGGGACGTCCTGGTCCGGCACCTGCTCTCGCACACCTCGGGCGTCTCCGGCCTGGACCAGCCCGCCGTGCCCGCGGACCTCTACGACTGGGCGAAGTCCACTGCCAGGTACGCGGCCCAGGCGCCGTGGTGGCGGCCCGGCAGCGCCTCCGGCTACCACGCGCTCAACTTTGGCCACCTCGTCGGCGAGGTCGTGCGGCGCATCACCGGCACCTCGCTCCAGCACTTCGTCGCCGCTGAGATCGCCGGCCCGCTGGGCGCTGACTTCCAGGTCGGCGCCGCCGAGAGCGACTGGGACCGGATCGCGGACGTGGTCCCGCCCCCGCCCTTGCCGGTCGACTTCGCGGCGCTCGGACCCGACAGCATCACCGTGAAGACGCTCACCGGCCCGTTCATCGAGGCGGCCGAGGCGAACACGGCGGCCTGGCGGCGCGCCGACATCGGCGCGGCGAACGGCCACGGCAACGCGCGCTCGGTCGCCCGCATCCTGTCGGTCATCTCGCGCGGCGGTGCGGTCGACGGCGTGCGCCTGCTTCGCCCGGAGACCATCGAGCTGATATTCCGCGAACAGGCCAGCGGCATCGACCTAGTCCTGGGCGCGCCGCTCCGGTTCGGCATCGGGTATGGCCTGCCGCAGCGGGACTCGATCCCTTACCTCCCGGCCGGGAAGATCTGCTTCTGGGGCGGCTGGGGTGGCTCGGTGATCATCATGGACGTCGGCCGCCGGGTGACGATCTCGTACATGATGAACAAGATGGGCGCCGGCATCATCGGCTCCGATCGCGCGGAACGCTACGTCCGGGCGATCTACGGAGCGCTGGCGCGGTAGCAGCGGGCGGTCGGGGTGGCTTGCGAGCGGTCGCTACCGGCGCTCCGAGCGGGTCGCCATCGGTTGCGACGGCACGGTCGCCGCCACCGCACCGGGACTACGCCGGCGACGGGTCACGGGCAGGCAGCCGGTACACCCGACGCGCGTTGCCGGACCCGATCAGCTGGGCGACGCGCGTGGCGTCCGCCGCGCTCCACCCCCCGTCGGTCACGAAGCGCCCGGTGACGGCGGCGATGTCGCGCCGAAACGCCGCCGCGCCCAGGTAGTGCAGCTCCGGCAGGCCGAACGCGTCGGAGGAATAGAGCATCTTGTGGAACGGGGTCAGCTCGAGCGCCTCGGCCAGGATCGCTGCCGAGCGCGCGCCGACGTGGTTGAGCGCCTCACCGACGTCGAGGTAGACGTGCGGGAACACGCTCGCCATCGCGCCGGCCTGCCGGTGATAGGGATAGCAGTGCAGCAGCATCACCGCGGCGCCTGTTGGCTGGCTCGCCGCGAGGAAGTCCTGCAGCAGCGCGGGATCGGCGCGGTGCAGGCGGGAGTCAGCGTCGCCGTAGCCGGTGTGCAGTTGCGGCGGCAGGCCGGTATCCAGCGCGGCCCAGATGCCGTGCCGGATCAGCACCGGATCATCGAGCCGCGCTGGCAGGCCCGCGTCCATCGCGCGTAGCCACCGCCCGGCTGCGGTCGCGACCTCGGCCGGGCCCGGCCTGGCCGGCTCGAAGTCCAGCCCGCACCGGTAGGCGGCAATCGACTTGAACCCGGTCGCGGTCGCGGCCGCCTGCTGGACCGCCGCCGTGACCTCGGCACCGAGGCGACCGGCTGGCGGGCCGGACCGGGCCACCCGCTCCGCGGCCGACTCAAGCCGCACGATCTCCAGGGCCGGACTGCCGCTGATCGCCGCCAGTTCGCCGGGCGTCGTGACCGTGTCGCCCTGGTGCCCGGTGTCCACCAGCCAGGTGGCAACCGCGGCGCCGGACAGCAGCCGGCGCGCTGCCTCGGCCGAGCCGATCTCCAGGCGGCGGCGCACGTAGTTGTCCGCCGGTGCGTGTGGCTCGAGGTCGAGCAGCGGCGCGCACCAGCGGCGGATCGCGAAGCCGAGCTGGGAGTCGAACGCCGTGGTGCCGGCCGGCGGTGGCGCGGCCGACTCGGTCAGCAGCGCCTCGATCGTGCCGCGGTCGAGGTCGGCCCGCAGCACGCCGTGCGCGTGGTGATCGACGAGGACGAGTTCCGCGTCGGCCACCGTCAGATCAGCCAGCGTGCGTCGGCGATCACCTGCTCGTCGCGCTGGCCGGCGGCCAGCGCGATGGCGGCGCGGCGGGCCGCGGCGTAGGAGCCGAGCAGTTCCTCGCCGAGGGCCTGCCGGAGCTCCTCGCTTTCCTCGAGCGCCTCGACGGCGTCCGCCAGGCTGGCTGGCAGCCGGACTGCCGAGTCGGACTGCGGGTGGCCTGGCGCTGCCGGATCGCCGCTGACTTCGGGCGGCAGGCTCGCCGGGTATGCCGTCCCGCTGAGCGCCACCGCCAGGATGGCGCCGGTGAGCAGGTACGGGTTGGCACTCAGGTCGAAGCACTTGAGCTCGACGTTGGCCTTGCCAGGATCACCGGCCGGCGCCTCGATCAGCCGCATCGCCGCCTCCCGGTTCTCGATTCCCCAGATCTGGTAGGCGCCCGCCCACCGGGACGGCTGGAGCCGCAGGTACGACGCGGGCGTGGGCGCACCGATCGCGAGCAGGGCCGGCAGGCCGTCCAGGAGGGCCGCGAGGATCGACTCACCCTGCGGGGTCAGGCCGTACCGGCCATCACCGTCGGCGAGCAGGTTGCCGCTGCCACGCCAGAAGCTCGCGTGCAGGTGGCCGCCGTTGCCGACGTTGTCGGTCAGCACCGCCGGGCTGAACGACGCGCGCAGCCCGTGCCGCGCCGTCACAGCGGAGATGACCAGCTTGACGAGCGCGCTGGTGTCCGCGGCGGTCACCGGATCCGCCGCGGTGACCGACACCTCAAACTGTGCCGGGCCGTACTCGGGGTGGATCTGCTCGACGGTCACGCCGGCTGCCGCCAGGCTGTCGGCGACGTCGCGGAGGTAGTCGGCAGCGCTGACGAAACGGCTGACACCGTAGCCAGTACCGCTGAATGCGGGAACGAAGTCGTCGGTGTCGGTGCCGACCATCCACTCGATCTCGATCGCCATCAGCGCGCTGAGCCCGGCGGCCTGCGCGGTCGCGACCTGCCGGCGTGCGAACGACCGCTGGCAATTCGCGTAGACGGTGCCGTCCTGGGTGAAGCGGTCGCCGGGCGCCCACGCCCAGCCTGCCGGGTCGCGCAGCACGACAAGCTGGTCCAGGTCGGGCACCATGCGCAGGTCTCCATCGGGCCGGTCGAGGGGCGACGCCGGGTCGATGCCGCCGTCGCTGGTAAACGCGTCGATGACCGGCGAGAAGCCGACGCCGAACCGGGCCGCCCTGTCCAGCGCGTGCAGTGGCACGATCTTGATGCGGCCCGCGCCGCTGTGGTCGACGAACGTGATCGCGACGCCGCTGACCTGGCCTTCGAGTGTGCGCTGCAGTTCAAACGCGCGCTGCTCGTCCGCGGCGCGCTCGTCTTCGCCGCGAACCGGGCTGAACATCCGTGGCATGCCTGTTCCCTTCGGCCAGCCCCTCGGAC
>JASHQA010000163.1 GCA_030037785.1 Streptosporangiaceae bacterium
GGCCATACGCCCGCAAGAAGGCCTACGACCTGCTGGTGCAGTGCGAGGCCGGCCTGCTGTCAGTGACCGGCACGCCAGCGGTGCCGTCCAAGGCCGGTATCTCGGTCGCCGACATCGCGGCCGGCATGTACGCCTACGCTGGCGTGCTGACCGCGCTGTACGAGCGGGAGCGCACCGGGCACGGCAGCGCTTTCGAGATCGCCATGCTCGACGCGCTCGGCGAGTGGATGAGCCAGCCCGTCCTGTTCACCGGGTACGGCGGACAGCCGCCCCAGCGCACCGGCGCCCGGCACGCGTCGATCTCGCCGTACGGCCCCTACCGGGCGGCCGACGGGCAGGTGTTCATCGGCCTGCAGAACGACCGCGAGTGGGCGGTGCTGTGCACCGACGTGCTGCGCCGGCCAGAACTTACCGCCGACCCGCGCTTCGTCACCAACACCGACCGGGTCAGCCACGACGACGAACTCACCGTGATCATCGAAGCGGCGCTGTCGGCCATGCTCGCCGACGACGTCGCGACCATGCTGGACGCCGCCGGGATCGCGAACGCGCGGCTGCGCACCCCGGCCGAGTTCGCTGCACACCCGCAACTCGCGGCCAGGGACCGGTGGCGCGACGCCGACACGCCGGCCGGACCGGTCCGAGCGCTGCTGCCGCCGGTGAGCGTGTCCGGGCGAGAGCCCGCCATGGGCCGCGTCCCCGCGCTCGGCGAGCACACCGCCGCCGTGCTGGCCGAGCTCGGCCTCGCCGACGAGTGACGCGGTCCGACCCCACGGCCGGCGCTTCGCGGCGATGACGGCTGCAGGCCGAACAGCGGCGGGTCGCATCGACCACACGCGCGGCCAGAGCGTGACCGTCCTGCTGACGGCGCCAGCCGGGACCTAAGGTCCGCGGGCCGCCGCCGTTGGTCCCTGCCGCCACCGCGACGGCTGAGCCACCGTTGTCGTGAGGCACATCCCTTCGGAAACTCCTGGTGGCCGACATGACCGAGCACCTGTATCCCCACAGCGTCGTCGACCTGGAGCTCGCTCCGGTCCTCATCTCCATCGAGCGGAACCTGACCGAGCTCAGGGAGTCCACCGATCTCGAGTACACCCTCGTGCTCGAGCTCAACGACGACGACAGCTTCTATCACTCGCCCACCGAGCGCGCGCGCCGCATTCAGCGCTACGCGACCCGCCGGGTGAGCCTGCACGGATGGAACATCTACCCGTCGGGGGACCGCCATGGCCTGTCTGTCTGGCACGGCGACTTCGCGGTGACGCTGGCTTTCGGCAAGCAGGTCAGCGATTACGTGCTGAACGGCCGCGCTCGCTGAGCCCAGCCGCAGCCGCACAGGCCAGGTTCGCTAGCTACTGGCCGGGCTCGACGTAGCGCGCGTGCTGCTCGACGGTCTGGAAGATGTCCATCGCGATCGGCCGGCGCCGTTCCTCGGCAAGCTGGCCAAGCAGGCCCGCAGTCCGCGCCAGCAGTGCGAAGCCGCGAAGCAGGTCCGGCGGCAGGCCCAGATCAGCCAGCGCGGCGCCGCACGTGCCGGCCCCGTTCAGCGGCAAAGTGCGGCCCAGCACCTGCGGGTGCACCCGGCCGATCGCCTCGAACAGCCGCAAGTGCGGGCCGCGCAGACCCTCCCGGTCCGCGATGGCCAGCAGCTTCGGCGTGCGCGGGTCAGTCACCTTGTGCAGGTGATGTCCGAGGCCGGGAACGAGGCGGCGCTCGGCGCGAGCCCGCTGGACGGCGGCCAGTGCCAGTGCATCGAAGCTCGCGTCGTCGGCAGGCTCGGGCCCTTCGGCCAGTGCCCGGGAGAGGAACAGCGCGGTGTCTTCGGTGACGCCGAGGAACCTGGAGCCGCCACCGAGCAGGCCAGCCGCCAGCGCACCCTGGACGGAGTCGGGCGCACTCAGGTAGGTCAGGCGGGACGCAATCGCGGTCGGCGTGAATCCGTGGTCGGCGAGCGCCACGAGCACCGCTTCCAGCACGCGGACCTGACCAGCGGTCGGGCGCTGCTGAGTCACGAGCCACATGGCCAGCTCGGTGAAGCCGACGTTGCCCATCAGGTCGGCCGCCAGATCCTGGCCGAGCACGGTGATGGTGTCCGGGTCGGAGATACCGATCGAAGTGGGGAACGACGGCACTGTGGCGGCTCGATCGTGTTCGGTCATGCCATTGCCTCTCCGCTGGTCTCGACGGTCACCTGCGGCGCGGCCAGATAGCGAGCCCAGTCGGCGCCCACCGCCCCGGCCGCCTGCAACAGTAGCGGCAGATACTCGCGGGTCAGCTTGTCCACCGAGGTCTCGGCCGCGTGCGCGTTGACGTTCATCGCGGCGATCACCCGCCCGCTGCCGTCGCGCAGCGGCGCAGCGACCGACCGGATGCCGGGCGCGAGTTCCTCGTCGGCCAGCGCCCAGCCGCGCGCCCGGACATCCCGTAGCTCGGCGGCGCGCTGGGCAGCGTCCGGCTGCCACCGCGGCACGATCCCGGACCGACTCGGCTCGCCGAGCAGCAGCCGCTCGGCCTCCTCTAGCGGCAGCGCCGCGAGCAGCACCTTGCCCAGGGACGTCTGCATCGCCGGGAACCGGGTGCCAATCGTGACCGCCAGGGTGACAATCTTCGGCACCGCCACCCGAGCCACGTAGACAATGTCGGCGCCGTCGAGCTGAGCGATCGATGACGACTCGTGCGTCTGCGCCACCAGCGTCTCCAGGTGTGGCCGGGCCACGTCCCACAGGTTCCTGGACAGCACGTAGGTCATGCCGAGGTCCAGCACCCTGGGGGTGAGCTCGAAGCCGCCGTCGACGGCACGCACGTAGCCGAGGTCGGCCAGGGTGAGCAGAATTCTTCGCGCGGTGGGTCGCGCGAGGCCGGTCTGTGCGGCCACCGTGGCCAGCGTCATGATGGGCTCACGGGGCCGGAATACCCTGATCACATCCAGCCCCCTGGCGAGAGACTCGATGAAATCGGGTCCGGTCTTCTCTCGAACCATCGCTTCTCCCCTCTCGGAGGCGCCGTCACCCTCCGCCCTGGATCACACTCACGCCTCCGAGAACCACGGCCGCAGCTGACCTGACCGCTGTGCGGACACCTTAGCTTAGCGGCTGCCGTATACATCCTGGATGTAGCAGTAGACGGCGGGCCCTGGCGGCGCACGAACGCGTGACGATCGCAGCTGTCACCATGAATCGGACAGCTGTCCGTGCGTCAGGACCCGCCCTGCGTGCGGTGCTCTCAGGCTTGCAGCCGGACCGCTGGGCCTCGGCCTGCCGAAACGCGCACTCGGCTTGCCGCATCGCGGACAACTGTTTCACGCGGACCCGCTGCTCACCAGACAAGCTAGTTTTTCGTCCTGCGGCTGGCCTCTTGACTTCCGCATGACCGAGAGAAATGCTGTGCCCGTTCACTGGGCGAGTCTTTGTCCGCAGAGTCGTCAGGATCGGCCGCAACGATTCCCGTTCGGCGCCAACGAGGTATGTCACAACATTAGGAGGCTCCGGTGACAGATGTTCAGGCAACTCACGACGCCCAGGTGGTGGAGGAGGCGCAGCTTGCCACGGCCGGCCCGTCGCTCGGGGACCCGGTCCCGCTAGGTCTGCTGGTCTTCGCGCTCGGCAGCACGGTCCTGGGCATCTCGCTGCTCGGCTACGTACCGCTGGCGGTCCAGGGCAACACGATCATGCCGATCGTGTTCGGCGCCACCGGGCTCGGGCTGCTGATAACCACACGCTGGGCTGTCAACATCGGGGAGACGTTCGTCGCGACCGTGCTGGGCGCGTTCGCTGCCTTCTGGCTCAGCTACGCCGCGCTCGTAATCGGGCTCGTCCACAACTGGTACGGCATCCCGCCGACCGCCATTCTGCACACGATCGGGCAGTACCTGATCGCCTGGGACATCGTGATCTTCATGCTGTTCCTGGTCACGCTGCGCATCCCGCTGCTGTTCTCGCTGATCCTAGGCTGCGGCACGATCGGGGTCGCGCTCATCGCCATTGGCGTGCTCGAGCCGTCGACGGCCTTCCAGCGCGCGGGCGGGGTGTTCGTGCTGATCTTCGGAGCCCTGGGGTACTACGGCTACCTCGGCACGGCGCTCGTGTCGGTGGGTGGCAAGCCATTGCCATTCGGCAAGCCGGTGTGGAGCCTGTTCGGCGGGAAGTAGCCGACCTTCGGCCCGGCCTGTCCACGGCTAGGACAGGCCGGGCCAGCCCCGCCTCGCGGGGCAGATCGAGTCGTCGCCGTCCGGCCACGCGGGCGCGCCAGGACTGGCGGCCACAACGCGACCCAGCGGTCAACCGCCCGGCGAGTCGCTGACCTGCAGGCCGGTGCCGATGGCGGAACGGCTGGGCTGACCCTGGGGGCCCGTGCCAGAACCCAGCGCGCTGCGACTCTCTTTTGTCTCAGGTAGGCCCGAGCGGCTGCGGCCAGGCGAGCGGCCGCAGCCCCGGTCGGCCGCGTTCCCCCCTTCGTTGGGCGCCGCAAGGCCGGCAGCTCTTGACGAAACAGATGAACGTTCTTTTAATTTTGTCCATGGGCCGGATCGCGGGCGTGACTGCCGCCGAGACGCGGGAGCGGCTGCTGCGCGCGGCCGCTGAGGCGTTCGCCCAGCGCGGCTACGACGGGACCCGGGTAGCCGACATCGCCGCCGCGGCAGGCATGAGCAGCGGCGCACTGTACGCGCACTTCCGATCCAAGGCGGACCTGCTGGTCGCCGCGCTGCGCACGCACGGACGGCAGTTGCTGGCCGAGCTGTTCGCGGCCGAACCGGACCGGTCGATCACCGAGCTCCTGCTGATCATCGGCCGGTCCCTGCCCCGGCGCCGGGACCCGTGCGGGAACCTCGTCGTCGAGGGGCTCGCCGCGGCCCGCAGGGACGAGGACGTCGCCCGGCCGATGCGGGACTATGTGGCCGAGCGCGCCGACTGGATCGCCGATCTCATCCGCGTCGCCCAGGCCAACGGCGAGATCGACCCCGCGCTGTCTGCGGTGGCCCTGGCCCACTTCTGCCTGCTGCTGGTCATCGGCAGCGGGCTCGT
This sequence comes from Streptosporangiaceae bacterium, assembly GCA_030037785.1. Lineage (GTDB taxonomy): Bacteria > Actinomycetota > Actinomycetes > Streptosporangiales > Streptosporangiaceae > JAJYUU01. The sequence goes on from JASHQA010000163.1 coordinate 5,022, forward strand.
GACGGCGGACCTGCACCCGGTCAGCGACCAGGACTGGAGCGCTCTGCTCGGCCGCATCGCGGCCGGGCTGGCCCCGGCCAGCCGGCGAGCCCAGCCGGGGGTTGCGGGTGGTCGCGCCACCACGCGCACACGGACGGGAGCGGCACAGTGAGAGTTCACATCGACCCAGAACGCTGCCAGGGGCACGGCCGATGCTACGACCTCGCCCCCGACCTGTTCGACGACGACGATGAGGGCTACGGAGTTGTGCTGGGCGACGGCGTAGTGCCGGCGGAACACGAGCACGACGCGCGGCGGGCGGTCACCAACTGCCCGGAGCGCGCGATCAAGCTCATCGAGGAGGGCAGTCATGACCATTGACGACCGGTTCACCCGTGACTTCCGCGAGCCGGAGGATGACGCGCCCATCGGCACCCGTAACGAGATCATCACCGGCCCCGTCTCCGACTGGGCTACCGACTTCTCCCACTTCGAGCCGGAGTGGTCGGCAGACCCCTACCGCATCCAGGATGACCTGCGTCAGCGCTGCCCGATCGCGCATACCGGCCGGTTCGGCGGCGGCTGGCTGCCGGTGCGTTACGAAGACGTCGCGGCGATTGCCTACGACACCGAGAGCTTCTCATCCCGCTCGATCATCATGGGCAACTTCCGGCCGCCGGTCGAGATCGCACCGATCGGCGGCTCGCCGCCGATCTCCTCTGACCCGCCGTTCCATCACGATGCGCGCAAGCTGCTGCTGCCCGCGTTCACCAAGACCGCCGTGTCCAGGCTGGAGCCGGCGACGCGGGCCTTCTGCCACGCACTCATCGACGCGATGGCGGGCCAGGACGTCGTCGACGCGGCCCACGACTACGCCCAGCACATCCCGATGCGGGTGATCGCCGACATGCTCGGCTTCCCGCCGGAGGACGGGCCGCAGTTCCGCCGGTTCGTGGAGAACACGCTCGAGGGCGTCAACCTGCCTCCAGAGCAGCGCATCGAGCGGATGCAGTCGCTGTTTGACTATCTGCTCGCGCAGGTCCACGACCATCTCGCGAACCCGCGCGACGACCTCACCACGTTTCTCATCAATGCCGAACTGTACGGCCAGAAGCTGGAGCCGCAGCACGTCACGGGGACGATGGCGCTGCTGCTCATCGCCGGGATCGACACCACGTGGAGCGCGATCGGCGCCTCGCTGTGGCATCTGGCGGAGCACCCGGCCGACCTGGCCAGACTCGTCGCTGAGCCCGGCTTGCTGCCCACCGCGATAGAGGAGTTCCTGCGGGCCTTCGCCCCGGTCACGATGGCGCGGCTGGTGCGCCGCGACATGAACTTCCACGGCGTCGACATGAAGGCCGACGACTGGATCCTGCTGTCGTTCCCCGCTGCGAACCGGGACCCTGCGCAGTTCGACCGCGCCGGTGAGGTGCTCATCGACCGGGAGGAGAACCGGCACGCCGCGTTCGGCCTCGGCA
>JASHQA010000012.1 GCA_030037785.1 Streptosporangiaceae bacterium
TTCCTCGGCACCGATGTCAGCGCGGTGCTGGCGGGCGAGTCGCTGGACGCCGCGACCGCCGACGGCGAGCGGAGTGAGCCATGACCGTTCCGGCCGGGGGGCTCGCGGGGTCATCGTCTCCCCTGGACAGCACCGAAGCAGCGCGCCCGGCGAACGGCACGCCCGTCCTCGAGGCGGCCGGCCTGACCGTGTACCACGGGCAGTTGCGGGCGCTGGATTCGATCTCGCTGCGGGTGTATCCGGGCGAGGTGTACGCGATCATCGGCGCCAACGGCGCGGGCAAGTCGACGCTGCTGCGCACGATAGCCGGCCTGCACCACGCGACCACGGGATCGGTGCTGCTGGAAGGCGCTGACGTGACCGGACTGCGGCCCGAGCGCCGGGCCAGGCTGGGGATCGTCATGGTGCCTGAGGGCAGGCGACTGTTCGGGTCGCTGTCCGTCGAGGAAAACCTGAAGGTCGGTGCGACGTACGCACGGCGGGGACCATGGACGATCGAGCGCGTATACGAGACATTCGAGTGGATGCGAGACAGACGCGACCAGCAGACGGCACAGTTGTCCGGTGGCGAGCAGCAGACGGTCGCCATCGGCCGGGCGCTCGTCGCCAATCCGCGCGTGCTGCTGCTTGACGAGCTGTCGCTCGGGCTGGCGCCGGTAGTCGTCCAGCGCATCTATGCGATGCTGCCGCACATCCTGGAGACCGGCCTGACCGTGCTGCTGGTCGAGCAGGACGTGAGCCAGGCTTTGCGGGTGGCGACGCACCTGCAGTGCCTGCTGGAAGGCCGGACCACCCTGGAGGGCAGGCCGGACGAGGTGACCGCGGACCAGGTCGAGGCTGCATACTTCGGGCTGGCCGGCACCGCGAGTATCCCCCGCGAAGGGAGCGAGTCGTCATGACCTGGGTGAACGCGATCATCCAGGGGCTGCTGACCGGAGGCCTGTACGCGTTGTTCGCCTGCGGGCTGTCGCTGATGTTCGGCGTGATGAAGGTGGTGAACCTGGCGCATGGTGACCTGGCGGTGGTAGGCGGGTACGTCGCGGTCGGCATCATCACGGTCACGCACATCCCCGTGCTGTGGTCCTTCGTCATTGTGGTGCCGGTCATGGCCGTGATCGGCTACGCCCTGCAGCGGACTCTCATCCAGAGCGCTCTCAACCGCGGCGTACTCACCACGCTCATCGTGACCCTGGGCCTGTCCATGGTGATCGAGAACGCCCTGCTGGAGTTCTTCTCCGCCAACACCAGGGGAATTGGCGCCGGGATGACGCTGGTGACCGGATCGTTCCGGATCGGGTCGCAGATCGAGCTTCCCTACCTGCTGCTGCTCATCTTCGCCATCGCGGTCGCCGTCCTGCTCGGACTGCAGTACTTCCTGTCGCAATCCTCCTACGGTCGGCTGATCCGAGCCGTTGCCGACGATAAGGAGGCCGCTCAGCTGTCTGGTGCGGACTACCGGCACGTGTTCGGCATCGCGGCTGCACTTGCGCTGGGTACCGTTGCGCTCGGCGGAATCGCCTACGGCATGTACCAGAGTCTGGATCCTACGGCCGGCACCGACACGATCCTGCTGTTCGCGTTCGTGGCCGTCGTCATCGGCGGCCTCGGCTCGCTGTGGGGCACCCTGGCAGGCGGCATCGTGCTGGGCGTGGCGCAGCAGATCGGTGCGCAGGTCAATCTCTCCGATGAGCTGCTCGCGGGCTACCTGGTGTTCCTGCTCGTGCTCGTGCTGCGGCCGCAGGGCCTGTTTACCCGGAGGGCGTCGTCGTGAGCCTAGCGACCAGGGCGAAGACTCGAACGGCCGAGAGCTTCCGCGTCACCCGCTCACAGCGGAACGTCGTCTGGACCGGAGCGGGAGCGCTGGTTGTCGTCGTCGTGCTCGCCTTCTTCCCCTTCCTGGTCTACTCAGGCACCACCGCCATCCTGGTGCAGGGCTTCATCGTGCTCACGCTCGCGACCATGTGGAACCTGATGGCGGGCTACGCCGGCCTGGTCTCGGTGGGGCAGCAGGGATTCGTCGGGCTCGGCGCCTACTTCGTTCTCATCCTCGCGCTGCACGGGGCGTCGCCGTTCGCGGCACTGCCCGTCGCGGTGGTCGCCTGCGGCGTCGCCGCGCTGCCGCTGTGGTGGCTGGTGTCACGGCTGCGCAGCGGCTACTTCGCCATCGCCACGTGGGTGCTCGCCGCCGCCATCATGCTGTTCATCGAGCAGTTCTCCTCGCTCGGCAGCGGCACCGGGCTGCCGCTGCCCGGCTTCACCGGGATGAGCCCGACGCTGCTGACCGCCTACACCTACTGGATCGGGCTGGCGGTTACGGTGGCCGCGCTGGCCACCGTCTATTTGCTGCTGCGTAGCAGGCTGGGCCTCGTGCTCACCGCCATCCGGGACGACGAGGTTGCGGCGCGCAGCTCCGGCGCGCGAGTCGGGCTAGCCAGGCTGCTGGTGTTCGTGGTGGCCGGCGCGGGCTGCGGCGCTGCCGGGGCGGTACTGGCCATCAGCCAGCTGCAGGTGCAGCCGACCGCGGTGTTCGACGTGTCGTGGACCGCGGAGATGGCGTTCGCGGCCATCATCGGCGGCCTTGGCACGATCGAAGGACCGATCATCGGCACGCTGGTGTACATGCTGCTGCAGCAGACGCTGCAGTCCTTCAATGCGTGGTATCTCATCATCCTGGGCCTGGTCGCGATCGTCATCGCGCTGTTCGCCCGCCGAGGACTGTGGGGCCTGGTCGACAGTCGGCTCAGCTTCCGGCTATTCCCGGTCGGCTACTGGCTGCGCGGTCCGGTTACCGAGGATCGCAGGAGCAGACGGAGAGCCGTCGGCGACCAGGTCTAGACGCAACATCCGTTCGGACCAGGCCGCCGTTACGGGGCCCAGCTGGACGGGCGGCTGGCTCCACCGGCGCGGCGGTACCGCTGCTACGCCGGCGGCCCGCTGCCGAGGGTGACAGTGACGGACTCCTGCTCGCCCGTGCTGTCGGTGTAGTCGACGGTGACGACCTGTCCCGGCGACATGTCCGTCACCAGCACGTCCTGAAGGTCGGACTGTGAAGTCACGGCGTAGCCGCCCACGCTGGTGATGACGTCACCTTGCGCGAGGCCGGCGTCGGCGGCCGCGCTGTTCGCGACGACGCCGGAGATCTGTACGCCACTGACGGAATTAAAGCCGCCGCCGTAACCGCCGTAACCGCCGTAACCGCCGTAGCCGCCCGGTCCGCCGGTGCTTGCCTCACCGGTCTCGACGCCGAGGAAGGCGGTGGCGCCGATGTGCACGGTACTGGATGCCTTGCCGGCCACGATCTGGCTGGCGAGGGAAGTTGCGGTGGCGACCGGAATGGCGTACCCGGTACCTTCCGCCTGCCCGGCGAACTGGAAGGATCCGGACGACGAGCCCGCGGTGTCCATGCCGATGACCTGCCCGGAGTCGTTGACCAGCGGACCGCCGGAGTCGCCGGCCTGGATGTCGGCGTTGGTCTCGATCATGTCGGTCAGCTGCTCGTCGGTGCCGGTCAGCTCGTCGCTGGCCGTGATGGACTGATCGGTGGCGGTAACGGTGCCGCCGGCGTAGCTAGGCGTCCCGCCGGAGCCGCCGGCGTTACCGATCCCGACGACCTGCTCGCCGACCGACGCAGCCGTGCTCGCCGTCGTGACGGTTTGCAGGCCGGATGCACCGGCTAGCTGCAGCACCGCGACGTCGCTGCCCACGCTGTACCCGAGGACCGTCGCCGAGTAGGTCTTGCCGTTGCCGACGTCGGTGACGCTGATCGACGTGGCGCCGTCGATCACGTGGTTGTTGGTCAGCACCTCTCCGTCGGCGGTCAGCACCATGCCGGTGCCCGCTGCCTGCGCCTGCCCGTAGTCGACGATGGTGTTGATGTCCACCAGGCCCGGGTCAACGCGGGAGGCGATAGCCGCGGCGTCCGACGGCCCGCTGCCCGATCCTGTCGGCGCAGTGCTACCGGAGCCGCCGCCGAACGGGAATCCGCCGCCAGCGCCAGGGCTGACTCCCCCACCGGTAGAGGGGGTGCTCGGGGGACTGCTCGCCGTGGTCGTGCGGTGCGACCCGGTGAGCGCGTAGCCAGCGAACCCACCCGCCACGGCGGCGACCAGCAGGCCGACCACCCCGGCGGCAACCACCAGAGTCCGGCCAGGGCGACGGTTCGGCGACGGACCGTACCCGGGCGGCGGGCCGTACCCAGGCGGCGGCGGGCCGTACCCAGGCGGCGGCGGGCCATAGCCGGGCGGCGGCGGGCCATAGCCGGGCGGCCGACCGCCCCACGGCTGGCCAGGGCCGCCCGCGGCGGCACTCTGGTGGGGATACGGGCGGTCAGCTGGCCCGTATCCGGGTCCGCTCGGCGCCGGTTCCTCCTCGCCATCGCCCGCCACGTCCGGGGCGGTCGGAGACTCCGCCGCGCTGTCGTCGCCACGCCACCACGGCCAGGGCTGCTCGTCCGTCATAGCTCCCAGGGTGCGATGCGGAATTGAGCCGCCGGTGCCATGCACCTGTCTGTTTGCTGAACGTCACGGTGAGTGCGCAGCGATGCTCAGCTGGCCTTGCGCCGCTTCAGCTTCCGGATGAGCCTGATGATCAGCAGGATCACCGCCACACCTCCTTAGCCGGTCGTGGGCTCGTAGCTGCCAGTGCCGCCTGCTTACCGCGCGCCGGATACCCAGCGCCGCGGCTCGGCGGACAGCTGCACCGGGAATCCGGTGTAGTTCTCCGCTAGCGAGGTCGCCGCGGCGCGGGAGCCGACGGTGTAGCGCAGCTGTGAGAGCTGGAGCTGGGTTGCCATCTCGTCGGTTCCTGGCGTGTTATGCAGCATCGTGGTCATCCACCAGGAGAAGTGCGTCGACCGCCAGACCCGCTCCAGGCACGCCGCCGAGTACGCGGCCGCGGGCTGCTCGTCGCCGTGCAGCAGCGCATCCAGCGCCGGGGCGAGCACCGCGACGTCAGCGAGCGCGAGGTTGAGGCCCTTGGCGCCGGTAGGCGGCACGATGTGCGCGGCGTCGCCGGCCAGGAACAGCCGGCCGTAGCGCATCGGGGCGCTGACGAAGCTCCGCATCGGTGTGATGCTCTTGTCCAGCACCGGGCCCTGCTGCAGCGTCCAGCCGGGAAGCTTGAACCGGCTGGCCAGCTCTGCCCAGATCCGCCCGTCCGGCCATTGTCCGATGTCCTCGTCTGGACTGACTTGCAGGTACAGTCGGCTGGTCGACGGACTACGGAGGCTGTGCAGGGCGAAGCCGTTCCGGTGGTGGGCGTAGATGAGCTCATCGGTCGATGGCGGCACGTCCGCGAGGATGCCGAGCCACGCGTACGGGTAGTCGCGTTCCCACGTAGTGAGCACTCCCGGCGGGATCGCCGGCCGGCAAATGCCGTGGAAGCCGTCGCAGCCGGCGATCGCGTCGCAGGCGACCTCGTGCCGGTCTCCGCTGGCGTCGGTGTAGCGCAGCAGCGGGCGGTCGCTGTCCAGGTCGGCTACCTCGGTGTCGGTCACGCTGAACTCCAGCGCGCCGCCATCGGTGAGCCGGCGCGCGATGAGGTCCTTCACCACCTCGGTCTGCGCGTAGACCGTGACGGTCCGGCCGCCGGTCAGGTCGCGGAAGTCGACGTGTCGGCGCTGGCCGTCGAACTGCAGGTAGATGCCACCGTGGACGAGGCCCTGCCGGTCCAGCCGGTCAGCCAGGTCGGCGCTGCGCAGCAACGCGACACTGCCATCTTCCAGCACGCCGGCTCGCTGCCGGGCCTCGCAGTAATCCCGGCTGCGGATCTCGACAAGCACCGAGTCGACGCCGCGGAGCGCGAGCAGGTGTGACAGCAGCAGGCCGGCCGGCCCGCCACCGACGATCCCTATCTGAGTGCGAGTGCGCATGTCCTCCGGGCCGAGCCGGTCAACGCGCCGTGTGCGCGTCACGAACAGTAGTTACGTCTTCGAACAGGGCAAATCTAGGAGCGCCGTGAGCCGGGTGTCAACGTGGCGGCCGTGCTACCGGATCGCGGCGGGGAAAGCCGGGATCCGGTAGCTCCCGGCGCGGCTGACGGAGACAGGCGGCGACCACCAGCAACAGTGCCGGGGGCAGCGGCCGAGCCGCTGCCCCCGGGACTGGTCGCCTGGGCCGGTTCTTACTTTCTGCGGCTGAACCAGGCCGCACCGCCGAGCACGAGCCCGACGACGATCGCTGCGGTGCCGCGGTACACGTGACCGCCGCTGCTGGCCTTGACGTGGCTGCCGGAGTCCAGGAACGACGGCGCAGCGCCAGCGAACCACAGGACGCCGATGACGACGGCGATGACAGCGACGATCGCCAGGATGATCGTCAGCGACCGCTTGGAGCCGCTGGACACGCTCTGAGAACTCACTTATTTCCTCCTTGATGCTGCTGGCCACCCTGGCGAACTGGGGGAGCGCAGCCTAACAAGTCGCGACTACGTCCGGCACGGTACTACTGCCCCGTCGGGCGGAGGGCCGGAATGGGGCCAAAGGTGGGAAAAACTTCGTTCGGCTTCATGCCATTATGACCGCTCGCCGTAAGGACGAGGCTAACCAGTCGCGCCGCCCGCGAAAACGGCGCGCGGCGCCCGCGCGGAACCCGGTCGGCCGACTGTTATCGACTGTACTGCCTGCGGGTTTTGAGGAAGTCCTTGACGACGTACTCGCCGAGACTGTCCGGCATCGCTCGCAGCACGCGACCGCCGTTGCGCCTGGCCACCTCGTCAACAAAAGCAGTCAGCCGTTCGTCGTCGGCGAGCATGAACACGTTCATCGTCGCGCGGCGGCGGGTCATCTTGTCGACCTCTGCGAGGGTGAGCTCCAGCGTCTCCGGCGACGGCGGCCAGTCGAACCAGAACCTGCCGTCCCGGCGCAGGTGCGCCGTCGGCTCGCCGTCGGTGATCACCATCACCACCGGACTGTGCTCGGGGCGCCGGTCCAGGAAGCGTCCCGCCAGCACGAGGGCGTGGTGCAGGTTCGTGCCCTGTACCATGTCCCAGCTCAGCCCGGCCAGCTCGGTCTCGCGCAGCTCGCGTGCGTAGTTGGAGAAGCCGATCACCTGGATCGCGTCCTGCGGGTACCTCGATCGCACCAGCGAGTGCAGCGCCAGCGCGGTCTGCTTGGCCGCGCCCCACGTGCCGCGCAGCGCCATCGAGTAGGACAGGTCCACCAGCAGGCACACCGCGGCAGACGCGCGGCGCTCGGTCTCGGTGACCTCGAAGTCAGCCACGGACAGCCGTACCCGCGGTCCGCGTCGGGCCTTTGTGCTGACCCGTCGTGACTGCGTCGGCCGGCCAGCGGCCAGCTCAGGCGCTGGCCGGCCGGGCGCCGCCTGCCGGAGCAGCGCGTTCCGCACCGTGGCGGCGGCGTCGATGGCCTGCTCGTCCCCAAACCGCCACGGCCGGGTGCTGCCGGTGTACTCGCCCGCCTGGCCGGCGTCGGGCTGGTCGTGATCGCCCGCGGCGCCCTCCGGTAGCTGCGCGAAGACCCGGCGCAGCGCGGTGTCGCCGAGCCGTCTGACTGCTTTGGGCGTGAGCTCAAGCTTGCCGTCGGTGCGCTTCAGGTACCCCTGCTGCTCCAGTTCGCGCTCGATCCGGCGCAGCGCGTCCATGTCGTCAACCGCCTGCCTGCCGAGTGCGCGCCGGACGGCCTCCTCGTCGACGTCGTCCAGCCGTGCGCCCGGGTAATCCTGGCGCAGCGCGTCCTCGAGGTCGGCCAGGTCGGCCAGTTCCGCGAGCGCCGTCGTGGCGTCGCTAAGGCCGAGCGGCTCCGATCCGGTCATGCCGGGCTGGGGCCAGCCCTCGTCGATGTCCGGCCGCCGGGCCCGGAGTGCGTCGGCCAGCCTGGACATCTCAGCCTCGAGGCCGGCGTCTTCCAGCGCCTGCGCCATGAGCCCGGCCAGCTCGTCGCGTTGCTCGTCGGTCAGCGAGTTGAGCAGCCGCTGGGCCGCCGCCAGGCGGCGCACCAGGGCGTCCACCAGTTCCTCGAGGTTGGCGGGTGCGTCGGGGAACATGTCCCCGTACTGTCGCATGAAGGTGTCGAAGTCTTGTTGCGTGTGCTCGCCCCTGGCATCGGCGTCGAGCATGGCGTTCAGCGCGGCCATCATGTCCTTGACCCGTTGAAGCGCACCGGGATCGGGATCGGCGAGTGCCTGCCGCATGCCACGGAACTGGCTGTCAAGTACCTCGCGGCGCAGCAGCGACTTCAGTTGCTCGAAGGTCTGCCGTGCTGCGGCGGACTGCCAGTCGTAGTCGGCGAGCTGCCGGATGGCCTGCGCGGTGTCGATGGGCAGATCGTCGAGTTCTGCCTCCCTGAGCCGGGCCACGTCGTCAGGGTTCGCGAACAACTCGGCGCGCTCCTGGCCGATGGCGGTGTCCAGCAGGGCGCGTACCTGGTCCAGGATGCCGTCGAGGCGGCCGCGGTTGCGGATCTCGCGCTGCCGCTCGCGCACCCGGCGCAGCAGGTCATCCAGGCCGCGGTGGCCGGACAGGCCGCGCCGCAGCAGGTCGCGCAGCGCACTTGCCGGATCGGTGCCCTCGAGCACAGACTCACCGAGAGCGTCCACGGCGCCCCGCACGTCGTACGGCGGCTCCAGCGGATCGGGACCGCCGGCGTAGCGGCCGTACCGGTAACCAGGCACCTGCACTCACCCCCTCGGCTCTCCGGCTGCGATGTGGCTGCGGTCGGGCGGCGCTCGGGTCGCCGGATCAGGTCCGGTAGACCACACCGCCGTCGACCGTGTCCTTCGACAGGCGCCGCATGAGGTACAAGCCCTCGAGCGCGAACTCCAGCGCCGCCGCCGCCTGGCCGGGCGACTCGCTGCCGGTCATCTGCAGCCGTTCCATGATTTTTGCGAGGCCAGGCACCTCACCGATACGGCGCAGCAGGTCGGCGGCCGGCACCAGGTCGCCCGTTTCCACCACGCCACCCTCGCTGAACCTGGCCAGCAGCCCGCCGAGATCGGCGTTGCCGAGCAGGGCGCGGAAGGTGTCGCTGGTGCCGCGCCGGAGCAGATGGTCAAGCACCTCCTGCTCCCGCCCCTCCTCGCTGACCTCAAATTCCACCTTGCCGCGCAGCGTGCTGAGCACCGCTGGCAGATCGCAGACCCGGGCGACCGGCTGTGGCTCGTGCGCGATCGCCGCCCGCCGCACTGCCGACGCGGCGACGGCCTCCGCCGCCGCGATGGCGAACCTCGCCGACACGCCGGACCGCGAGTCGATCGCGGGTGAGGCGCGGACCAGCCGAGCGAACCGGGCGATGACCTGGACCAGGTGCGCGGGCAGCACCGCGCCAGGGTCCGCGCCGTCCCAGGCGATCCGCGACTCTTGCTCGATCAGCGCGAGCTCGGCGTCCAGCGAGAGCGGGTAGTGGGTGCGGATTTCTGCGCCGAACCGGTCCTTCAGCGGCGTGATGATGCGGCCCCTGTTGGTGTAGTCCTCCGGGTTGGCGCTGGCCACCAGGACCACGTCGAGCGGCAACCGCAGGGCGTAGCCGCGGACGCTGATGTCGCGCTCCTCGAGCACGTTCAGCAGCGAGACCTGGATGCGCTCGGCGAGGTCGGGCAGCTCGTTGAGGCAGAAGATGCCGCGGTTGGTCCGCGGCAGCAGGCCGAAGTGGATCGTTTCGGGGTCACTGAGGGTTCGGCCCTCGGCGACCTTCACCGGGTCGATGTCCCCGATGAGGTCACCGACGCTCGTGTCGGGAGTGGCCAGCTTCTCGCCGTACCGGTCGCCGCGTGCCCGCCAGCCGACCGGCAGCTCGTCGCCGAGCTCGGCCGCGAGGCGCTGGCACCTGGCGCACACCGGGGCGTACGGATGGTCGTTGATCTCGCATCCGGCGATCGTCGGCGTCCAGTCATCGAGCAGTCCGGTGAGCGTGCGGATCAGCCTGGTCTTGCCCTGACCGCGCTCGCCGAGCAAGATCACGTCGTGCCCGGCGATGATCGCGCGCTCAAGGTGCGGCAGCACGGTCTGCTCGAAGCCGATGATGCCGGGGAAGGCAGCTGCGCCGGTGCGCATTCGGTCGAGCAGGTTGTGCCGCAACTCCTGCTTGACGGTGCGAAGCTGGTGTCCGCTGGCACGAAGCTGTCCGAGCGTGCTGACATCCGGCGGTGCCGCGGCGGGTAGCTGCTCGGGGACTGGCTGGTGCGGAGTCGTAGGCTGCACCATTCGACACTATGTCGGCGCCTGCCTTGCTCGCACCCAGGGAGGGTGAATGGCGGATTCCCGCCCAGCGCTCGCCATAGATATCGGCGGTACAAAGCTGGCTGCCGGTCTCGTCGAGCCGGCCGGGCGCGTGCTCACCTGGCTGCAGGTGCCGACGCCGGCCGGCCTCGACGCCGAGCAGTTGTGGCGCACCCTCGACGCGCTGATCGGCCAGGTGCTAGAGCGCGCCGAGGTCGCGCCGGACGCTCTGGTCGGCTGCGGCTGTGGCTCCGGCGGCCCGATGGACTGGCCGGCCGGGCTCGTGTCGCCGCTGAACATCCCGGCGTGGCGTCGGTTCCCGCTGCGCACCAGACTCGCCGAGCGGCTCGGCGGGCTCCCGGTTCGGGTGCACAACGACGCCATCTGCATGGTCGCCGCCGAGCACTGGCGTGGGGCCGGTCGTGGCCGCCGGAACGTCCTCGGCATGGTGGTGTCGACCGGGGTGGGCGGCGGCCTCGTGCTGGACGACCGGCTGGTCGAGGGGGCGTCCGGCAACGCGGGTCACATCGGGCACGTGGTCGTCGACCCGGACACGGGTCCGGACTGCGCCTGCGGGGGCCGCGGCTGCCTCGAGGCGATCGCCCGCGGGCCCGCCCTCGTGCAGTGGGCCCAGGCCGAGGGCTGGCGGCCGGATCAGCGGGACGCCACCGCGAAAGACCTCGCTGGCGACGGCGCGCTCGGCCACCCCATCGCGATCGCCGCCATGAGCCGGGCCGGACGCGCGCTGGGTATCGCGATCGCGTCGGCAACCTGCCTGTGCGACTTGGAGGTTGTCTCGGTCGGCGGCGGCCTGTCGCAGGCGGGTCCGCTGCTGTTCGATCCGCTGGAGGAGTCGCTGCGCGTGCACGCCCGGCTGGGCTTCGCGCGCAACGTGACCGTGGTCCCGGCGGCGCTCGGCCAGAACGCCGGCCTGGTCGGGGCCGCCGCGCTCATCCTGGCTGCGGACCGGTACTGGGCCGGCGACTGAGCCGCGGGCTCGCCCGCGCCGCGCCACCCGCAGGTGCCAGAATTCAGCCGTGACGTCATCGGTGCCGTCCGTCGGCCCGCCGCTCTTCGAGGACGTGCTGGCGGCGCGGGCCACGCTGCAGTCGGTGATCCGGCAGACCCCGGTGCTGGAATCCAGCGCGCTCTCCGCTCTCGTTTCCGGCCCGGTGTACGTGAAGTGCGAGAACCTGCAGCGCGGCGGTTCGTTCAAGGTGCGCGGTGCTTACCTGCGGATAGCCAGGCTCGCGGCGGCTGAGCGCGCGCGGGGGGTGGTAGCCGCCAGTGCGGGCAACCATGCGCAGGGCGTTGCGCTCGCGGCTGCCGCGCTGGGGGCGAAGGCGACCGTCGTCATGCCCGTCGCGGCGCCGCTCCCGAAGGTGGCCGCGACGAGGTCGTACGGCGCCGACGTGGTGCTGCACGGCGCCAGCGTCGAGGACGCCCTAGCCAGGGCACGAGAACTGGCGGCCGAGACCGGATCGGTCTTCATTCACCCGTTCGACCATCTGGACGTGATAACGGGACAAGGCACGGTCGGCCTGGAAATCGCCGAGCAGTGCCCGCAGGTCGCCACCATCGTGGTGCCGGTCGGGGGCGGCGGCCTGGCAGCCGGCATCGCCGTCGCGGTCAGCGGTGTCCTGCCCGCGGTACGGCTGGTCGGCGTCCAGGCCGAGGCGGTAGCCCCGATGCCGGCGTCCATCGCGGCCGGGCGGCCGGTCAGCGTGACCCCGGCCGCCACGATGGCCGACGGGATCGCCGTGGCCCGGCCAGGCGAGCTCACGACGTCGGTGCTGGCCAATGCGGGGGCGGAGATAGTCACCGTCTCGGAGGAGAACTTGTCCCGCGGGCTGCTGCTCTGCCTGGAGCGGGCCAAGCAGGTCGTCGAGCCGGCCGGCGCCGCCGGAGTGGCGGCGGTCCTGGAGCATCCCACGCTGTTCCAGCCGCCGGTCGTGATCGTGCTGTCCGGCGGCAACATCGATCCCCTGCTGCTGTCGAAGGTGCTGCGGCACGGGCTGTCGGCCGCGGGCCGCTTCCTCGCGTTCCGGTGCAAGCTGCCCGACCGACCGGGCGCGCTGGCCACCCTGCTCATGGAGCTCGCCGCGCTCGGCGCTAACGTCGTCGATGTGGTGCACGAGCGGGTCACCGCAGACCTGCGCGTGGACGAGGCCGAAGTCAGCTTGCATCTGGAGACGAGGGGCCCGGAACACACCGACTCGGTCATCAGCCAGCTGCGCAAGGCCGGGTACACGCTGTTGTTCGGCTGACGCACCGGTGTGCTCGCGGTCTCGCGGTCTCACGGTCTCGCGGTCGCGCGACCGCCGGGCTGCTACCAGGGCTGCGAGCCGCGCGACCGCTGGTCGAGCCAGCGCTGGCGCACCACAACCGTGCCGGCCAGCTTGTCGTGCAGTGACTGCGCCTGCGAGTCGAGCAGGGACAGGCCGGCGTCGGCGGCCCACAGTGCTCCGCCCACGATGTTGATCGGGGTCACCAGCAGCATCAGGATCGCCGGCCCGGCTAGGTACGCGACGGCACGGATGCCAGCCTGCCGGACGCCGATGCCGGACCGGTCTGCGGCCCGCACGACGCGCACTCCGAGCGCTCGCTTGCCGACCGTGGCACCCCAGGCCGCGTGCTGCACCCAGTAGTAGACCAGCGCGATCCCGAACATGGCGAGGAGCCAGTACACCAGCGTGCGCTGGTTTGCCGGGTTCCTGGAGACGCTGTTGATCGCGGCCTGCGCCGTCGGCGAGGTCAGGTCCGGGTAGCGCGTGGTGATCGCCTCGAGCTCGCGCCAGATCCGCGACAGCGGCGACCAGAAGCCGATCACCGACACCAGGATGATGATGAGCCAGTCGAGCGTCGAGGCGGCTAGCCGGTGCCATGGCGTGGCGAGCGCCGGATCACGGCGGCCCGCAGGCCGCGCACCCGGAGTCGGCCGCCTCGCTCCGCGCTGGCCGTACTGCTGCTGGCTGCCGGCGAACGGACGGCCGACCTGCGCACGCGGAGCGCCGAAGCTCGGCTGACCCGGCTGCGGCGGGGCAAGGTAAGCCTGGGGCACGGTCTCGCCGCCGTCGAGGTACGGCGACGGATACACCGGTCCCGGCGCTGCTGGCTGGGACGCTTGCGCCGCCGTCGGCTGCTCCGGCCCGGCGGGCTGTTGCTCCGGCCCGGCGGGCTGTTGCTCGGTCTCGTTCTGCTGCGTCATCTCGGTCGCTTTGCGATGGCCCGCAGGTCGGCCGGTGAAACCGTGCTGCCTGCGACGTGCCAGCGGGCCCGGGGTGGTCCCGCCTGCTGACAACTGTATTCGGAGCCGAAGCTATCCCGCCGCCCCGTGCCGCAGGATGCAGCCGAACCCCCACGGCGGTCCGGGCTGGCCAGCAGCCGCCCGGTCCGGGCTGGCCAGGCAGCCGCCGGGTCCGGCTGCTACAGGTTGCCGCGGCGTGCCTGCTCCCGCTCGATGGCCTCGAACAGGGCCTTGAAGTTGCCCTTGCCGAAGCCCTGCGAGCCATGCCGCTCGATGAGCTCGAAGAACACCGTCGGCCGGTCCTGGACCGGCCGGGTGAATATCTGCAGCAGGTAACCGTCCTCGTCGCGGTCGGCGAGGATCCGCAGGTCGCGAAGCTCGTGGAGCGGCACCCTGGTATCACCGACCCACTCGCCGAGGGTGTCGTAGTAGCTGTCCGGGGTGCCGAGGAACTGCGCGCCCGCCTCGGACATGCCGCGCACAGCGCCGACGATGTCGTCGGTAGCCAGGGCGACGTGCTGGACGCCGGGCCCGCCGTAGAACTCGAGGTACTCGTCGATCTGCGACTTCTTCTTGCCGACGGCCGGCTCGTTGATCGGGAACTTGACCTTGCGGCCGCCGTCGGCGACCACCTTGCTCATCAGAGCCGAGTACTCGGTGGCGATGTCGTCGCCGACGAACTCCTTCATGTTCGTGAAACCCATGACGCGGTGATAGAAACCCACCCACTCGTCCATGTGGCCCAGTTCCACGTTGCCGACGCAGTGGTCGATCTCGGTGAAGAACGGGCCCGCCTGCTCGGCCGTCAGCGGACCAGCGGCTGCATAGCCCGGCAGGTACGGCCCGGCGTAGTCGGCCCGCTCGACCAGCGTGTGCCGTGTGTCGCCGAACGCCGCGATCGTTGCGAGCGTCACGGTGCCGTGCTCGTCGGCAGCAACCTCCGGCGCCCGCAGGCCCCGCGCGCCGTGCGCGACGGCGTAGTCGTAGGCCGCGGTCGCCGACGGCACGCCAATGGCCAGGTCGATGACGCCATCGCCGTGCGCGGCGACGTGGTCGGCGAGGGGTGTCCCGGCACGCACCGGGGCGCGGAAGACGAACCGCGCATTGCCCGACTCCAGCACGTAGGCCGCCTCGTCCCGGCAGCCAGTCTCCGGGCCACGGTAGGCCACGCAGCGCATGCCGAACGCCGTCGAGTAGAAATGGGCCGCCTGCCGGGCGTTGCCCACCGCGAACTCGACCGCGTCCATGCCGGTGACCGGGAACTCGTCGACTGGCGCTATCCGATCGCGCGTTGCCTCCGCCGTCATCGCCCGCTCCTCCGCGCGTCTGGTTAGCCTTCACGGCAGGATCCGTCACTTTGTCATCCTGTGCAACTACTGACGACAATGCTGAGCATTATGCTTAGTCGGCACGGCCACAGAGTGGTGATCTTGTACAGTTTGGTAACGAGGTGATGCGCGCTGATCGATGACCTTGATGCCCGGCTGATTGAACTGCTCAGGGTCGAGCCGCGGGTGGGGGTGCTCGAGGCGTCGCGGCGACTAGGGGTGGCGAGGGGCACCGTGCAGGCGCGCCTCGACCGCATGCAGGCGCGCGGCGTGATCACCGGCTACGGGCCCGACATCGCGCCGGCGGCGATCGGGTACAGCGTGACGGCCTTCGTCACGCTGGAGATTCGGCAGGCCGGCGGCCATGACCCGGTCACGCAGCGACTCGGTGCGATTGCCGAGGTGCTGGAGGCGCACACCATCACCGGCGCGGGCGACATGCTGTGCCGGGTCGTGGCCCGCAGCAACGCGGATCTGCAGCGGGTGATCGACGCCATCGTCGCGCTGGACGGCGTGGTCCGGACTGCCACGGTCATCGCGCTCGATAGCCCACTGCCGCACCGGGTGCTCCCGCTCATCCGCGCGGCAGCGAGCGAGCGTCAAGGTTCACGACCTGGCCGGTCCGATTAGCCCGGTCCATCCCCGCGACCTTCCGACGTTCCACCGATTTCGCGCGGTCATCCGGGTGGTATGCCCCGGTTTGAGCTCGCGGGATCGGTGGAAAGTCGATCAGGCGGGCGCGTCGGCGGGGGCGGCGTCGGCCAGCTCGAGCGCCACGTCCAGCACGGCCTTCTCGAGTTCCGCAGCGCTGGCGACCCGGTCGTGGAAGCGCATGCAGCAGTAGCTGACGCTCATCAGGCAGGATGCCGCGCGAACCTGGTCGCGCAGCGTGCCGGCCGGCTCGGTCAGCAGGTCGGTCAGCGCGTCCATCCGCTCACGGATCAGCTCGCCGCGCTCCTTGGCGCTGGCCAGGCTCGCCACCGCGGCCTGGTTCTGGTGCAGCATCCGGAAGACCTCAGTACCGCTCGCCACGATGTGCAGGTACCCGCGGACGATCTCGGCCCTGGTGGCGGCCGTAGCGGGCTGCGCCTTGCCCCACGCGATCAGCTCGTCCAGCTCGGCCACGTAGTCCTCGACCAGGCTGCGAACGATGTCTTCCTTAGACTTGAAGTAGTAGTAGAGCGCGGCCTTGGTGACGCCGAGCCGCTCGGCGATCTCCCGGAGGGAGGTCTTCTCGTATCCCTGCTCGGCGAAGAGCTTCAGCGCAAGCTCACGCAGCCGCGACCGGGTGTCGCGGCCGCGGTCGTGCTCGTCGCCGCCACCCTTGACTGCCATCGCCTCGCCCGTGTGCACCGCCTCCGGTTTAACCTACTTGACGGCCGGTTAGTAAGCAGCTTAGCATGTTACCTGGCAGCATGCTAGCCGGGCGGCAAGTAAGTTGACAGTATCACCGGCTGCGACCCACCCACCGCACTGCGAGCGAGGAGCCCATCCCCATGTCAGAGAACGCGGCAGCGGACGTCACGGCGAGCGAGGTGCCCAGCGGGCCGCGCCGCGAGATCCTCATCGTGCTGCCCGGGCTGCTGCTCACGCTCATCATCGCGATGCTCGACCAGCTCGTCGTGTCCACCGCGCTCCCGCGCATCGTCGGTGACCTCGGCGGGCTCAACCACCTGGCCTGGGTGGTCACCGCCTACGTGCTGGCCTCGACGATCACGACGCCGCTCTACGGCAAGCTCGGCGACATGTACGGGCGCAAGCGGCTGCTCATGATCGCCATTGTGATCTTCCTGGTCGGGTCCGCGTTGTCCGGGCTGTCGCACTCGATGAACGAGCTCATCGCGTTTCGCGCCCTGCAGGGCCTCGGCGCCGGCGGCCTCATGGTCGGCGCTATCGCGACCATCGGAGACCTGGTCCCGCCGCGCGAGCGCGGCCGGTACATGGGCTACATGATGGCCGCGATGATGCTGGCGATGATCGCCGGGCCGCTGGTCGGCGGCTACATCACCGACGCCCTGTCCTGGCGCTGGATCTTCTACATCAACATGCCCATCGGCGGCGCTGCGCTGCTCTACCTGTGGGCCACCCTGCACGTGCCCAGGCACCGCGTCGAGCACAAGGTCGACTACCTGGGCGCGGCCGTGATCGCGGCCGGCGCCACCGCGATCACGCTGCTGGCGAGCTGGGGCGGCACCCAGTATGCGTGGGGCTCGTGGGAGATCATCATGCTGGCCGTGATCACCGCGGTCGCACTCGGCCTGTTCTTCGTCGTCGAGTCGCGCGCGGCCGAGCCGATCCTGCCGCTGCACGTGTTCAAGAACCGGAACTTCTCCCTCGCCTCGGCGATGAGCTTCCTGCTCGGCTTCGTCATGCTCGGCGGCCTGACCTTCCTGCCGCTGTACCTGCAGACCGTGCAGCACGCCTCGCCCACCGCGAGCGGGCTGCTGCTGATCCCGCTGATGTTCGGCTCGATGGTGACGTCGCTGATCGCGGGTCAGTTCACCGTGCGCACGGGCCGCTACAAGATCCTGCCGATCGTCGGCGGCGCGGTCATGACCCTGGCGATCTACCTGCTGACCCACCTCGGGCCGAACACCTCGCGGTTCGAGGCCGGCGTGTTCTTCGTGGTGCTGGGCCTGGGCATGGGCTTCCTCATGCAGATCACGTCGCTGATCGTGCAGAACAGCGTCGAGCTGAAGGACATGGGCGTGGCCAGCAGCTCACGGACGTTCTTCCAGCAGATCGGCGGGTCGCTGGGCGTGTCCCTGTTCGGGGTGATCTTCTTCAACCGGCTGACCGCGGCAATAGCCAGCAAACTGCCGAGCGCTCCCCTGCACGCGACCGAGGGCACCCTCGACCCGGCCACCATCAACAGCCTGCCCGCCGCCATCAAAGACGTGGCGTTCTTCGGCATCGCCAAGGGCCTGGACGCCGTGTTCTGGTGGACCATCCCGGCGGCAGCCCTGGTGTTCCTGCTCGCCCTGTATGTGAAGGAGATCCCGCTCCGCGGCCGGGCCGAGGCGGGGCAGCCGCCAGCGGCCGAGCGGACCGAGCCCGCCGACCTCGGCGCCATCTAGCCAGCCTGGCCCTGACGGCCGAGTGGCGGCCTGCGAGGAGCTCGCAGGCCGCCACTCGCGGACCGGGTGGCCTAGCTGCCGCCGTACGGCACGGCGTCGAGGATCTCGACCGTCGTGGAGCGGCCGTTCGGCAGCGTGTAGGTGGCGGTTTCGCCCACCTTCTTGCCGTTGATCGCGCTGCCGAGCGGTGACTTCGGCGAGTAGACGTCGATCGGCGCACCGACCTCCTCGCGGGACGCGAGCAGGAAGGTCACCTCGTCGTCGTCGCGCTCGAACCTGATGGTGACGGTCATGCCCGGTCCGACCACCCCAGTGGTGCGGGGCGGCTCCCCGACCCTGGCGTTCTCCAGGATGTGGGTGAGCTGGCGGATGCGGGCCTCCTGCATGCCCTGCTGGTCCTTGGCGGCGTGGTAGCCGCCGTTCTCCCTCAGGTCGCCCTCTTCCCGTGCCGCCTCGATCTTCTTCGCGATCTCGATCCTGCCCGGGCCAGCCAGGTGCTCGAGCTCGGCTTTGAGCCGGTCGTACGCCTCCTGCGTCAGCCAGGCATAGGTGTCGTCGCGCGTCTCGGTCACGGGTACTCCTAGGTGGGTGCGGAAGTACTGGTCCGCCGGGCCTCGGGCCCATGGGGGTAATCCTTCGAGGCTAACAAGGCTCCGCAAGTATGTCGTACCTGTCAATGGGACACGATAAACAAGTCAGGGCGAGCCAGGACAAAATGGGAGCTGGCCGGGCGCAGTTAATGCCGCACCATTACCGCTGGCCGGGGCGAGCCGAGGCCGGTTCCGCTGGCAGGGTAAAGCTGGTGGCACATGTGCTGCTAGCGAGCCTGATCCCGGCATAGGGTCAGTTTTCGCATCGTTGCGCGACCCGGAGGTCGAGATGGGCAATCACCCGGTGCTGGGTTATGTGGTCTGGGCGCTGTTGATTGGCGCCATATTCGCCTGGGAGGGGCTCGCCCTGAGCGGCATCAGCGGGAGTGTGCCCACGCTGAGCGCCACCTTCCGGGCGATCATGCGCTATCCGCCGGGCCGGTGGGCGCTGTTCGCGCTCTGGCTGTGGTTCGGCTGGCACCTCTTCATCCGTGGCTGGCACTTCCTGCTGCGCGCCTGACGGCCGACATGTCCTCCCACCTCATCCGCTCGGACCTGATCCCCATCCCGACCGGCTACCTGATCGTCATGGTGATCCTGGCCGTGGGCCTGTGGAATGCACGGCGGCGAACGCGCGCCGGACAGCCGCTCACCCGGTACCCGGGTCGGATCGATCGCGGCTGGCCGGCCTTCCTCTATCACGCGCTCACCGACGCCCTCGGCGGCTACCTGCTGCTGGCCGGCGTCGTGGTGCTGTACTACTTCTTCGTCGCGCGGCTGGGCGGCAACTTCCTTGACAGCGAATTTTCCGGCAGCGCGCTCCTGCTTGCCATCGCCGTCCCGATCTACCTTGCCGCGACGTTGCTGCGGCGACATCGCCGGGGCCAGCGTGGCAGGGTGCGGGCCGACCAGCAGGCCGACCAGGATGCCCAGCCCGACCGGAACGGGACCGACCGGCCGTCGGCGTAACCGGCCCTGGCCGCCGCCGGCGGGAATGGCCGGTCGTGCCGGCCGCGTTGTCCTACCGGCTGGTCGTGCCCGCCAGCGCCGGCCCGGATGTCGGTGCTGCGTCCTAGCGTGGCACCGCACCACAAGGCCCTGCAGGCGCCGCCCTTGACGACTGCGCTCGGCGTGACAGCCGGGGACGCTACGGAGGTGACTTCCCGCGTGCTTGCCGTTCCTGACTGTGGCACCGCCGTGCCCGGCAGCGAGCCACTGCGGCTGATGGCCGTGCACGCCCATCCGGACGATGAGTCCAGCAAGGGCGCAGCGACCATGGCGAGGTACGTGCGCGAAGGCGTCGCGGTGCTGGTCTGCACGCTGACCGGGGGAGAGCGCGGCACGATCCTCAACCCCGCCATGGAGCAGCCGGGGATCAGGGAGAACCTTGCAGCGGTGCGCCGGGAGGAGATGGCCGCGGCCCGCGAGATCCTGGGCGTGCAGCAGCGGTTCCTCGGCTTCCTCGACTCTGGGCTGCCCGAGGGCGATCCGCCGCCGCCGCTGCCCGCAGGCTGCTTCGCGCTCGAGCCACTCGAGCGCGCGGCGCGGCCACTGGTGCAGGCCGTCCGGGAGTTCCGGCCGCACGTGATCCTCACCTATGACGAGAACGGCGGCTACCCGCATCCGGACCACGTCAAGTGTCACGAGGTGTCGGTCGAGGCGTTCGAGGCGGCGGCAGACCCGGATCGGTATCCGGACGCCGGCGAGCCCTGGCAGCCGCTCAAGCTCTACTACCACCTGAGCTTTCATCGGGACCGGATGCTGGCGCTGCACGAGGCGATGCTCAGCCGCGGCCTGCAGTCCCCGTACGCCGACCGGATCGCCAGGGCGCAGTCGGCCGCGGAGTCCGGCGAGCGTCAGCCCCTGGCGGTGACGACGCGGGTGCCGTGCGCCGAGTACTTTGAGATCCGGGACCGGGCGCTGCTTGCGCACGCGACCCAGGTAGATCCGCAGGGCGGCTGGTTCCGTGTACCGATGGAGGTCCAGCGTGCCGCCTGGCCGAGCGAGGACTATCATCTGGCCAGGTCAGTGGTGGATTCCGAGCTACCAGAGGACGACCTGTTCGCCGGAGTCAGGGAAAAGGTGAGCTTGTGATGCTACTCGCGGCGACCGCCGCGGCGAAGTCGCCGAGCATATGGGCGGAGCCGGGCACCCTGGGCTTTCTCGTGGTGTTTGGGCTGTGCATCATCATGTACTTCGTGTTCCGGTCCATGTCCAAGCACCTGCGCAAGGTGCGCGAGGCGGCTGTGCTGGAGCACGGACAGTCCGATCCGGGCCAGGATCCCGATGGCGGATCACCACCAGGCGGCGGCCTGCGTCCCGATTCCGGCAACCAGCGGCCGGGCGGCAGCGCGCCGGCCGCACCGCTGGACGACGACCACGAACGCCAGCAGTCGGAGCAGAACGCCCTGCTGATGGACCGCTGAGCGAACCGTCCGGCCAGCCTCTTCGCGGTCGTGACTAGCACTCGAACACCACGCGCAGCAAGCACCCTCGCACCGCGGCGTGTCGCGGCGCCGCAGTTGCTACGTTCATAGTGATGGTCCCTGGCTATCAGGGGAGTGCGGACCATGCTGGTGATCCACGGCTGCTGGGCGCACGCCGCGCTGCGCGTGTGGGCCGAGGACTCCCGGCAGCCAGCCGCTGGGCCGCTCCGGCCGACCCGGAACCTCACGCCCCTCCGGCCGCACCCGTTCGCCGCCGCTGCCGGGGTGCTGGCCGACGTGCTGGCCGAGCAGCCTGACCTCACCGACCCGGTCCGCAAGGCCACCGAGGACGAGCTGACCCTGTGGCTGCCCGGCACGTCCCGACGTCCGGCGGGTTCGCCTGAGCTCACCGACCTGGCGACCGATAGCGCGGCCCCGGCCGATGGCTCGCCACGGCAGGGAACGACGGTAGCCGGGGCCCGCCGTGGCGGCTCCGCCGCCACGGCGGCCAACGCCTTCCTGGCACCGTGGCAGCTCCCGGTCCTGACCTTCGACCCCGGCGCCGCGCTTGACCTGCTCCGGGTCATCGGCCAGCCAGACGGCCGACTCGCTGACGGCCTCCTCGCCGGCAGCCTGCACCACCTCGCGGCGCTGGCCGCGCTGGCGACGGACCTCGCCGCTCGCGCCCGCGTGCTCCCCGGCCTGGACGACGACGGCGATGGCGGCTACGCGGCGCGCTGGCGGCCGGTCCTCACCGGCGCCGACGCGCTGCGCGCCCGCGAACTGACCATCGCGCTCCCGCCGCTGTGCCGCGCGATCACCGCCGAGGGCGAGCCGTCGGCGGCGATCGTGACCGCGGCGCTCGAGCAGTTGACCGACGCCGCCGTCCGGGCCAGGCTGGCGCGCGTCGCCGGCTTCGCGCTGCTGCGGGTTACCCAGGGCGCGCCGCTGACCGACCGGTGGGCAGCCGCGCTGACGGGCCCGGACGGCCGGCTCAGCGTGACCGCCCGCGAGCGAGCCAGCGCGGCCCAGTTGACGTTTGCGCTCTGGGCCTGGCAGGACGCCGCGCAGGAACCACCGGGGCCGGTACGCACGTGCTTCCGGCTCATCGAGCCAGCACCGCCCGCCGCCGCAGAG
>JASHQA010000164.1 GCA_030037785.1 Streptosporangiaceae bacterium
GTTCTCTGCCAGCGCGGACTCGGCCTGCTGCCGCTGCGCGACCGCAGCCGTCAGCTGCTCGCGGGCCCGGCGGAGCCGGCCAGCCAGCTCGCGCTCCTGGGCCCGCAGCTGCGTCGCTTCGGAGTCAAGCTCCGCCGGATCGCGGCCGACTCGCTGCGGCTCAGGCGCCGACAAGTACCGCTGCCGCTCGGCCGCGAGCCCGAGTACCCCGCGCATCCGCTCGGCCAGCCCCGACAGCGCGAAGAACGCGTCCTGCGCCGCCGCGAGCCGCGGCGCGTGCTGCTGCTCGGCGGCCTCGAGCTGCGCCTCGTCTGCCCGCGCCTGCGCCAGTTCGGCTTCCAGCCTCGCCCGCAGCTGCGCGGCCGCGTCCTCGTCCGCCTGGTCCTGCCGCAACTCGGCGGCGAGCGTGAGGTAGTCGTCGGCCAGCAGCCGGAGCCGAGCGTCGCGCAGCTCCGCCTGGATGAGCGCCGCCTTCTTGGCGATCTCCGCCTGCCTGCCGAGCGGCTTGAGCCGACGGCCGAGCTCGCCGGTGAGGTCGACGAGCCGGGTCAGGTTCGCCTGCATGGCGTCGAGCTTGCGGACCGCCTTCTCCTTGCGCCGCCGGTGCTTGAGCACGCCCGCGGCTTCCTCGATCAGCGCGCGGCGCGCCTCGGGCCCGGCGTTGAGCACGTCGTCGAGCTGTCCCTGGCTGACGATGACGTGCATCTCCCGGCCGAGGCCGGAGTCGGAGAGCAGTTCGGCCACGTCGAGCAGCCGGCACTGATCGCCGTTGATGGCGTACTCGCTCTGCCCGGACCGGAACAGCAGCCGGCTGATCGTGACCTCGGAGTAGTCGATGGGCAGCGCGCCGTCGCTGTTGTCGATGGTGAGCGTGACCTCGGCCCGGCCGAGTGCCGGGCGTCCCGCCGTGCCGGCGAAGACGACGTCCTCCATCTTGCCGCCGCGCAGCGTCTTGACGCCCTGCTCGCCCATCACCCAGGTGAACGCGTCAACGATGTTCGACTTGCCTGCGCCGTTCGGCCCGACGATGCACGTGATCCCCGGCTCGAACCGCAGCGTGGTGGTCGTGGCGAAGGATTTGAAGCCGCGCAGGGTCAGCGTCTTCAGATACACCTGCTGCAGACTCCTCCCCGGCCCGCCTACGTTCGCACCCTACGCCAGAAAAACCGACGAGGGACGCTAAGCGTCCCTCGTCTTTCGGTTTGCTGGCGCCGACGCCCAGATTAGGTGAGCGCAGGCTCGCGGACCGGAACTAGCAGGTCATGATCCGCCGAAGCGACTAGCACATCATTCTCGTCCTGAAGCCGGGCAAGCTCGGCTTCGAGGTCACGTACTCGTTGCTGAAGGCGGCGCATCTCTGCGACCATGCGGGGATCCGGCCCACCGACGTGGCCGAGTAGAGCCTTTGCCATTGTGTGAGGTCCTCCACACTGAGTGACCAGGTGGACTGCGCGCAGACGCCGGGCAGCAGGCTCCAGAGAGAACACTCCGGGCAGAACAATCCGCACAGAACTATCTGCACGGGAGCTGCGCGCTTGTTAACACTACTATGGTCCCACCGTCAAGCCTTCTAGGTCAAGTTTCGCGATCGTGCAGGTCAGAGCCCTGAATATGGACCAGCGCCGACCCGGAGCAGCTAACGCTCGGCGAACCCAGCCAGGTCATTGCAGGCCTGCGCCCAGCGATGGCTCACCCGGCTCACCCGGCCGGGCCGCCGGGGCCAGGCCTCTGCATCGAGCCGGTCGAGCAGCTCACGGCAGCGTAGCTCGGTACCCTCCGCAACCACCTTGACCCGGCCGTCGGTCAGGTTCTCCGCGTACCCGGCGAGGCCAAGCTCGAGCGCGTTCGCGCGCACCCACCAGCGGAAGCCGACGCCCTGCACCCGGCCTTCTACCCACGCAGTCAGCCGCACCGGCCCGTCCATGGTGGCGGCTACCACCGGCCGTGCCGTGGTCGCGGCTGACAGCGCGGGCACGTGTACGACGACCGGTTCATGAACGCGTCCCGGCGGATCGGCGTGCCGCAGCGCGGACACGGCTCACCCGCGCGGCCGTAGACGTTCAGCGACCGGTCGAAGTAGCCACTCTCGCCGTTGACGTTGACGTACAGGCTGTCGAAGCTCGTGCCGCCGTCCTTGAGCGCCGCGGTGAACACGCCGGTGACGGCCGCCACGAGGCTCGCGATCTGACCGGGCCGCAGCCGGTCCGTCGCCCTGGCGTAGTGCAGCCTCACCCGCCACAACGCCTCGTCGGCGTAGATGTTGCCGATGCCGCTGACCAGTGACTGGTCGAGCAGCGCCCGCTTGACTCCGGTGCGCCGGGTGCGCATCCGCGTGGTCAGCCAGCCCAGGTCGAACGCGTCCTCGAGCGGGTCGGGCGCGATGTGCGAGATCACCGACGGCAGCTGCGCGCCGTCGGCGGACACCAGCAGGTGTCCGAACGTGCGCTGGTCGGTGAACCTCAGGTCGGTGGCACCGTCGGTGAACGTGAACCGGACCCGCACGTGCGGCGACACCGGCGCCACGGCCGGCCCGACGAGCAGCTGGCCGCTCATGCCGAGGTGCGCGAGCAGCGCGTCGTCGCCGATCGGCAGCCACAGGTACTTGCCGCGCCGCCGGGCGCCGTCGACGACCCGCCCCGCCAGCCTGGCCGCGAAATCCGCCGGGCCGGCCAGGTGGCGCCGCACCGCGCGCGGGTGCAGGACCGTCACGTCCGCGATGCGCCGGCCGACGACGAACTGCTCGAGCCCGCGCCGGATCACCTCGACCTCAGGCAGCTCGGGCACGCGCTAGGTCCCCGGGGCGTCGGCCTCGGGCGGGCTCGCCAGTCCCTCGGTGATGGCGGTCCAGGCCGCCTCCGCCGCCTGCTGCTCGGCTTCCTTCTTGGACCTGCCCTCGCCGCGCCCGTAGGTCTGCGAGCCGATCCGGACCGAGGCCCGGAAGAATTTCTGGTGGTCTGGGCCGCTTTCCTCGACGTGATACTCGGGCACGCCGAGCATCTCGGCCGCGGTCAGTTCCTGCAGGGAGGTCTTCCAGTCCAGACCCGCGCCGAGCCGGGCCGACCGCGCGATCACCGGGTCGAACAGCCGGTGCACGAGGCCGTCGGCGATCACGAGCCCCTGGTCGAGGTAGACGGCACCGATCACGGCCTCCAGCGTGTCGGCGAGGATGGACGACTTGTCCCGGCCGCCGGTCCCTTCCTCGCCCTTGCCGAGCCGCACGTAAGCGCCGAGGTCCAGGCCCCTGGCCACACCCGCCAGGGCGCGCATGTTGACGACAGCGGCCCGGAGCTTGGCAAGCTGCCCTTCTGGCAGGTCCGGATAGGAGCGGAACAGCGTGTCCGTCACGATCAGGCCGAGGACCGAGTCGCCCAGGAACTCCAGCCGCTCGTTGGTGGGCAGCCCGCCGTTCTCGTAGGCGTAGGAGCGGTGCATGAGCGCTCGAGCCAGCAACTCCGGGCTGAGCTCGACCTGCAGCGCGCGGAGCAACTCCGCGGCGGCCGGGGACGACGCAGACCCGGCGGGCCTGCCAGCTGCATCAGTCACCTGCCCGCCCTTCCCTGCTGTAACGGCACCTCAGCTACCGGCCTCGTCCGGATCGCGCGTCTGGAAGTCCCTGAGCGCGGCCCACTGCGCGCTGCCGTGCTCGTGCCGGTGACCCGGCTCGGCATCGGCCAGCCGCACCCCGCACTCCACGCACAGGCCCTGGCAGCCGTCCTCGCACCGCGGCGAGAGCGGCAGCTCGAGCACGATGGCGTCCCGCAACGCCGGCTCTAGGTCCAGCAGACCGCTGGCCTCGAGCCGGTAGCTGTCCGCGCCGTCCAGGTCATCGACGGCCGCCTCGCTGGCCCGGACGAACAGCTCCTGGAACCGAACCTTCAGCGGTGTGGTGAACGGCTCCAGGCACCGTGCGCACTCGCCCGCCAGCGGCCCGGTCACCGTCGCGGTGGCGAGCACACCCTCGGCCACGCCCTCGAGCTGGAGCTCGAGGGCGAGCTCTGCGCCTGCCGGGACCGCGGCCAGTTCGACGCCGAGCTGCTCCGGCGCCGCCACCAGCCGGGTCAGCGTGCGCGCCGACCCCGGTCCGAGATCCCTGGTATCGAAGACCAGCGGGCCGCGGACATCGCGGTGGCGTTGGGCTGACGAAGGAGGCGGCATGGCAGTCAGTGGTAGTGGCACAGTGTCTGCTTAGCCTACCGGCCAGCCTGCGGCAATCCCAAACGGCGCGAAGACCTCGGCGGGCAGCCTCAGGGCTGCGACAGTCTCGCGTTGAGCTGATCGAGCACATTCGGCGGGACCAGCCCGCTGACGTCGCCGCCGTACTGGCAGAACTCCTTGACCAGGCTCGAAGACAGGAACGCATAGAGCGGGTTCGTGGTCATGAACAGCGTCTCGACCCCGGCCTGGCTGTAGTTCATCTGCGCCATCTGCATCTCGTAGTCGAAGTCGCTGACCGCGCGCAGCCCCTTGACGATCGCCGAGATGTGGTTGCGGCGGCAGAAGTCGACGATCAGACCCTCGAAGTGATCGACCCGCACGTTGTCGAGCTCTTTGGTGGCATCCCGGATCAGCTCCACCCGCTCGGTCGGGGTGAACAGGGTTACTTTGGCGGGGTTCGCCCCGACCGCGACGACCACCTCGTCGTAGAGCTGGGCAGCGCGAGTGATGACGTCAAGGTGTCCGTTGGTCACTGGGTCGAAAGAGCCTGGGCAGACAACGCGCCGCACAGCGGTTCACTCTCCCGTCGGGGACATCGCAGCAGGCTGTACGCCCGCGGCGCGACCGTACCAGACTGTCGCCTCGCCGTATCTGCGGGACCTGTCAGGTTCGTACCCCCCTGGCCAGGTTGGCGCACCCGACCGGGTTGCCCGCTCGACCGCAACCAGCGCGCCGGGCGCCAGCCAGCCGAGCAGGAGCGCCGTCAGCATGCCGGTCAGCTCCTCGGCCGGCACCGCGTACGGCGGGTCGGCGAACACGAAGTCCCGCTGCCGCTCCCCCGCCGGTCCGCCGGCCAGCGCCCGCGCCACCCCGGCGTTGACCACCCGCGCACCTGGCAGCCCGAGCGCGGCGATGTTCGCCCGGATCACCCGCGCGGCCCGGCCGTCGGCCTCGACCAGCAGCACGTCGGTGGCGCCGCGAGACAGCGCCTCGAGCCCGACCGCACCCGAGCCGGCGTACAGGTCGAGCACCGCCGCGCCGGTCAGGCCGCCGCGAATGGCCTCGACGGTGGCGAACAGGCCCTCCCGAGCGCGACCGCTGGTGGGCCGGGTGCCGCGGCCAGGGACGGCTGCCAGCCGGCGCCCGCCGACCGACCCGGCGATGATCCGCGGGCTCACGCCTTTTCCAGGAACGAGGTTTCCTCGGCGTCGATCAGCGCACGCACGGCCGCGGCCAGCGCTGGCTGGCCAGCCAGCGCCGGGTCGGCCTGCACCAGCGCGCTCGCCTCCTCGCGGGCCTGGCCGATCAGGTCCTCGTCCCGCAGCAACTGCAGCAGCCGCAGGCTGGACTTGCGCCCGGCCTGCGCCGTGCCGAGCACGTCGCCCTCCCGGCGCTGCTCGAGGTCGAGGCGCGACAGCGTGAACCCGTCCGTCGTCGAGGCGACCGCGTCCACCCGATCGCGGGCCGGGGTCCCCGTCGCGGCGTCGGTGACCAGCAGGCACAGGCCAGGCTCGGTGCCACGGCCCACCCGGCCGCGCAGCTGGTGCAGCTGAGAAACGCCGAACCGGTCGGCGTCCGTGATCACCATGACCGTCGCGTTCGGCACGTCGACGCCGACCTCGACCACGGTGGTGGTGATCAGCACGTCCACCAGCCCGTCGGCGAACGCGAGCATGACCTTCTCTTTCTCCTCGGCCGGCAGCCTGCCGTGCAGGACGCCCAGCCGGAGCCCGGCCAGCACCCCGGCCGCCAGCTCGGCCGCCAGGTCGAGCACCGCCACCGGGGCGCGCGGCCCGGCGTCGTCAAGATCGGCGTCCTCTTCGTCCGGTCCGTCCCCGCCGATCCGCGGGCAGACCACGTAGGCCTGGCGGCCGGCCGCGACCTCCTCCCTGATCCGCTGCCACGTCCGGGTCAGGTAGTGCGGCCGCTCCGCGATCGGAACCACGTGCGTGCCGATCGGCGCCCGGCCGAGGGGCAGCTCCGTCAGCGTCGAGACGTCCAGGTCGCCAAACACCGTCATCGCGACCGTGCGCGGGATCGGAGTGGCGGTCATGACGAGCATGTGCGGCCGGCCGTCGCCGGCCTTGTCGCGAAGCGCGTCTCGCTGCTCCACGCCGAACCGGTGCTGCTCGTCGATCACGACCAGGCCCAGGTCGGCGAACTGCACCCGGTCCTCGAGCAGGGCGTGCGTGCCGACGATGACCCCGGCCTCACCCGATGCCGCCTCCAGCAGCGCGCGGCGGCGCGCCGCCGCGCCCATCGACCCGGTCAGCAGCGTGAGCCGGGTGGCATGCTCCACGCCGCCCAGCTGGCCAGCCATGCCGAGCGGGCCCAGCATCGCGGAAATCGACCGGTGATGCTGCTGGGCGAGCACCTCGGTCGGGGCGAGCAGCACCGCCTGCCCGGCGGCGTCGACCGCCTGCAGCATGGCCCGCAGCGCGATCACCGTCTTACCGGAGCCAACCTCGCCCTGCAGCAGCCGGTGCATGGGATGGTCGCGAGCCAGGTCGGCCGCGATCGTCGCACCGGCGAGCTGCTGGCCGACCGTCAGCTCGAACGGCAGCACCGCGTCGAACGCGGCGAGCAGCCCGTCCGCGACGAGCGGGCGCGGGATCGCGGTGTAGCTCGCGGCGGCGAGCCTGCGCTGCGCGAGCAGCACCTGCAGGGCGAATGCCTCGTCCCACTTCAGCCGCAGCCTGGCCCGCCGGTAGTCGGCCTCATCGACCGGGCGATGGATGCCGCGCAGCGCGTCGGCGAACCCGCACAGGCCGTGCCGAGCCCGGACCGGAACCGGCAGCGGGTCGTCGGGCACATCGAGCACGTCGAGCGCGACCCGCACCGAATCGGCGATCTTCCAGGACGGGAGCTGGCTGGTAGCCGGGTAGACGGGGATGAGCTCGGCGGCGAACTCGGCCGCGCGCGCCCCGGAGCTGCCGGCCCCGAGTAGTTCGTAGTCCGGATGGGTGAGCTGGCGCTTGCCGCGGAAGCTGGAGACCTGGCCGGAGAACAAGCCGCGGGTGCCTGGCGGCAGCTCTCGCTGCCGCCAGTCCTGTGCACCGTGACCGAAGAACGTCAGGGTCAGCGTGCCGCGGCCGTCCGTGACCACGGCCTCGAAGATGGAGCCGGGCCGGTTGCGCATCCGCCGGACCGAACTGGCGGCGACCTCGGCCTGCACCGTGACGTGGTCACCGTCCCGCAGCCCGGCCAGGTCGGTCAGCTCGCCCCGGTTGTCGTACCGGCGCGGGTAGTAGCCGAGCAGGTCACCCACCGTGTGCAGGTCAAGCGCCGCGGCGAGGCGCCTGGCTGCCTTGTCGCCGACGACGAGGCGCAGCGGGTCCGCGAGCACGGCCATGTCGCCAGGATAGGCGCGGGCACCGTCACCGCGGGCCG
>JASHQA010000165.1 GCA_030037785.1 Streptosporangiaceae bacterium
TCCCGTACTCCTGCAGGTTGAAGTACGCGGCCGCGGACTCCGGGTCCTCGAACACGTAGCTGGTTGTCTGGAAGATCGGGACCGCCCGTGCCCCGGTGTTCGGGTCGGGTCGCTGGCCCGCGTGCAGCTGCCGGGTTTCGAAGCCAAACGCGCGGGCCTCCTCGGCCCGGGAAATCCTGTCGGTCATGACGACCCCCTCATCGACGTCACCGGCCGGCTCCAGCGTCGGCGGCTCCAGCGTCGGCGGCCAGGAACCGACGGATGATCGGCGTCTGCCGAGCCTCCTCCAGCAGGAAGCAGTCGTGGCCGTATGGAGCCTCTATCACCTGGAACTCGACGGGCTTGCCAGCAGCGCGAAGCGCCTCCTCGATGTCCCTCGACCCGGACGGCGGGTACAGCCAGTCGGAGCTGAACGCTATCAGCAGCGTCCGCGCGGAGACCCGGTCGAGAGCTCGCGTCAGGGATCCACCGCCGTGCTGCCGCGCGAGGTCGAAGTAGGTCAGTGCTCGCGAGGTGTAGAGATACGTGTTGGCATCGAAACGCCGGACGAAGGAGTCCGCCTGGTGCTGCAGGTAGCTCTCGACTTCGAACTCGGGCTCGTTGATCGTGTAGCGCAGCTCGTCGGAGAACTGCAACCGCCGACCGAACTTGAGGTCCAGCGCCAGTGCGGACAGGTACGTGACGTGGCCCACCATCCGCGCCACCCCCATGCCGCCGTCCGGCTTGCGGTTCGTGCCGTAGTAGCGGCCACCCTGCCACGCCGGGTCGCGCATGATCGCGTCCCGCGCGATGGCGTTCCAGGCCACGCCCTGTGGCTGGAGGGCGTGCGTGCTGGCGATCGCCACCACGGCATCGACCTGATCAGGAAACAGGACCGCCCACTCAAGCGCCTGCATTCCGCCGAGCGAGCCGCCGGCTACGGCCGCGAGCCGCTCGATGCCGAGTGCGTCCAGGAACGCACGCTCGGTACGGACCATGTCCGCGACCGTGATCACGGGGAAGTCCGGCCCGAACGGCTTGCCTGTAGCCGGGTCGGTCGACGACGGCCCGGTCGTCCCGCGGCAGCCGCCGAGCAGGTTCGTGGAGACGACGAAGAAGCGACTGGTGTCGAATGCCTTGCCGGGGCCGATCATCCCGTCCCACCAGCCGAGGCCCTGACCGGCCGCGCCGTCGCGATCCTCGGCCCCGAACCCGTCGCGGGTGCTGGCGTCGGGCGGCGTCTTGGCGCATCCGGCCGCGTGGGCATCGCCGCTGAGCGCGTGGCACACCAGGATGACGTTGTCGCGCCGCGAGGACAAGCTGCCGTACGTCTCGTAGGCGACGCGAACCGGGTGCAGGGTGCGCCCGCAGTCGAGGTGCAGCGGGCGCGGGAGGTCGAGGTATCGGGTTTCGACCGTGCCGACGCTGCCGGCAGTCCCGGCGAGGCCCGCAGTGCCGCCAGGGTCGGCCGCAACCGTCGAGGCTGGCTCCGCCATGGGGGTTATGCTAACCCGCTCTGGTTGGTATATTGTCATGAATCTTAATAGGAATTCTTTAGTTTATCAGAGGGGAATCGCGAGACATGACCACGGTCGCCAACGGTGTCAACGTTCAGGCGCTGCTCGACGCGCGGGAAGTACTGAAGGGCGCGCCTGAGGCCGCTCAGTTCACCTGGCGGGCAGCAGCCAAGTGGAACCACGGCGTGCACAGCACAATCAAGGTACAGAGCTTCTTTGGCCTCGGGCAGGAGCAGAGCCACAAGGAAGAGTCGGTGTTCGAGGCTGACCACCCGGAGGTATTCGCGGCCGAGGACAACGGCATCACGCCGATCGAATACCTCATCGTCGGCCTGGCGAGCTGCCTGACGGCGGGCGTGGCATCGGTCGCGCAGAATCGTGGCATCCAGTTGCGCTCGGTCGAGGCGACGGTCGAAGGCCAGCACGACATCCGCGGCATTCTTGGTGCCGACAGCGACGTCCGCAATGGCTATAACGACATCAAGGTGACGTTCAACGTCGACGCAGATGCCTCCAGGCAGGAGATCGAGGCGCTGGTCGCGCAGTCCCAGAAGCGCTCTGCGGTGTTTGACGCACTCACTAATCCGACAAACGTCACCGTCGAGGTCGCATGAGAAGCTGACCCCATGGAGCGCGCCGCCGCGATCGTCATCGGCGCGGGGCATGCGGGCCTGGCCGCAAGCCACTTCCTGAGCGCAAGGGCGCTCGACCACGTCGTGCTCGAGCGCGGCGAGGTGGCCAACTCGTGGCGACGTGAACGATGGGACTCGCTGCGGCTGCTCACTCCCAACTGGCAGAGCCGGCTGCCAGGGCATCACTACGAAGGCCCGGACCCAGACGGCTACATGACGGTCCCGGAAGTGACCGAGTTCATCCAGCGCTTCGCCAAGGTCTCGTCCGCCCCCGTCCTGACCGGCGCGAACGTGACCCGGGTGCGGCGAACGGGCGACGGATACCACGTTGCGACGAGCCTTGCTGAGTTCCGCTGCCGGGCAGTGGTCATCGCGAGCGGTGCCTGCAATCTGCCGGCGGTGCCGCAGCTCAGCGATGCCGTGCCATCGTCCGTCGAGCAGCTGACAACGTTCGACTACCGCGAGCCTGCGCGGCTGCCCAGCGGCGGCGTCCTGGTCGTGGGCGCGTCGGCGACCGGCGTGCAACTCGCGGCCGAGCTGCAGCGGTCTGGTCGGCCGGTCACGCTCTCGGTCGGCGAACACGTGCGGCTGCCGCGCACCTACCGCGGCCGTGACGTGCTGTGGTGGATGGACGCCTCGGGGGTGTGGGACCAGCGACACGACGAGGTCGACGACCTGACCAGGGCCAGGCGACTGCCGTCACCCCAGCTCGTCGGGACACCGGAGCGAGCCACTCTCGACCTCAACGCACTCACCCCGATGGGCGTCAACCTGGTCGGCCGGTGGGCAGCCGTGCGTGACGGCCAGGCACTGTTCTCCGGCGGCCTGCGCAACGCCGTCTCGCTCGCGGACCTCAAGATGGACCGCCTGCTGGACACGTTTGACGCGTGGGCGATGGCGGACGGACGCTGGTCCGAACTCGGCCCTCCGGAGCGGTTTGCGTCGACTCGCGTACCCGAGTCGACGCGGTTGCAGCTCGACCTTCGAAGCGGCGAGATCCGCACCGTCGTGTGGGCGACGGGTTTCCGGCCTGACTATAGCTGGCTGGACGTGCCCGTGGTCGACGCGAAGGGCCACCTGCAGCACGACGGCGGCGTGGTCGAAAGCCCTGGCCTGTACGCGCTTGGCCTGCCCGTCCTGCGGCGGCGGAAGTCCACGTTCATCTGCGGCATCGAGGACGATGCGCGTGCGGTCATCGATCACCTCGCGGGCTACCTGGCGAAGCGGCAGTCGTCGTAGTCCGCCCGGCTGCAGCCGGCCGAGGCCAGCACGGCGCGGTTGTGGCTCGCGCTCGGGCCGGTCACGCTATGGCCGGATGCTTGCGGGCGGGGCGGTCAGGCGTGCTAAGGTCGATTAAGCTATTGAATAGATGGGATTTATAGGAATGACTCTCGCGGCGCAGAACGGGCCCGCCGTGGCCCGGAACGGACCCAGCCGGATCAGCCTCTCGGCGCTCGGCGAGCTGGTCCGCTCAGTCGCGAGTACCGAGCAGATGTGGCAACCGCATGCCCGGTTCAGCCGGGACCAGCGCTGGTTCCGCCGGATGACCCTGACAGACGACTACGAGATCTGGCTGCTGACCTGGCTACCCGGCCAGTGCACCGGCTTCCACGATCACGGCGAGGCATCCGGCGCCTTCGCCGTCGCCCAGGGCAAGCTCCGCGAGACGCTGGCGGCGCCACACCATCGCTGGGTCCGGCACCGCGTCGCCGCAGCGGGGTCGGTGACCCGGTTCGGCAGGCAGCATGTGCACGATGTTGGCAACGTGGCAGCCGAGCCGGCAGTGAGCGTGCACGCCTACTCGCCGCCGCTGTCGGCGATGCGCCGCTATGCGATGACGCCGACCGGGCTCACGCTCGTGCGGACCGACCTTGCGGGGTCGAACTGGTAGCGGGGTCGGCCCACGCACAGACGATCGACGAACTCCTGCCCGCAGCACGGGCACGCCCTAGTACGCCCAGCAAAGTCGCTGCCGCGACATGCCGCCCGATCCGTTAACTCTTCGTCGCTATGACAAGTTCGGTGTCGCCCGGCCACTCCCAGAAGAGACCGGCTGGCGAATACTCAAGCAGCAGCTGACGTAGATCGGACTCGAATCCGGTTCGGCGGTTTCCGAACCAGCGGGGCGCGGCGTACGACAGCGAGAAGTAGCTGGCCACAACGGTGTCGACGGCTCTGATCAGGTCGGGGCGCCCCGGCGCGTAGGTGGTGCGCGAGCCGCCGAACCGGGTCTGGGACAGGGTGTCCTCAAAGCGCGCCGGCTGGCCCTCGTCCCAGGTTGCGAGGTAATGGCGGGTGCCGTCACCGAGATAGTCAAGGATGAGCTTCCGCACCGCGGCGTGGGGAACCTCGGGGTACCCCGGATCGGCAGGCCGTGGACGGCCGTCGACGTGGTGCGAGATCAGGACCAGCGAGCCGCCTGGCGCGAGTAGGTCATAGCTGGCCTCGGCAACCTCCAGCCGTCGGACCCGATGAAACGACTGCCCGAAGGTGATCGCTCGGCACGCGCCGAGGTTCAGCGCTGCGATATCCTCCGCTACCCCCTGCACCCAGCGCACGTTGGCGACTCCCGCCCGCTGGCAGCGTCGTTGGCCCACCCGCAACATGCCGGGCTCGGGATCAAGCGCCGTCACGTCGTCGAACAACCGCGCCAGGGGCAGCTCCAGGACGCCCGGTCCACAGCCCACATCGAGCAGCTGGCCAGTGCCATCAAGCGACAGCTCCCGCACCATCGTGTCCGCCAGTGCCGCGGAATACGGAGCACGCCCGACCGCGTAGTACTCGGCCGTCCCCTCAAACGCCCGGGGATCGAACGCCGATGGTGCCGGTGTTGTCATGCGCCAAGCATGGTCTAACGGACATCCACCATGTGGAGCGCCGCCTCGCAAGGGATGCCCAGAATTGACGTCCATCATCCGGCCACCCGGGCACTGGCATGGCGACCCGCAGTGTCAGTTTGGATTGACACAACCCAGAGTGTCAGTCTAAACTGACAGACGTGGACATCGAACAGCTCAGCGCGAGTCTCTCGTCGGATGACCCGGCCATCGGACTTCGCGCCTCGCTGGCGCTCCATCGCCTGGCTGAGCGGGTCGAAGCGAATCAGGTCGCGTCGGCCCGGGAAAAAGGCTGGTCGTGGCAGCAGATCGGAGACGCCCTGGGCGTCACCCGCCAGTCCGTGCACACCAAATACAGCAAGGACTCATCATGACCACCGAATCCGTTGCGCCCGAAGTGCTTCACCCCTGGGCGATCTATTTGCAGGCAAGTGAGGAGGCTCGTCGCCGGGGTGATCGCCGAACCGGCACCGATCACCTCTTGCTCGCCCTGCTGGCGGATCCCTCGATCGAAGTCGTGCTGGGCGTGAGCCTGCAGCAAGCTCGCCAGGCCCATGAGTCGCTCGATCACGAAGCGCTGGCTGCCCTGGGCATGGGGTCCGGCATCGACGCTCCCCCACTGCCGATGCGCGCCGTACCGAAGAAGCCGAGGATCAGGGACGTCGCGACAAAAGATCGCCTCCGCATGACACCCGCGGCAAAGAAAGTGCTTGAGGAAGCGGTCAGGCCCAACCGCCGGAAGCTCCAGGTCACGGCCCAGCAGGTGCTGGCCCAGATCCTCACTCTCCAGCCACCAGATCCTGCGGCGGTGCTGCTGGGCGCTCTCGGCGTGAACACGCCCGAGGTTCGGCGCCGATTGGATGCGATCACGGCCGACAGCTGATCCCCCCGGCGAGACCGCAGACGGGGATTGGCGAGGCACCGGCCGGACGTTTCGTGGTTGCTAGGTGTCCGTCCTGACCCAGTCGGTTGTGCGCTCCTGGCCGGTGCCCGTCTGGATCGTCCGTCCGCGGAGAACGCATGTCAAGGGCCGGGGGAACGCGAGAGCCGGTAGTCGCCGGATCACCGCAGTCAGTCGAAGGCGCGGGAGTCCTCATCCGGGCCGGACCGTGGGCGAAAATATCTTTGAACAGTCGGGATGGCGGGATTCGAACCCGCGCCCTCCTGCTCCCAAAGCAGGCGCGCTAACCAAGCTGCGCTACATCCCGTACCCGGTGACCTGCGGAGACTCAGGCCACTGCCCAGGCGGTGGACCTTGATGCCTGCCAGCCCGGTTCCCAGATCTGATCCTGGTCGCGTCGCTGCCCCAAGGCAGCAGCGCGCCGCACCCCGCACCATCTTAGCTGGGCCTGCCGCTGCCCAGGGCGCGTCGCTCAGCTGCCGTCAGTCACGAGTGAGCGGCGTACCTGTCGTGATGCTGCAACTCCACGCTCTCGTGCTGGCGGCCGAGCGGGGTCAGGTCCAGGTACTGGTCGGTGGCGCAGAGCAACTCGGAGGCGGTATAGCCGGTGTAGGTGTGCAGGACGGTGTCGCCGTCGCGATAAAAGACACTGACTCCGCCCTGCTCGCCCGGCCTGGCGGCCCACGCATCGCCGCGATCGATCAGCTCCTGCTTGGTCCGGAAGTTCCACTGAATCGGCGCCACGTCCTCGTCATGCGTGACGTGGAAGTCGTAGTTGAAGTCGCTGCCCAGGGACGAATACCACGGGAACGCCCAGCCCATCCGCTGCCGGAACGCCTCGATCTTGCCGATCGGAGCCCGTGACACGGCCGCGAACGTGGTGTTGCGGGCGTGCACGTGTGCGAGCTCGCCGATGTTGTCGGCCTGGTACGAGCAGACCGGGCAGCCCTCGTCCCAGGACGGGTCGAACATGAAGTGCTGGACGATGAGCTGAACCCGGCCCTCGAACATGTCCAGCAGGCTCACCGGCCCGTCTGGCCCGCCGAACTCGTAGGCCTTCTCCACCCGGACGGCCGGCAGTTCCCGGCGGCGCTCTGTGACGCGGGTCAGCATCTCCGTCGCCTGCTCCTCCGCCGCCAGCAGTTCGTGACGCTCGGCCAGCCACTCATCCGCTGACACAATCCGTGGCACGCTCATCGTGTCCCTCCTTGGCTGCGCGTTCTTGCCTGACGACGAACGACTCGGGGACCGATGGACAGCTTGCCAGCACCGGACCGAAGCGAACCAGCGCCCAGCTTGCACTTCCCGACATTTGCCCCCACCACCGGTGATGGGAAAATCGACGGTATGGCACGGGAGAGCGCTGACGCCACCGGGAAGACGGCCAGCCAGCAAGACCGCGCCACCCGCCGAACGCGGCGGTCCGAGCGTCCGGCCGAACGACTGGCCAGCTACCAGGCCAAGCGCGACTTCAGCCGTACCCCCGAGCCGGCCGGCGGACGGGACCTGCCCCCCGGGCCGGACAGTCAGCCCGGTCAGCCGCTGCGCTTCGTGGTCCAGCGGCACCGCGCCCGGCGGCGCCACTACGACCTGCGCTTTGAGATGGACGGCGTGCTGGCGAGCTGGGCCGTGCCGAACGGGCCCACGCTCGACCCGAAAGCCAGGCGCCTCGCCGTGCACGTCGAGGATCACCCGATCGAGTACATCGACTTCGAGGGCGTGATTCCGCACGGCGAGTACGGCGGCGGTGATGTGATCGTGTGGGACGCCGGCACCTGGGAGCCCTACGAGACCGACGATCCAGTGGCGGCCGTGACCAGCGGCGAACTCCACGCGAACGTCCACGGCAGCAAGCTGAAGGGCAAGTTCATCCTGGTGCGCCGGGGCCGCAGCCGGGACGAGCAGAACCAGTGGCTGCTCATCCACAAGGATGACGACTACGCGGTCAGTGGCTGGGACGCCGAGGACCACCCGCGCTCGGTGCTCAGCGGGCGCACCAACGACGAGGTAAAGGCCGATCCGGACCGGATCTGGCGGTCAGACCTGCCGGCCGCGCAGGCCTCGGTCCAGCTCCGTCCCCGCCCGGTGCCCGGACCGGCCGATGACGAGCTGGCCGCCCTCGACGGCCTCGGCGAACAAGGCACCTGGGAGGTATTCGGCCGCCAGCTCAAACTCACCAACCTCGGCAAGGTGCTCTTCCCAGGCCGCAACGGCGAGCAGGACGTGACCAAACGCGAGCTGATCCGGTACGCCGCCCGTATCGCCCCGGTCGCACTCCCCTACCTGGCTGGCCGGGCGCTCAACATGCACAGGTACCCGGGTGGCGTCAGCCAGGCCGGCTTCTGGAACAAGCAACTTCCCGATCACGCACCAGAGTGGCTGCCCCGCTGGCGCGACCCGAGTGCCAAGCCGGGACGCACCACGACCTACCTCGTGATCGACGAGCCAGCCGCCCTGGTCTGGGCGGCGAACTACGGCGCGCTGGAGTGGCACGCGTGGACGTCCCGCACGAGCGACCCGGACAGCCCCACCTACGCGCTGATCGACATCGATCCTGGCTCGGCGACGTCCTGGGACGAGGTCCTGGTACTCGCCCGGCTGCACCGGACCGCCCTGCAGCACCTGCAGGTGCGAGGCCAGCCCAAGGTCACCGGCCGCCGTGGCATCCAGATCTGGATCCCCGTCGTGGACGGCCTGACGTATGAGGACACGCGGACCTGGGTCGAGCAGCTATCCAAGACGGTCGGCGCGGTCGTACCCGACCTGATCAGCTGGAAGTGGGACGTCAGCGAGCGGTCCGGCCGCGCCCGCCTCGACTACACCCAGAACGTCAGCAACAAGACGCTCGTCGCCCCCTACAGCCCGCGGGCGGCACCTGGCGGGCCGGTTTCCGCGCCCATCGACTGGTCAGAACTGGATGACCCGGCACTCCGCCCCGACATGTTCACGATCCGAACGATCCTGGACCGGATAGCCGAGCGCGGCGACCTGTTCCGCAGCGTGCAGGAACCGGGCCAGGAACTGCCGGAGATACGGTAACGGGCCCGGCTTGGCCCAATCCCTTGCAGCGGCGCGCGGCTCGGCTGCGCGCCGACACCCGGTACGCTACCGATGACGGCTTTGCCGTCACGCGGGCGTAGCTCAATGGCAGAGCCCCAGCCTTCCAAGCTGGTCATGAGGGTTCGATTCCCTTCGCCCGCTCAGGCACCTTCGCCCGCTCCAACTGTGATGTCGCAAGACATCGCGAACACCCCGAACCCACGTCGGGCTTCGGGGTGCGGCTTCTGCGAACGTCGCTTGCGCCTTCCCTGAACAGCTCGGTTACGGCGGAGCCTGGCCTGCCTGCGGGCCGGACGCCGTCACAGCCCGGTGTCCCAGCACGAATTCAGTTACAGCCGCGCAGTACTCATCGGGCTGCTCTTGGTAACCCATGTGCCCTGACTCCGCTAGCACCATGTGCCGTGCGGTCGGGACGAGCCGCGCGAACTCAGCTACGGCGGCAGGCGCGGCAACCAGGTCGTCCTGGCCGCGGATCAGCATGACCGGGCATCGCATGTCGCCCAGCAAACTGAAGACGGGCTCGTAATTCTCAGCTACCAGCGGCAGATGCGATCTTCCCCTGTCCCACATCTCGTCAGGGAACCCGGCGTTCTCAAGGACGGCATGAAAATCAGCCGCGCCTGCGGAGTCGTGGAAGAACTGCTCCATGTAGTGCTCGCCGAGGGCCTGCATCGCAAGATAGGTCTCATCCGCGGCCGTCAGCCGCTCCGCCCGTGCGGCCAGCGCCCGGCAGCGTTCCGCCTCGGCTGACTTGCCCAGTTCATCCAATCGGCGGGCTACTTCCGGCAGGCGGTACCTGTCGGTCAAATCACTGTCGAAGCACGGGCAGTCAAGAATCACGGCGCTCACCGACTTCGGCCTGCTGACTGCGTACCGCACCGCGTAGTGGCCGCCAGAGGAGTGACCAAGGATCGCCCACCGGCTGATGCCCAGTGTCTCCCGAAGCTCCTCAAAATCCTCGATTAGCAGCTCCTCGGTCAACGGCGGGCTGGCGGGCAGCGGATCGGATCGCAAAACGCCGCGCTGGTCAACACCGATTAGCCGCATATGCCGGGACAGCAGGTCCCCCTGTGAGTACATATAGTCGTAGCAGCTTTGACCCGGACCGCCGTGGATGAACAACAGCGGCGGCGCGCCTGAGTCACCACGCTCATCGACGAACAGCCTCGTTCCGCCGACGCTGACCAGCCCAGCTGCCATAGCGCCTCTCCTGCCGCCGGTCTACCCCGGCAAGACGAACCTAACGGTCGACTTTCCGAAACTGGTAGCCCACACCACGCGGCGCATATCTGTGATGACGGCAGTGATGACAACCCAGGTAACTCGCCGACGAGACCTGCCGGGCGCACAGTCAGCGCTCGTTGACGCCGATAACTCGCAGGCCGTCGTGATCGGCGAAGTCCCTGAAGTCTTTGCGGTTCAGTGTTGCCAACGGCAGATCGCGGACCAAGCAGCACGCCGCGATCCAGGTGTCGTTCACTGGTCGGGGCCGACCGCGCCGTTCCGCTCGCGCCTGGAGCACACCCCAGCGGACCGCCACCCGCTCGGAGTAAGGAAGCGGGACCACGTTCTGCCGCCAGTCAGCCAGCTCGGCCAGCTTGCGCGGGCCCCAGTCACGTAACACCGTCCACTTCGTCAGCTCGCCCACCGTCACGAACGAGATGCACTACGTGTGACCGGCTAACCGGGTCACCAGGCGGCCGCGCAGGCTCGCCGACGCGACATCGGTGTCCAGGACGAGGAAGCTCACGCCAGGCCAGAGTGCCGCGAAGCATAGAGGTCGTCCAGGAACGCTTCCCACTCCTCGTCCGAGTCGAAGACCCCTGGCCTGGCCATGTCATCCACCGACTCGACCGGCCGGGCACCCTGACGCCGGGCAAGCTCCTCCACCGGCACTTCCTCCTCGCCTGCACGGAGGAAGAAGTCTGGTTCCTCGTGCTCGGATGACATGATCACCACCTCCCGTACCTCTATTGTCGCACGCCTGGCTGGCGCGGCCGCTTAGGCAAGCTGGTAGCGCCAACCCCTGTGCAGCGTGTCTCAGTCCCACAGGCTCGGCCGCTGTATTCCAAGATCTCCGTGCCATTAGCGTGCCATTAACTCGCCGGAACCGGCGTCGCAGCCTGTCCGTCGTCGCCTTCGTCGATCCGGCCACGCTCGGCTTCCAGTGAGCGTCGATGGCGCTTGTGATCGCCCGATCGGCACCGCGCGCCCGGTGCTGGTAGATCATGGCGGCCCGCGCGCTGTCGTGCCCCATGCGCGCCATCAGGTCCTTGATCCCCGCTCCGCTGGCGGCCGCGAACGTGTTCCCGGTGTGGCGGAGATCATGGAAATGCAGGCCTCGCGCGCCGATCGCCTCGACTGCATGCTTCCAGCCGGACATCCTGTTGAAGTTGCTGCGCCGTAACGGCGCGCCGCTGGCAACCGGAAACACCAGCGCTTCCAGATCGGCACCCGCGAACTCCTCCAGGTGAGCCTGGAGCGCGGGGACGATGACGGCCGGAATGCCGACCGTGCGACGAGCTGCCCGAGACTTGAGTGGACCCAGAGTGATCCTGGTGCCAGCTGTGCGCCGATCCGAGAACGCGGCTCGGCGCTGCCCGCGCCGCGCTCCGGCTTGAGGCCCCGCTCGCGCGGACGCGCCGACCAGGACGCCAGCAGCCCCATAAATCGGGTGGCTCATCCCCGCTTCCTCAGTATCCGGCGTCGCCCGGAACCCGTCGAGAGCGCTCCGCGTTGCCTCCGGCGATGGCCTGCGGCCACCCTCGACAGAACCCGGCCGAAAGTCGCCGGGGTCGCAGCTACCGGGGATGGGACAGGTAACGTTCGGCCGGTAGTCAGTCCGGCGGGACGCTGGAGTCGCCGCGCAGCTACTACTTGGCGAGCTGTCACGACTGCTCCGCACCCGGCTATATTCAGCAGGCGTGATGGAGGACGGGGAGACGGTCACGGGTGGCCTCACGACGGTAGTGCGCATCGGCGGGACCATTCGCCGGCCGACCGGGGCATGGACACCAGCGGTGCATGCGCTACTTGGCCATCTTGAACGGGCTGGATTCAATGGTGCTCCACGGCCGCGTGGAATCGATGAGCACGGACGCGAGGTTCTGACCTTCCTGCCCGGCGAGGCAGCCATGCGGCCGTGGCCAGCCGTCCTGGTATCAGGGGACGGCTTGCGGCAGCTCGGGCGCTGGCTTCGGCGCTATCACGATGCGATCGCTGATTTCGTCCCGCCCGCCGGAGCGCGGTGGATCGTTCCTGACTCGGTCTGGCAGCCCGGGCAGGTGATCCGCCACGGTGACCTCGGCCCGTGGAACTCAGTGTGGCGCGGCGACGACCTCACAGGTTTCATCGACTGGGACTTCGCCGAGCCGGGCGAAGCACTGGCGGACGTAGCCCAGCTAGCGTGGAACGCAGTGCCTCTGCGTGGCCCGGGCATGACGCTAGCAGCTGGCCTGGCCGAGGACTGCGACCTGCGCGCCCGGCTCAGCACGCTGTGCAAGGCTTACGGATCGGCCCCGCCCGCGGTAGTAGACGCGCTGGAACGGCTAATGACCCGGGAAATCTCCAGACTCCAGGTCTATGGCGCAGCCGGGATCGAGCCCTGGTCCAGTTTCCGGAAGCGCGGAGACGAAGGCACAGTCGGGCAGGAACTCGGCTGGCTGACGGCCAATCGCTCGGTCCTGGTCTTGCGGGACTGAGCGGTCGGCCGGGTACGAGACCTCACGGACACCCCCATCCAGCTCGTCCGGGCCGACTACACAGGACGGTCTCGGCCACAAACGGGCCCCGCGCCACGGTCTCGCTGAGCCACTGTCGGTCACTCACGGGCAACCCGGCACGACGAGCTGCAGGCTGATCGATCAGGGCAAGCTCATAATCAGCCGACACGGAGCCGGTGGTAAGCGCCCCGGTGGAAAGTCTCGCCGGCGGAGAGGCGTGCCGCTCGATGGCACGCAGGCGCAAGTAGCCACCCATCGGGACCGC
Organism: Streptosporangiaceae bacterium; assembly: GCA_030037785.1. Classification (GTDB taxonomy): domain Bacteria; phylum Actinomycetota; class Actinomycetes; order Streptosporangiales; family Streptosporangiaceae; genus JAJYUU01. The sequence continues at coordinate 12,914 of JASHQA010000165.1, forward strand.
GCCATCCGGTTCGTCGGTGAGCTTCGACCTGATGACGCGAACCTGATCGGCGAGGTGCGGCACATCGACCTTTGCGACATCCCAGAGGATGTCCGGGTCCACCTCAAAGTAGCCGTGCGCAACGCGGTTGCGGACAGCCACAATCTGGCGCCACGGAATTTCCGAGTGCTGCGACGTGAATTCATCTGACAGCCCGGCCGCAGCCTCGCCGATCACCTGGACAAGGTGCACCAAGACGCTCTGCAGATCTTCATCGGCATCGAACGTCTGCACGCCTCACAGCGCAACAGCCTCGTGAAGCACGCGATCCCTGATCCGCTCTTTCAGGCCCCGCGGGGTTGCGACCTGGGTAAGGTGCCTGCCGTCCGACCTGCGGCGACGCTGGTCAGCGGTCCGCAAGCCGCACCCGTCCAAGCTGGTCACGACGGTTCGATTCCCTTCGCCCGCTCCGATGAGAATCCGCAGGTCACTGCAGGTGGCCACTTCGGGCCAAACTTCCGTCCCGTGCTGCGGCAAATCCGCAGCACGGTTTGCGCGCCCAGCCCATCTGGCCGACGCTAAAAGTCATTCGGCCGCCCGTGAACGGCAACTACTTCCACGAGCCCTTCTGACCCCGCGAAGTCCTGCGGATTGGCGGTGTACAGAGGCAGCTCATTGCTGGCCGCGGTGGCAGCGATCATCAGATCCGACGCTCTCTTGCGCGGCTGGCGGCCCGCCACTCTCACCGCCGCGCAGATCTGACCGTAGAGGCGGGCTGCGCTCTGGTCGTAGGGAAGAGGGTCGAAAGTAGCCTCCGCGTGCTGCAAGACGGCGACCCTGGCGGCGCGCTTGGCCGGATCGTCTGTTGCATGCGGGCCATACGACAACTCGCCCAGTGTCACCGCCGTAATGAGCATGGTGTCGGGCAGTTCCGCCGGGTCGTAGAGCCTGAGCGCCGCGATGATGCTGGTGTCGACAACCGCCACGTCATGGATGGTCACTGGCCAGTGCCCTCGTACGGGTCACGCACGTCCTGGCTGACAGCCTGGTCCAGGTGGGTGCGCAGTTCATCGACATCGAGTACCGGGGCTGTGGCGAAGATCGCGAGAACCTCCTCCTTGGGCACCGCCCTGCGCCGACGGATCGGGACCATTCTTGCCAGCGGCTGTCCGTTCAGCGTGAGCGTGTAAGTCCTCCCCTGGCGCAGGCCACGCGTGACCGACCCCGAGTCCGCGACGAACTGTCGGACACTGATATCAATCGGCTGCTCAAGTGCCATAGCGTGAGTCTACCCGTGCGTACCACGACGTACCACGGCTGCGCCCCGCGTCGTCTGCCAGCACGGCAGACCATCTCGGGCAACAAACGGCCACAAACTAACGGACTCTCGCGGCAGCAGCGGTCAATCACGGGCACGACAGCGTCAGAGCCAGAGAGACAGCCAGATACCAGCCGCCCCCGGCGGGCCGCGTTGCGCGGCCTGGCGCAGCGCGGTCAGCGAGAAGTCCTTGTTCACGAGCGTCGCCAATGGCACCAATCACGCGGGGCCAGCAAGTGACGGAACGATGAAGCTGTTGAGGTTGTCATACATTGCCCGAGCGAGGATCTCAGCCAGTGAGGCCGTAATCGCCGACATCAGCCTTGTGCATGGCGGCTAGGTGGGCGGGGCGCTTCGGCTTGAGCACCACGATTGGCGGATAGCCGAGCCTTACGAGCAGCAGATTCGGTAGCAGCCTGCCGGCTCGTACCCCTGGACCTCCAGGTACTCACTCAGGGCTTTCGCGCCGACGGCCCTGTTGCAGCGGATCGTGATGACGCAGGTGCCGTCGACGCCGTAGTAGCCGGTGAACCAGTCCGGCTGCGCCTGCAGGATGGCCCGGGGTGGCAGCTTACGGCTGGCGGGCGAGCCATTTCTTCAGCATCTGGTGGTAGCGCTCGCCCTTGGCGCAGGTCTGCGGTGGTAGGGCCCGGGAGTGGCGGGGCGGACAGCCGTAGCGCGCCAGCCATACGTCAACGACGCTGGAGCGGCCGCATCCTAACCAGGTTCCGCCAGGTGAGCAGGCAGAAGGCGAGCGCCAGTGCAAGCAGCATGCCCATGTCAGCGAGCCACGTGCCGGCGTTGTGATCCCACAGCGGTTCCGTGGCAGCGGTTGCCGACGCCGTGCTGGGCGCCGCAGGCGTGCTTGGTTGTGCGCTCGGGCTCGGGTTGGCCCTGGCGGGATACCTGCCAGCGCTGAGCGTTGTTGCGGTCAGCGGCGCGGCGGCGCGCGGCACCGCGGCAGGCTCGGATCCCGTTGGCATGATCGAGTTCAGGTTGGCCGTAGCGGCCGTCGCGGCGTAGCCCCAGCTGGACGGCGAGACCCAGGACATTTCCTCGAGGCCCACCTTCCCGGACAGCGGGAAGATTCCGCCCGAGAGCACCACTTGGAACATGACGATCCCCACGAGTAGCGGTATCGCCTTTTCCGAGCTACTCACTAGCGATGAGATGAACAGCGCCAGTGCCATTGACGCAACACCGAGCGCCGCCACTGCGAGCAGCAACTCGACCAGCGGGAGGTGCGTGAGTAGCGCACCCTGCGTGGGCAGCGGACGGCCGATGAGGCCGACGACCACGAGAACCACCGCCTGCAGAGCGCTGATCACGCCTAGCACCAGGACCTTCGAGAGCAGATAGGCGCCGGCTGACAGGCCGGCCGCCC
>JASHQA010000003.1 GCA_030037785.1 Streptosporangiaceae bacterium
GTTGCCAGCCGGCGGAAGGTGCGCGGCGCGACGCCGTGCAGCCAGGCCGGGAAGCGCAGCCAGCCGGGGACGTAGACGACGTCGAGGTCGAGCGCTGCAGCCCGGGTGATGGCCCGGGCCGCCCGCTCGGCCGAGATCGGCACCGGCCTGCGCCGCTCGTAGGGCCGCCCGCGACGGCCGAAGAACGGCGTGTCGACCACGCCCGGCAGCACGAGCGAGATGCCGACGCCGGTGCCAGCCAGCTCGTACGTGAGGCTCTCGGCCAGGTAGTTGAGCCCGGCCTTGGTGGCCGCGTAGACCGCCTCGTTCCGGACACCGGTGGCTCCGGCGATTGAGGAGACGAATACCAGCCTGCCAGTGCCGCGCTTCGCCATCCCCGGCGCGAGCAGCCTGGCCAGCTGCACCGGCGCCAGCAGGTTGAGGCTGACCAGCTCGCTGGCCTTGCTGCCGGATAGCTCGCCAATCGGCCCGAACCAGCCGGCGCCGGCGTTGCAGACCAGCAGATCGACCCGGTTCTCGGCGGCCAGTGCCTTCTCGACCAGCAGTTCAGGCCCGCCCGGCTCGGCGAGGTCGGCCGGCAGCGGTATCGCGCCGGTTCGGGCCGCGATTTCCCGCAGCCGGTCCTCGTTGCGACCGGTGACGATGAGCCGCGCGCCAGCTGCGGCGAGGCGGATGGCGGTCGCCGCGCCGATGCCGGAGGAAGCGCCTGTCACCAGTGCGACGGCATCGACTAACCGCATCGCGCGCTCACCTCACGTGCAGCCTAACCGGGATCGACGCGACCGCACCCAGCAGCCGCGCTCAGGCCCGCGCTGGAACTGGAACCGGGATTCCCACCCAGCATCGCACGATGTCGCGCATCGACAGCAGGCCCGCGACGTCGTGCCCGTCAATGACCACGAGGTGCCGGAAGCCGCCCGTTGCCATCGCGCTCGCAGCCTGCTCCAGCGTCCAGGCGGGCGTGGCGAATACGACATCCGCCGTCCGGTGGTCGGCGACCAGTTCGTGGTCCGGATCCTGGCCGGCTCCGATCGAGTCCAGGATGTCGCGTTCTGTGAGGATCCCGAGAGCCGGAAGCGAGGGGTCGACCACGACGGCGGCACCGACGCGCTGGCCGGACATCAGCCTGGCTGCCTCGCGCAGCGTGTGCGCGGGCCCGACGCTGAGCACGTTCCTCGTCATCCCGTCCCGTACGTTCATGTTCATCGCTCCTCTCACGGTGCCGGAGGGTGCCCGAGCGAGACGGCGGCCCAAGCCTGCCAGTACAACATCGCGATGGGCGTGGCGCTGTCACAGGGCCGCCAGCGCTTGTGCGCTTGTGACTGCCGTGCTGTCCAGCATCCGCCGGCGCACGCGTCAGGGCAACCCCTCAGAGCCCGTCTGGAAAACCGGCAGCGCGCGGTCGGGCGGGCGCCATCAGCAACTCCGCTATCGTCCGCGGCTGCTCACGCGGACCAGGCTCTCAGGCCACAGCGAGCAGGCTGAGCACCTCGGTGTGCAGCAATCCATTCGTGCAGAGCGCACTGCCGCCGTCTGGCCTGGGGCGGCCAGCGAGATCGGTGAATGCACCGCCGGCTTCCTCGACGATGATCTGCAGCGCGGCGAGGTCCCACAGGCTGACGTCCAGCTCCGCGGAGATGTCGACGGCGCCTTCCGCGACCAGGACATGTGACCAGAAATCGCCGTAAGCTCTGGTGCGCCAGACCTTCCGCGCGAGTCCGACGAACTCGTTCAGCCGTCCGCCAGCGTCCCAGGTGGACAGCCCCGAATACGACAGCGAGGCATCGGAGAGACTGGCGACATCCGAAACCCGGCAGGCCGTCGCCTTGGTCAGACTCTTGCCGGTCCACGCCCCGCCGTCCCGCGCCGCCCACCAGCGGCGGCCGAGCGCCGGGGCGCTGACAACGCCGACGATGACCTCGTCCTCGTCCATCAGCCCGATGAGCGTGGCCCACACGGGCACACCGCGGACGAAGTTCTTGGTGCCATCGATCGGGTCGATGACCCAGCAGCGCTGGCTTGACCCGGTATGCCCGGACTCCTCACCGAGCATCGCGTCTCGCGGCCGGGCGCGGCTCAGCACATTCCGCAGCGACTCCTCGACCGCCAGGTCCGCGTCGCTGACCGGGGTCAGGTCTGGCTTGGCCTCGACTCGAAGGTCCTGAGCCTTGAACCGGCGCATCGTGATGTCGTCCGCAGCGTCCGCCAAGACGTGCGCGAACCCAAGATCGCCAGCAAAACCAGCCATGCCGGGAACGCTAGCGCGTACCGCGCCGTCAGGCCATCGCCGAGCGGTCTTCGGCGCGCCGGGTGTCCGGTGGCTATTCGTCCGGACCGCCTCGGTCGGACTCGTCAGGGTCGGCCCGATCCGGGCCCTCCCGGCTGCGCAGCAGCCGGCGCAGCGAGTCGAGCCGCGCCGCGGCGGCGGGCCCGCCGTGCTCTGCTGTCCACGCGTCCAGTGCGCACCCGGCCGACAGGTGGCTGCACCCCGGCTGGCACTGCGCGATGGCGCCGGCGAACTCGGCAAACGCGGAGACAACGCGGTCGGCCGCGACGTGACCGAGCCCGAAGCTGCGCAGGCCCGGCGTGTCGATGATCCAGCCACTGCCAGCGGTGTCGTCGAGCCCCGGCGGCAGCGGCAGTGCCACCGCCGACGAGGAGGTGTGCCGACCGCGCCCGGTGACCGGGCTGACCTCTCCGACCGCGCGATCGGCGGCTGGCAGCAGCGCGTTCACCAGCGTCGACTTGCCCACCCCCGAGTGCCCGACCAGGACGCTGATCCGCCCGGCGAGCAGCGCGCGGAGCCGGTCAAGCTGGCCCTGGAACGGTCGGCTGAGCGCGATCGCGCGGACCCCCAGTGGCTCGTAGGCGGCGAGCAGCTCCGCTGGCGAGGCAAGGTCGGCCTTGGTGAGGCACAGCATCGGCTCGAGGCCCGCGTCCAAGGCTGCCACCAGGAACCGGTCGATGAGCCGCGGTCGGGGCGGCGGGCTGGCCAGCGCGGTGACGATCACCAGCTGGTCGGCGTTGGCGACGATGATCCGCTCCGTCGGGTCGTCGTCATCGGCCGAGCGCCGGAGCACGGACGTGCGCGGCTGCACCCGCACCACCCTGGCCAGAGTGCCGGGCAAACCGGAGACGTCGCCGGCCAGGCGTACCCGGTCCCCGACGACGACCCCGCGCCTGCCGAGCTCCCTGGCCCGCATCGCGGTCACCGTCCGATCGCCGAGCCAGCAGCGATACCGTCCGCGGTCCACGCCGGTCACGAACGCGTCGACGGCGTCCTCATGTGCGGGACGCCGCCTGGTGCGGGGCCGGGAACCCCTTCCCGGCCTGATCCGCACGTCGTCCTCGTCCAGCCGCGCGTGGCTGCCGACCCGACTCAGGGCGCCTGCCCTAGCATCTGCAGCCAGCTCGTGCGGAACTCCGGGAACGTCTTGCCGACGGTACCGGCGTTGTGGATGCGCAACCCGGGCACGACCAGGCCGAGCACGGCAGCGGTCATCACGAGCCGGTGATCGTCGTGGCTATCGAACGGCACGGCTGCTGCCCGCAGCGGGCGCGGCCGCACCGCGAGGCCGTCTGGCAGCTCGGTGACGTCGCCGCCGAGGGCGCCGATCTCGGCGGCCAGCGCGGCGAGCCGGTCGCTCTCGTGCAGCCGCATGTGCCCGATGCCGGTGAGCACGGACGGCGAGTCCGCCAGCGCGGCGACCGCAGTCAGGACCGGGGCTACCTCGCTGACGTCCCGCAGGTCGGCGGTGATGCCGCGGATCTTGCCGGTGCCCTCGACGTGCAGGCCGTCCGAGTCGTGCCAGCACGTGGCACCGAGCTGGCTGAGCACGTCAATGATCTGGCCGGCCGCCTGCAGGCTGACCGCCGGCCAGCCGGAGATCGTCAGGTGCCCGCTGGTGACCACCGCTGCGGCAAGGAACGGGGCCGCATTCGACAGATCTGGCTCGACCGCGATCGTGCCGGGGGTCAGCCGGGCCCGGCTGACCCGCCAGCCGTCGGGTAGGCCGTCATCGGGCCGGGTGGACGTGACCTCGACGTCGGCGCCCGCTCGGGTCAGCATGGCCGCGGTCATCGCGATGTGCTGCGCCGAGGGCACGCGCGCGCCGTGGTGGCGGATCTCCAGACCACGGGAGTACCGGGGCGCGGCGAGCATGAGCCCGGAAACGAGCTGGGACGAGGACGAGGCGTCCAGGGTCACGGCACCGCCCGCGACGTGGCCACGGCCGCGCAGGACGAACGGCAGCGCGCCCCGGCCGTCGTCACTGATCTCGACTCCGGCCTGCCTCAGCCCGGCCAGCAGCTCGGACACCGGCCGCTCCCTGGCCCGCGGATCACCGTCGAACTCGACGTCGGCCGCGGCGAGCGCCGCGGCGGGTGGCACGAACCTGAGCACGGTGCCGGCGTTGCCGACGTCCACGCGCACCCGGCCAGACCGCCAGCCTGGCGTAACCGTCCACACTGGCTGGCCAGTCGCCGGTCCGGCGCTGTCAGCCGGTCCCGACGTCGCGACGTCAGCTCCGAGCGCAGTGATCGCGGCCGTCATGAGCTCTGTGTCGCGCGCCTGCAGCGGGCCCACGATCGTAGCGGGCGCGTCCGCGAGCGCGGCCAGGACCAGCGCCCGGTTGGTGATGGACTTCGAGCCGGGCAGACGGACAGTCCCGCCGACGGGCCCGCGCGCCGTGGGAGCTTGCCAGTCAGCCGGCTCGTTACCTGGCAGCTGCATGTCTCGAAGGTTACTGGCAAGCGGACGTCTGGACGCGCACGGGCGCGCGGAGCGACAATCAGACACCGCGGCGCTGCGAGGCGTGGAATGATTCCGACTTCTCGGCAAGGTTTGGCATAGCCGAATCTTGGCTATGAACCGGCACATTCTCGGTTTGCAGGTTCTGCTCTGTTGCTGTCAGGTGAGAGAGATGTGCGGTCGGTACGCGTCTGCGCGCAAGCGCATTGAGCTCCTTGAGGAGTTCAGCGTGCAGCGCGACGCCGTGACCGAGCCCCTCAATCCGGACTATAACGTGGCGCCCACCAAGCCGGTGTACGCGGTGCTCGAGCGCGCTGGCGACAGCTCGGCGGATCCGACGTCAGCGGTCGCTGACCAGGACACGGCCACGCCCGTGACGGCCGTTCGCGAGCTCCGGGTGATGCGCTGGGGCCTGGTGCCGTTCTGGGCTAAGGACCCGAGGATCGGCAGCCGGATGATCAACGCGAGGGTCGAGACCGTCGCGGCCAAGCCGGCGTTCCGTCGCGCGTTCGTCAAGCGTCGCTGCCTGCTGCCCGCCGACGGCTACTACGAGTGGCAGACCCGTCCGGGCGCGGCCAAGCAGCCGGTCTACATCAGCCCGCGGGACGGCCGTCCGCTGGCCTTCGCTGGCCTGTACGAGCTGTGGCGAGACCCAGCGGTGGCCAGCGACGACCCGGATGCCTGGCTCTGGACGACCACGATCATCACGACCAGCGCACCGGATGAACTCGGCGTGATTCACGACCGAATGCCAATGATCATCGACCCGGATCGGTGGGCCGACTGGCTCGACCCGGTCAGCGCCGACCCGGTCGGCTTGCACGCGCTGCTCGCCCCGGCGGCGGCCAGCGGGCTGCAGGCATATCCAGTGTCCACGCAGGTCAACGCCGTCCGCAATAACGGGCCGCAGCTGATCGAGCCGCTGCCGGGACCGTTAATCCCGGTGCCAGCCGCCCCGCGCAGTGCCGCCGGGGCGCAGCTTCGACACGCTGGCATACCCAGCGACGCAGACGACAGCGCGCAGGCGCTGTTCTAGTCCCTCACCAGGCAGGCGGCGCTCCCACGATCCCCCTCTCGGTGCTGCCAGCCAGTTTGGAAGGAGGCGGGGATCGGATGGACGTCACCTCGGCCCGTCGGCGCCTTGAGGAGATACGGCTCGAGTTGGACAGATCGATCGGTGTGCTCAACGGGAATGGCCAGCGTTCTGCCTGGACGAGTGACTTTCCGCAGGATCCCGCCGACGCCGGTGCCAACCTCTCCGAGAGCGAGCGATCTGAGGCCGTGATCGCCGCCGCCCGGCGGCAGCGGTCCGACGTGCTCGCCGCCCTGCACCGGATCGACCTGGGAACGTATGGCACCTGCGTGGACTGCGGCACGCTGGTGCCCGAGGGCAGGCTTGAGGCGAAGCCCGAGGCGGCCCGGTGCGTCGCCTGCCAAGCCAAGCTGGACCGACTGCGCCGCTGAGGCCGGGCCGGAATGAAGGCACCAGAGCCGGTGTTCTGCCGTACGTGTCTCCAGCCAGCTGCCTGACCGGGCCAGACGCTACCCGGACGGTCGCGCGCGATGTGATCAGCCTCGGCGTTGTATCCTCCCGGCGAGGAGGCTGGCAGTCTGGTGGCCTGCAGCCCTCGACTCCGGAAGGGGTGGGTTCGGTCCCCGAGACACTTGAGCAGCGGAGCAAGCGGTTCGAAGCCGACGTGCTGCCGTATCTGGATCAGCTGTATGCGGCGGCGATGCGGATGACCCGCAATCCAGCCGACGCCGAGGATCTGGTGCAGGAGACATTTGCCAAGGCCTATGCCTCTTTCCACCAGTTCCAGGAGGGCACGAACCTCAAGGCCTGGCTGTTCCGGATCCTGACCAACACCTTCATCAACAGCTACCGCAAGCGGCAGCGTGAGCCACAGCGGTCAGGTACCGAGGAGATCGAGGACTGGCAGCTCGCCAGGGCGGCTTCGCACACCTCGAGCGGGCTGAAGTCCGCCGAGACCGAGGCGCTGGAGCGGCTGCCGGACTCCGACATCAAGGCCGCCCTGCAGGCTCTCCCTGAGGACTTCCGGCTGGCCGTCTACCTCGCCGACGTCGAGGGCTTTGCCTACAAGGAGATCGCCGACATCATGGGCACTCCGATCGGGACGGTCATGTCGCGGCTGCACCGCGGTCGCCGGCAGCTCCGCGAGCTTCTCCAGGACTACGCCGCCGACCAGGGTTTGTACGCGGGCACTCCCGCGACTGCCAATGGCGACGCGCCACGGAGGGACACGCCATGAGCTGCGGGAAGCCGCACGAGGTGCCGTGCACCGAGGTGCTCGCCATGGTGTACAGCTACATCGACGGCGAGATGGACGACAGCAGCTACGCGGGGATCCGCCAGCATCTCGACGAGTGCGGACCGTGCCTGCGCGAGTACGGGCTCGATGAGCTCGTGAAGAAGCTGGTGCACAAGTGCTGCGGGCAGGAGCCGGTGCCGGGCGAGCTGCGGGTGAAGGTGCTGACCAGGATCGCCGCGGTCCGCGCCGAGATCGAGACCACCGAGCCCGTCGCGGAGTAGCGCCGGACCCCGGCATGGATCCGCCCGTGGCGTTACGCTAAGTCGCGACGCGTGCCAGATGAGTTGGCGACGCGCGGGACCGCGGGACGGGTAACGAATGACCTCAGGCCAGCTCGGCGTCAGCCGCCAGTTAGCTGGCACCCAGCGAGCGGCCCGCATCACGCCGGCGGCCTGGGTCTACATCGGCCTCGTCGTGGTCGCCGCCGCGGTACTCGTGGCCCGCACGCCGGTGCTGGGCCGGACCCACGCGGGTAACCCGTGGCGCGACCTAGTCGTGCTGCAGACCCTGTTCCTCATCTGCGACTCGGCCGGGGGCCCGCTCACGTTCCGGCAGACGAGATGGTCGCCTAGCTGGGCCGCGACGCTCGCCGCGGTTGTCCTGCTCGGCCCGGCGGCCGCGGCGTTCGTCGGTGCCATGTCACTGCTCAGCGTCCGCCGTGAGCCCCGGCTCGGGGAGCGGCTGTTCAACGGCGCCATGCACGCGCTGTCCGGGCTGGCTGCCGGGAGTGCCTACCTCGCCATCAACCATTCGGTCGGCGTCCCGCACTATCACTACATCAGCCGGACCCTGCTGGCCTTCGCCGCGGCGGCCGTCGTCCACGTGGCCGCTAACCACGGGATGATCTGGGTGATCAACCGGCTCAACGGGGCCAGCGCGCTCGCGCGCGCCGACGCGGGCGAGTCCAGCCTTGTGCTACTGCTCGCCTCCGACCTCGGATACGCCAGCCTTGGCCTGGTCATCGCGTCGCTATGGATGATCATGGACTGGTTCGCGGCAGTCATCGTGCTCGTGCCGCTCTTCGTTGCCCGCTGGGCCATCGCGCAGTTCGCCGAGGAGCAGCGGGCCTACACCGCAACGATGAACGCCCTCTGCCAGGCGGTAGAGACCAAGGACTACTACACGCGCGGGCACGGCGACCGGGTGTCCCGCGGCTCGATCATGATCGCCAGGAAGATCGGCATGAGCTCGGCCAGGACCGAGGCGATCCGGTTCGCCGGGATGCTGCACGACGTCGGCAAGCTCGGCGTGCCCACCCAGGTCCTGCAGAAGACCGGGCCGCTCACCGAGGACGAGTTCGCCGCGATCCAGCTGCACCCGATGCGCGGGCTGGAGATTGTCCGCGAGATCGGCTTCCTCTTCGAGGCGCTGAACGGCATCATGCATCACCACGAGCGGATCGATGGCCGCGGGTATCCGATGGGCCTGGCCGGCCACGAGATACCGGAGTTTGCCCGCGTCATCGCGGTTGCCGACGCGTTCGACTCGATGACCTCGACGCGCTCCTATCGCGAGGCCAAGAGCATCGACCAGGGCGTGGCCGAGCTGCGCAGGGGCGCGGGCACCCAGTTCGACCCGGTGATCGTTGAGGCGTTCATCGCCGCCGTAGCACAGCAGGGCTGGGAGCTGCCAGGGCCGACAACTGCCCCCTCGGACCTGGCGATGGTGACCGTCCAGGATCACGACGACCCGACGGCGCCGCTTCAGGTGGTGATCCCGTGACCAGCGTGATGGCACGCCGTCCCGAGCCGGACCGGCTGGCGTACTGGCAGGCTGTGGACTCCGGCCGGCTGCTGCTGATGGCCGCTGCCGCGATGCTGGTGACGGCGTCATTCGCCAGCACAGCCGTCATCTTGAACTCGAGATCCAAGCCCGTGATCGACTGGCACACCGCGCTGGCTTTCGGCGGGCTCGTCGCCTTCGGTGAGCTGCTCCGGCTGGCGCTGCCGGGCGGCCGGGAAGCGGCGCCCATCGCGATGGTCGGTGCGATGTCGTACGCGCTGCTGCTGCTTCCGGTGCTGGGCGGGCCGGCCCGCCCGCAGCTTCCGGCGGTTCTGGTAGTGGCCGTGTGCGCGGTCGGGATGATGGTCGGCGCGATGCCGCACATCGCGGCCGGGCGTCCGGCCGGGGTGACCGGCATGTGCACCCGACTGGTGGCGGTGGCCGGCGTCGCGTTCATCTTCCGGTCAGTCCTCTCGGGCTTCGTGCTGACCAAGCCGTGGCAACTGCAAGCCGCGGTCATGGCGGTGCTCATTTTCTTCGGCTGGCTCATCGACACCGTGGTCGCGGCGTTGATCCGGGCCGACGACGTCGGCGCTCGGTTCGCGGTGGCGCTGGTGGACGAGATCCGGCTGCAGTGGCAGCTGGGCCTGGCCGTCGGCGCCTCGGTGATCATTACCGTCTTCAGCGTCAAAGCGATGGGCCTGCCGGTGCTGATCGCGTTCATCGGCCCGCTGCTGGTGACGCAGGTCGCGTTTCGGCGGTACGCCGGCATCCGGGCTACGTATCTGCAGACCGTGCGCTCGCTGGCACGGGTCACCGAGGTCGCCGGCTACGTCGAAGCCGGGCACTCCCGGCGGGTGAGCAGGCTGGCGGTGGCGATCGGGCGCGGCCTGGGCATGGCGGAGCCGGAGTTGCTCGCGCTGGAGTACGGCGCTCTCATGCACGACATCGGGCAACTGTCGCTGCGTGATCCGATCCCCGGCGGCGCCACGGTGCTGGTCTCGCCTGCCGACCAGGAGCGGATCGCCGAGCTCGGCGCGGACGTGATCGGCCAAGCAGGCGTGCTCGACGAGGTGGCGCAGCTCGTGCGCTGTCAGGCCTGGCCCGCACGGGGCCACGACCCGGCACCGCCGCTCGGCAGCAAAATCATCAGGGCAGCGAACGCGTTTGACGACATGGTCGGCAGCTCGACCGACCGGGACCGGTCGATAGCCGCGATCGACCGGATGCGACTGGACCCGGTCCGCTACGACGTTGACGTGGTGACGGTGCTCAGCGAGGTCGCGAGCCGCCGGGTGGCATCCCGGCTGTAGGCTGCCGGGCGTGCTCGAATCGGTCCTTGTCGCCAATCGTGGCGAGATTGCCAGCCGCGTCATCGCTACCGCGCGCCGGCTCGGCGTTCGCTCGGTGGCGGTGTACTCCGCGGCTGACGCGGACCTTCCGTTCGTCGCCGCTGCGGACGAGGCGGTGCTGATCGGTCCGCCCCAGCCGGCCGCCAGTTACCTCAACGGCGAGGCGATCCTGGCTGCGGCGCGGCAGACCGGGGCTCAGGCGGTGCACCCTGGCTACGGCTTCCTGGCCGAGAACTCGTCCTTCGCCGCCAGCGTGCGGAGCGCAGGGCTGGTGTGGATCGGCCCGTCGCCGCGCTCGATCGCGCAGATGGGCGACAAGATCAATGCCCGGAACCTGATGGAGCGAGCCGGCGTACCGGTGGCTGCCGGGACGCGGGAGTCTGTGGTGGACCTGCAGGCCGCGCTCGCTGCGGCCGAGCAGATCGGGTACCCGCTGATGATCAAGGCCGCCGCCGGTGGCGGCGGGATCGGCATGACGGCGGCAGCCCACCCGGACCAGCTCGCCGCCGGCTTTGAGACCGCGCGATCGAGGGCGGAGCGGTTCTTCGGCGACCCGGCGATCCTGCTCGAGCGCTACGTCGAGCCGGCCCGTCATGTCGAGGTGCAGATCCTCGGCCTAGCCGACGGCAAGATCCTGGCCATCGGCGAACGCGACTGCTCGGTGCAGCGGCGCCATCAGAAGGTGGCCGAGGAGACGCCGTCGCCGGGCGTCGGGGCGGACCTGCGGGCCCGGATGCTCGCCGCCGCAGTCCGGGCCGGGGAAACTGTGGACTACCGCGGCGCCGGCACGGTCGAGTTCCTGGTGGACGTGGCGGCCGGGGACTTCATGTTCCTGGAGATGAACACCCGGCTGCAGGTGGAGCACCCCGTGACCGAGCTAGTGACGGGCGTTGACTTGGTCGAGCAGCAGTTTCTGATTGCCGCCGGGCAGGACGTAAGCTTCGCGTCAGACGCGCTGTCGGTGACCGGGCACGCGCTGGAGCTGCGGGTGTACGCCGAGGATAGCCAGCGCTTCCTGCCGAGCCCCGGCACGATCGAGGAATGGTCGCCGCCATCCGGACCGGGCGTGCGGCTCGACGCCGGGTACGCGGCGGGCAACACCGTCACCCCCTTCTATGACCCGCTGCTGGCCAAGCTGTGCGTGCACGGAGCGGATCGAGCGGAGGCGCTCGCGCGCGCCAGGGCGGCCGTCGGCGCCTTCCGCATCACCGGGCTGAAGACCAACCTGCAGTTTCACGCGGACCTGCTGGAGTCCGCGGAATTCCGCTCTGGTGACTACGACACGTCGCTGGTGAACCGACTACGCCCGGCATCGGCACCGAGCCGGTGATGATGGAGCGGAACCGGCGGCTGCGCCCGCGGTGGCAGACGATGAGGAGAACGTGTGAGTGAGGTCCGGGCCGAGATGGTGGCCAACGTGTGGAAGGTCGTGGCCGCGGAGGGAGACACGGTGGCCGACGGGGACACCCTGGTGATCCTGGAGTCCATGAAGATGGAGATCCCCGTTCTCGCCGAGACCTCCGGCACGCTGGCCAGGCTGGCAGTGGCCGAGGGAGACGTGATCCAGGAGGGCGACCTCATCGCCGTCATCGACTAGCACCGCTACCGTGTGCCTGCCGGTCCCGCCTGCCGCCCCGCCCGCCGGTCCCGCCTGCCGGTCCCGCCCGCCGGTAAGCGCTTACTCCATGATCTTGGAAAGTTGGCGTCCGCATAGGACGCGAAGTATCCATTCTGAGCGCAAAGTCGCTGGGCCGACCCCGGCCTCACACGCCCGTGGTCGATCGCGGGTAGGCGTCGTTGGCGTCGGTGACGACGTTGACCAGGTACGGCTGGCCGGAGTCGAACGCGCGCCGCAGCGCCGGGCCGATGTCCGCCGGATCCGTCACTAGCTCCCCGGCGCCGCCGAGCGCGGTGACCACCTGGTCGTACCGGCAGCCCGGCTGCAGGTCGGCGGCGACGTCATAGCCGTAGAGCGCCTGCATGGGGTGCTTCTCCAGGCCCCAGATCCCGTTGTTGCCGCAGACCAGCACGACCGGCAGGCCATGACGAACGAGCGTGTCGGCGTCCATCAGGGAAAATCCGGCGGCGCCGTCGCCGAGCAGCAGCACGACCTGTGAGTCCGGGCGCGCCACCCGGGCGCCGATGGCGTAGCCCAGGCCGGTGCCCAGGCAGCCGTAGGGACCAGGATCGAGCCAGCCGCCCGGCTGCCGCGGCTCGAGATACTTGCCTGCGTAGCTGACGAAGTCGCCCCCGTCACCGATGACCACGGCATCCGGCTCCAGTAGCCTGGCCAGCTCGCCGTAGATGCGCAGCGGGTGGATCGGCATGGCCGAGCTGTGCAGCAGCGCCGTGTCGGCCGCTAGCTGCCGGGCGCAGACGTCCTGCAGCCGTGGCAGCCAGTCCTCGGCCGGGCCCGCGGCGCTCGCTTCGCTGGCCAGCGCCGTGAAGATCGATGTGAGGTCGCCGGCCGCCGATCCAGCGAGGTCGCAGTGCGTGGCCACCTGATCGACGGCGTCGACGAGGTGCACCACCTTGGCCGGGGGAGTGTCGCCCTTGCCGCCAAAGCGGCCGTAGCCCAGCCGGAAGTCCAGCGGCGTGCCCGCCACGATGACGAGGTCGGCCTCGCCGAAGGCGACTGAGCGTGCCCTGGTGACCAGCAGCGGGTGCCCGGCCGGCAGCACGCCGCGACCCTGGCCGTTCGCCACCACCGGCAGCGCGAGGCGCTCCGCCGCGGCTCGCGCGGCGAACTCAGCGCCGTCAATCCAGACGTCGGAGCCGAGGACGAGCACCGGCCGGCGCGCGGCTGCGAGCAGTCTGGCCACCGCCGTCACGTCACCCGCTTCGGGTACATCGCGGTCCGGAGGGTCGGCCGGTTCCGCAGGCGCGTCCGCGGGCGGCTTCGTCGCGGCTCCGAACAGTGCTTCGAGGCTCGCGTCCAGGAACACCGGGCCCCGGTGGCGCGTGCTGGCGAGCACGAACGCGGCATCGACCGCGTCGCCGACCAGGCCGGGGTCGTGCACCGTCGAGGCTCGCTTGGTCACCGGCGCCAGCAGCGGAGGATGATCAAGCTCCTGCAGGCTCCCGGAGCCCCAACGGCCGTCTGGTGCGCGCCCGGCCAGCACGACGAGCTGCGTTCCGTTGAAATGCGCGGTGGTAACGGCGCTGATGCCGTTGGTGACGCCGGGTCCAGCCGTGAGAACCGCCAGGCCGGGGCGGCGAGTCAGCCGGGCCGTCGCCTCTGCCGCGAACACGGCGGTCTGCTCGTGCCGCACGTCGATGATGGGCATGGGCGGGTCGGCCGTGACCGCGCCGTCGTACAGCGGGAAGACGTGCCCGCCCGAAAGTGTGAACATCGTGGCGACGCCGTGCCTGCGGGCCGCAGTGACAGCTTGTGCGCCGCCCTGCCGTGGGTGCCCGTCTGCGTCCATGGCGGCGACGCTATCAGCAGGCAGGCGCCGCTGGCACCGGCCGGTGTTACCGCCTGCAGGACCGCCGGCCGGTCGGATCATCGCGGTTTGGCTGCGATGATGGCTGGGTGCCTACGGTGACCGACCTTGCCCGCCAGGCCGGGATTCGCGGCGCTGACCTGGACTGGTTGCACGCGCTGATATCCGACTGGCAGCTACTCGCCGACCTGTCGTTCGCCGATCTGGTGCTCTGGGCCCCGCTGCATGGATGTGCTGACCTGGGGGGGCGACCCCCCGATTCCCCCCGCGGTGCCGAGCCAGGCGGGCAGGACGGGTGGCCAGAGAGCGCCGGCTGGATAGCGCTAGCTCAGATGCGCCCGACGACCGGGCCGACCGCGCTGCCCGACGACATCGTGGGTTCGGTGCGGCCAGGGACTGATCAGCCTTTCCTCGCCGCCGCGTTCCTGGAGCGGCGGGTCTGCCGGGAAGGCGACCCGGAGTGGACGCGGGGAGTGCCGGTCCGGCACGAGACAATCCCGGTGACGCGCGCCGAGCGGGTCATCGCAGTGATTGAGCGTTCGACCAACCTGAGCTTCGCACGCACCCCAAGCCGCCTGGAATTGGCGTACCTCAAGGCCGCGGACGACCTGACCCAGATGGTGGCGGCGGGCACGTTCCCCGAGCTAGATGCCGAGCCCACGCTGGTCAGGTCGCCGCGCGTCGGCGACGGCTTCATCCGGCTGAACCAGACCGGCCGGGTGACCTATGCGAGCCCGAACGGGCTGTCCGCATACCGCCGACTGGGGTTGGCGGCTGACCTCGTTGGCAAGCAGCTCGGCCCGCTGACCGCCCGCTTGCACGCGAACCGCGAGCCCCGCGACGACTCGCTCATGGTTGCAGCCAGCGGTCGCGCGCCAGCCGAGACGGAGGTGGAGGCTAACAGCGCCGTGGTGCAGCTGCGTGCGATACCGCTCGTGGTGGACGGTCAGCGGTCTGGTGCGCTGGTCCTGCTCCGCGACGTGACCGAGCTGCGGCACCGGGAGCGCGAGCTGCTCTCGAAGGACGCCACCATCAGGGAGATCCATCACCGGGTCAAGAACAACCTGCAGACCGTGGCCGCGCTGCTGCGCCTGCAGGCGCGGCGACTGCACGCGCCGGAGGCGCGGGACGCGCTGGAGGAGGCCGTGCGCCGGGTCGGATCCATCGCGATGGTGCACGAGACGCTGTCCCGGATGCCCGACGAGATCGTGGACTTCGACGACATCGCTGGCCGGGTGGCGATGATGGTCGGCGAGCTGTCTGCTCCGGAGGTGCGCGTCACGCCGACACTCGTCGGGTCGTTCGGCCAGCTCCCGGCGCTCATCGCGACTCCGCTGGCCCTGGTGCTGACCGAACTGCTTCAGAATGCCCTGCAGCACGGGCTCGCCGAGCCGGTCCACGCCGCGGGCGGCAGCCTGCAGGTGTGCGCGGTACACGAGCCCGGCTCGCTTACCGTCACGGTCTCCGACAACGGAGTGGGCCTGCCGGCCGACTTCGACCTGGACGTGACAACCAGCCTTGGCCTGCAGATCGTGCGCACCCTGGTGCTGACCGAGCTAGACGGTACCCTGGCGATCTCGGCCGGGCCCGGCGGGGGCACTCAGGTCGTGGTCGTGCTGCCGCTGGCGGAGACCCAGGAAGCTGCGACCCGGTCCGGGGATCCCGGCGACTCCTGGCTCGATGAGGCGGGTGCCGCGGCGGTTGCGAGCCCCGAAGCGGAGGCGGAATAGCTGTCCGCTGGCCGGGGGACCCTCGATCTGGATCAGCCGGGAGGTGGTCGGTGACAGCGAAACTGCGCCGCGGCGCGTGCCGGGGCGCAGCT
Organism: Streptosporangiaceae bacterium; assembly: GCA_030037785.1. Classification (GTDB taxonomy): domain Bacteria; phylum Actinomycetota; class Actinomycetes; order Streptosporangiales; family Streptosporangiaceae; genus JAJYUU01. The sequence goes on from JASHQA010000003.1 coordinate 15,423, forward strand.
TTCGTTGAATTCGTCAGGCACCCATACGGGCGGTGACCCGGCTACGGCGCTTGGCTGCGCGCCGCTCATCCTCGCTCAGGCCACCCCAGACGCCGGCGTCCTGGCCGCTCTCGAGTGCCCACTGCAGGCACGGCTCGATTACCTTGCAGCGCCGGCAGACTTGCTTGGCCTCCTCTATCTGGAGCAGCGCGGGCCCAGTGTTCCCGATCGGAAAGAAAAGCTCCGGGTCCACGTCACGGCAGGCGGCATGGTGACGCCAGTCCATGAGTCCACTCCTCCTTCGCCCAGCCCGGCTCCCACGGGCCTGAGCTGCTCGTCTAGCTTGTGAACGATTTCACGAGCTAGGCTCTATGCGAGCTACGTACGATTCTGATCTTGGCGATGGTATGAATGCTGCTGTGCCTACCCGGCGTCCCCGAAGTTATCCGGGTGCGCAGAGATTTAACTGGTGGCGCGCTGGCAACTGACCGGGTAGCTAGTCGGCTCCCACCGCCCCGAGGCTCACGCCCTCGCTCCCCGGAGTCCCCTGCCCGGCCGTCGCCGCGTGAGCGTCGCCAGCCCGACAAACGGCGCGCGCAAACGCACCGTCCACCAGGAGCGATATAACCCTCTCAAGATCGGCTTTCAACCGCAAGGGCCTTCGGCAAAGGTTCGTAAGGATTTCGGTGTCGTATCGGTCACATGCCTGGCATGAGCGCGGTGCCCGCCGTCGGCCGCGGCGCCCGGATGGCGCTCTTAGCGCCTGATCGGCACGGCTCATCCCACTACCCGCAGGGCACCGGGCACCGAGCGGAAGCTGACTTCCTCGACCTCGCCCATGTACTCACCGTCGAGCTGAAACGCCACCGGGCGCGCTGCTCGCAGCACCAGGGCAGGCAGGTCATGGGCGGTCACCAGGGTGCGGCCGCGAGGCGGCTCGGTCCGGTCTGTCAGCATCTGCTGCAGCGTGCGCAGCGTCACCAGCGTGCCGAGGCTGCGGAAGGCTAGCAGGTCAAGACCGGTGTCGAAGGTCGCGTCGGGATTGGCGTGGACCGGCCTCCGGCCCAGGTAAGTCCACGGCGCGGAGTTCGACACGATGCACAGGAACACGGCAGCCGGGCACAAGGTGGCCGGTTCGGTGATGGTGATGACGGGCCGATGGCGGTCTGTCACTCGGTAGTACTGCCGGAGTGCGGTTCTGGCGAACAACGCGGGAGTCAGCGCGCTGCCGTGCGCCCGGATGCCGTCGATGGCCCGCACAACCTCAGCGTCCAAGCCCAGACCGGCGTTGAACGTGAAGTAGCGCCCGGCCGCGCGACCGAGGCCAATGCGCCGCTCCCTGCCCTGGGCAAGGTCCTCGATCAGCCGGGCAGCGGCGTCCACGGGGTCGTCCGGCAGGGCCAGCGACCGGATGAACACGTTGGCGTTACCGCCCGGCAGGGGAGCCAGCGCGGGGAGGTCGGCCGCGTCGGCCGGAGCGCCATCCGGGCCTGGCACGCTGCCGTCGGCGTGTCCCGGCGTGCTCGCGCCGGCGAGCAGCCCGTTCACGGCTTCGTTCACCGTGCCGTCGCCGCCGAGCGTGATGACCAGCCCGAATTTGTCTGCTGCCGCAGCCGCAGCTAGCTTGGTCGCGTCGCCCCGGTAGCGTGTCAGCACGACCTCAAGGTCGACAGCCGACTTCAGGGCCCTGACGATGAGGTCCCGGCGGCCGGTCGTTGTGGAGGTGGCGTGTGGGTTCACGATCAAGAGCGCGCGCACGGGCCCAGGCTAACCAGCCGTCATCCCGGCCGGCACCGGCGACCCAGCGACCCGCGCCGTCGGCTGTGCCAGCTGAGCAGGTCCAGCAGGACTCGCGCCAGCTGCCGCGGACAGTGCTCGCCGCGGCCGTCATCGAGGCGGTCGAGGCGGCGGGAATCCTGCTGGCGGCCATCCTCGCCGGTATCGCGACCGCGGCCGGCCACTCCTACCAGACGGGTAGCGGGATCGCTATCACGCTGATCGCGCTGGGCGCTGCGGTCCTGCTGGCCGTCGTGGCCCAGGGTCTGCGCCGGGCCCGGCGCTGGTCGCGCACGCCAGCGGTGCTGACCCAGCTGTTCGCTGGCATCGTCGCGATCTACCTGGTGCAGTCGGGGAAGCTGGACTGGGGCATCCCCGGCATCGTGCTGGCGGTCGGCGGGATAGGAGCCCTGCTGTCGCCCGCGAGCGTCAGGCTGCTCACGCCGGGCCGGATCGAGAAGAACTAGCCGCGGTCCGGCCAGCCGCCGGTCACTCGTCGGTGGTCAGGCCGTCCCGAAGCTGGGCGAGCGTCCTGGCCAGCAGCCGCGACACATGCATCTGGGAGATGCCGAGCTCGGTAGCGATCTGCGACTGTGTCATGTTGCCGAAGAAGCGCAGCAGCAGGATCCGCTTCTCCCGTGGCGGCAACTGCTCGAGCAGCGGCTTGAGCGACTCCCGATATTCGACCCCCTCGAGCGCGTCGTCGACCATGCCGAGCGACTCCGAGACTGCGGGAGCGTCGTCGTCGCCGGAGTCGGGCGCGTCGAGCGAGACCGTGGAGTAGGCGTTGGCTGACTCCAGGCCCTCGAGCACCTCCTCCTCGCTCATCTGCAGGTGCTCGGCTAGCTCGGCGACCGTGGGGGCTCGGCCGAGGTTCTGGGCCAGCTCGCTAATCGCTTTCGCCAGGGCCAGCTTGAGCTCTTGCAGCCGACGAGGAACCCGCACGGCCCAGCCCTTGTCGCGGAAGTGGCGCTTGATCTCTCCCACGATCGTCGGGGTCGCGTAGGTGGAAAACTCGACGCCCCGGTCGAGGTCGAACCTGTCGATGGACTTGATCAGGCCGATGGTGGCGACCTGGGTGAGGTCGTCCAGCCACTCGCCGCGGTTACGGAACCTGCGGGCCAGGTACTCGACCAACGGCAGGTGCAACTCGACCAGTTCGCTGCGGATCCGCAGCCGCTCGGAATCGTCGGCGGGCAGCCCCGACAGCCGCCGGAACAGGTCCCGCGCTCGGTTACGCTCACGGGGTCCGTGCTGCATCCGCGGGGGTGGCTCGGTGAGGTCCCCGGTGTCTGTGATCTCGCCCGGCTCGGCCAGATCCTCGCGCCCGGCCAGGTCCTCGCGCCCGGCCAGGTCCTCGCGCCCGGCCACGTCCTCGGCCTCCGCTAGGTCCAGTACGGCAGGAAGCGCGCTGTCGGCGTCGTCAGCGCCGGGTCGCCCCCTGGCCGGTGCTGCGGACATGGTCCTCGACTCCTCGGTCAAGCCGACCTCAGTCTCTGTCTTCACCGGTCGCCGACCCCGAATTGGGACGGCTCTTGCGCATCACGACGGCCAGCCGGTCGGCCGGCCCCACCTGGGCGCGCGCCGACCCAGCCAGGGCCGACAGCACCGTCCAGGCGAACGTGTCCGCTGACAGGGGACGGGGGTTGAGGCTCTGAACGCAGACCGTGATGGTCATGTCGTCCTGGCTCAGCGCGAACGTGCACTCCAGGCTGCTGCCCGGCACGGCCTGGCTGAGCAGCATGGCGCAGGCCTCATCGACGGCGATGCGCATGTCCTCGATGTCGTCGAGCGTGAAGTCAAGCCGGGCTGCAAGGCCTGCCGTCGCGGTCCGGAGCACGGACAGGTACGCACCGTCTGCGGGCATTCGCACCATCACGGTGTCTTC
>JASHQA010000166.1 GCA_030037785.1 Streptosporangiaceae bacterium
GTCAGCCGCTGTCGCCCGCCGTGATCTCGCCCTGGATGATGCCGGCCTCGCAGCCGCTCATCCAGTCCGACCTGGTGTCGGTGCTCGGCATCTTCTGCACGGCCGAGGATGCGCAGTTGTCATACATCTGTGCTGCCGTCTCGTTCGGCTGGCTCAGCGCCTCACCGACCTTGAAACCAGCGTCGTAGGACTTCTGACCCTGGGTGGCCTGGGTGGTCGCGGACTTCGGTGTGCTGGGGTGGCTGGAGCAGCCGACCACGGCGGCGGCCAGCATCGCCCCGGTGATCACCCACCGTGCTGTCCTCACGCGGCCTGCTCCCTAATGTCCCTGACCTGCGGAATCCTCAAGCTTCCGATGGTCCCAGGAGATTACCCGACGTGGCTCGACAAGGTAGGCATATCGCTTGCGGGCGGCGTTCGCCACGTACTCGTTGATCGCGCCGTCCGGCAGCGCCGCGGCGGCGCCCGCCTGGCCGCCTGCCACCACGGCGCCGACGGCCAGGCCGACCTGGTACACGTCGCCGGGATCGGTGATCGTCTGCACGACCCCCTGGATGAGCACGCCACGCAGGTCGAAATACGCCTCGCCGGTCTCCACCAGGCAGCTGATCCGCGGGTCACGGGACAGGTTCAGCGCCTTCTGCGACGTCCGGTACGTCCAGAACGCGATCTTGCCGTCGCGCAGCGCGTAGTACATCGTGACCAGGTGCGGGTAGCCGTCCGGGCTGATCGTGGCGAGCTGCACCTTCCGGCAGCCCGCCAGCAGTTGGCCGACCTCGTCGGGCGTCATCTGCACCCGGTCGCGCTGGTTGGGCACTAACGGCTGCCAGTCGGCCGGAAGCCGATCGTCTCGCTCGCCAGCCCCATGGTGTCCTCGCACGCAAATCCCGCGCCCGGCGGATCGGTCTCGAATCCGGCGAGAGCGCTGGCAATGGCTCCGAGCGTCCACATACCGTCCGACGAGCCGTGCTCGTCAGCCCGGAACGTGGTCCTGATCGTGGGCGGCGCCAGGACGGCCGCGACGCCGCCGTGGACGACGAAAACCTCTCCGTTGATGGCTGCGGCCGCGGGGCTAGCCAGGTAGGTCACCAGCGGCGCGACGTACCGCGGGTCCATCGGGTCCGGCCCGTCCTCGGGGGCAGGCTCCATCAGGTCGGCGGTCATGGCCGTCCGCCCGCGCGGGCAGATTGCGTTCGCGCGCACCCCATAGCGGGCGCAACTGCGCGCGGTCACCAGCGTCAGCGCGGTGATCCCGGCCTTGGCCGCCGAATAGTTGGGCTGGCCGGGTGAGCCGAGCAGAAACGCCTCCGAGGAGGTGTTCACGACCCGCGCGTACACCTCCCCGCCGGTCTGCTTGCTCTGCTCCCGCCAGTACGCGGTCGCGGCCCGGCTGGTCAGGAAGTGGCTGCGCAGGTGGGTGCGCAGCACCAGGTCCCACTCCTCGGGAGACATCGAGAAGATCATCCGGTCCCGCAGCACGCCCGCGTTGTTGACCAGGATGTCCAGCTGGCCGAATTCGTTCAGCGCGGTGTCCACCAGCAACTGCGCGGTTGACGAGGCACCGATGTCCCCGGCGGCGACTCGCACCCGTGCGCCCGCGGCCGCGATCTCGGCGGCGACCGAATCGAGCCCGTTCCCTGCTAGGTCGTTAATCACGACACGGGCACCCGCAGCGGCGAGCCCCAGTGCCTCGGCGCGGCCGAGTCCCTGCCCGGCGCCGGTCACGATCGCGACGCGGCCGTCCAGGCTCACCTCGCGGTCGGCTGCGGGGGGTCGTTCCGCCCCGGCGGCAGCTGCAGCCATCTGCGGTCCTCTCGTCAGTAACCGGGTCCGGCCAGCATCCCGCCGTCAACGACGAACTCGCTGCCCGTGCAGTAGGACGACTCGTCGGACGCGAGGTAGACCACGAGCGGCGACACCTCCGCGGACTTCGCGAACCGCGGGATCGGCAGCGAGCGCAGGAATCGGGTGCCCGCCTCCGCGGCGAAGTCGGCGAACGCCGTCGCGGTCATCGTGGTCATGATGCCGCCTGGGTGCACCGAGTTCACCCGGATGCCGAGCTTGCCGAGTTCCTGGGCGGCCGACCGGGTGATGCCGCGGATGCCGAATTTGCTGGCGCTATACGCAGACAGCCCGGCGGCCCCGGCGAAGCCCTCCACCGAGCTGATGTTGATGATGGAGCCGCCGCCGGCCGTCGTCATCGGGCCGATCACGGACTTGACGCCGAGCCACTCGCCGACCAGGTTCACGTCGATGACCTCGCGGAACTCGGCGAGGGTCATGTCGGCGATCTTCTTGTTCCGCAGGATCCCGGCGTTGTTAACCAGGACGCTCAGGGTGCCGAACGCATCGGTGGCGGCGGACGTCGCTGCGGCCCAGTCCGACTCGCTCGTCACGTCGAGGTGGACGTAGTGGCACCGGCTCTCGCCGAGCTCGGCGGCCAGATCCTGCCCCTTGTCGTCCAGGATGTCGCCGATGACGACGCTGGCTCCCTCGGCGACGAAATGGCGGGCGTGCGACTTTCCCATGCCCCGGGCGCCGCCGGTGATCAGCGCCACCTTCCCGTCGAGCCGGCCCATCGTCACCTCTCGGCCCGTGGCTGCCAATAAGGCTGCGCTACCAAGCGCTTGCTCGCCAGAGCGTAACAGCTAACCAGGCGGGCCTGGCAGCCCCGAAAGCCGGTCGGCCCGGGCCGGCCCCAGCGCCCTCGTTGTCGCAGCAAGCTCGGCGATGTATAAGGCCGGTATGAGCGTCGGATGCACCGCGGGCGGGTCCGCCGGCCTCACCAGGAGGACGACCGGCTTCGCGGCCACCGGCGAGCTCGCGAAGCTGGCGTTCCGCCGCGACGTCGTCATGCTGCCCGCTTGCACCATCGGGCTCGCCGCGCTGCTGGCCCTCACCGCACGTGACCTGAAGCTGCTGTACCCGAGCGCCGCG
>JASHQA010000167.1 GCA_030037785.1 Streptosporangiaceae bacterium
TCCGACACGATCATGATCCTGCATATACCGGCCGGCGGCGGCAGGCCGATCCTGATCAGCGTGCCGCGTGACTCGTACGTGAACATCCCCGGCTACGGCTACAACAAGATCAACGCGGCGTTCTCCATCGGCGGGCCCGCGCTGCTGGCCAAGACCATCCAGAGCGACACCGGGCTCTACATCAACCACTTCATGGATATCGGCTTCGGCGGCTTCGTCAACGTGGTCAACGCGGTCGGCGGCGTGCGGCTGTGCCTGCCGACCGCGATCCAGGACCAGGCCTCCGGGCTGAACCTGCACGCGGGCTGTCAGGTGCTGACCGGCGGCCAGGCGCTGGCGTGGGTCCGTGACCGGCACAGCTTCGCCACCCAGGACCTGCAGCGCGAGCAGGACCAGCGAATCTTCCTCGCCGCGCTGCTGCGGAAGATGACCAGCGCGGGCGTCATCCTCAACCCGTTCAAGGCGCTACCGGCGGCGAGCGGCGTGGCGAGCAACCTCACCGTCGACCAGGCCACCCAGCTGTACCAGCTGCTGTCGGCCGCGCGAGCGCTTCGGGACCCGCTCACCACCACGGTCCCGATCGCGAACGCGAACTACTACACCTCGGTCGGCGACGCCGTGCTGTGGAACCAGACGGAGGCCACCCAGCTGTTCACCGCGCTGCAAGATGGTCAGCCAGTACCGGCGAACCTCATCACCGGCTCGACGCTGGGCTGACGGCCTCGGCCGGGACCGGCGCGAGGGCCTGCAGCGGGAAGTGGCAGGCCGCGACGTGGTCGGGGCCGAACGACCGCAGCTGCGGCTCCTCGGTGACGCACACTTCCTGCGCGAGCGGACACCGGGTCCGGAACCTGCACCCTGACGGCGGGTTGATGGCGCTCGGCAGCTCGCCTGCAACCCCGGCGTCGCGCTTGGTGCCGCGCGCGGCCGGCTCCGGCTCCGGAATGGCGGACATCAGCCCCGCCGTGTAGGGGTGGGCCGCCCGCTGGTAGATGTCGTCCGCCGAGCCGAGCTCGACGAGCTTCCCGAGGTACATGACGCCGATGTTGTCGGCCATGTACTTCACCACGGCCAGGTCGTGCGAGATCACCACGTAGGTGAGGCCGTAGTCGGCCTGCAGCCGCTTCATCAGGTTCAGCACCTGCGCCCTGATGGAGACGTCGAGCGCGCTGACCGGCTCGTCCGCCACGATCACTTGCGGGTTGAGGGTGAGCGCGCGCGCCAGGCCGATCCGCTGCCGCTGGCCGCCGGAGAACTCGTGCGGGTAGCGTTCCACGGCGTTCCGCGGCAGGCCCACCTCGTCAAGCAGCTCGTTGACCCGGTCGATCCGCTGCTGCCTGCTGCCGATGCGCTGGACCTCGAGCGGCTCGCGAATGATCGACCCGACCCGCATCCGCGGGTCCAGCGACGAGTACGGGTCCTGGAACATCAGCTGCAGGTCGCGCCGGTGCTGCCGCAGCTCGCTGCCACGCAGGTCAGTGAAGACCTTGCCGCGCAGCCGGACTTCGCCGGCAGTGGGCCGCTCCAGCGCGACGATCATCTTGCCGATCGTCGTCTTGCCGCACCCGGACTCGCCGACCAGCCCGAAGGTCTGCCCGGCACGAATCGAGAACGACACGCCGGACACCGCGTGCACCGCGCCGACCTTGCGCTGCAGGATGCCGTGCGTGACCGGGTACTCCTTCACCAGGTTCGAGATCTCCAGCAGCGCAGCCTCGGACTGCGCGCCGTCGACGGTCGCGGCGGCTGCGGTCGCGGCGCCGTTGGCTGCCGCCTCGGGCGCCAGCGGGCCGTCCTGCGGCCGTTCCGTCACGGTCAGCGCCGCCGTCGACGGCTCGCCAGCCGCCGCGGTGACCGCCGGGCCGTCGACCGGGTGCCAGCAGGCAAAGGCGTGCCCGGCCTCCTCGCCGGCGAGCTGCGGCTCCTCGGCGCGACACCGTTCGGTGGCCTTGCTGCACCGGGCGGCGAACCGGCAGCCGTCCGGCGGATGCGCGAGGTCGGGCGGGAGCCCGGCGATGGCGAGCAGCCGGTGCGCCTTGTCCTGGGTCAGCTTGGGAATCGAGGCGAGCAGTGCCCTCGTGTACGGGTGCCGCATGTGGTGGAACAGCGGACCGGTGTCGGCAGTCTCGACGATGCGGCCCGCGTACATGACGTTGACCCGGTCCGCGTGCCCGCCGATCACCCCCATGTCGTGCGTGATCAGGAGCATCGCCATGCCGAGCCGAGCGCGCAGATCGTCGAGCAGATTGAGGATCTGGGCCTGGATGGTCACGTCGAGGGCCGTCGTCGGCTCGTCGGCGATCAGCAGCTTCGGCTCGCAGGCCAGCGCCATCGCGATCATGACACGCTGGCGCATGCCGCCCGACAGCTGGTGCGGAAAGTCGCCCAGGCGCTCGTGCGGTCGCGGCAGGCCGACCAGCCCGAGCACCTCTTCGGCGCGCTCCAGCGCCTCTGCGTCGCTGACGTTCCGGTGCAGCCGCACCGGCTCGGCGACCTGGTAGCCGATGGACTTGGTCGGGTCCAGCGAGGTCAGCGGGTCCTGGAAGATCATCGCGACCTCGTTGCCGCGGTAACGACGCAGTTCCTGATCGGGCATCCCGACCAGTTCCTGGCCGGCGAGCTTGACCGAGCCGGTGACGATCCGGCCACCGGGTGGCAGCAGGCCCATGATCGACAGTCCGGTCATGGACTTGCCGCAGCCGGACTCGCCGACGAGCCCGAGGGTCTCGCCCTCCTCGATGTGCAGGCTGACGTTCCCTACGGCCTGCACGACGGACTTTGTGAGCTGAATGTGGGTCGACAGGTTGTCGACCTCCAGGACGGGCGCCACTAGCGCCGCCGCAGCCGGACGTCGAGCGAGTCGCGCAGCGCGTCCCCGATCAGGTTGCACGCCATCACCACGACGACGATGCACGCGCCGACCGGATAGACCAGCCACCAGTAGCCGTCCTGCATGTACTGGATGCCGTTGGACAGCATGTCGCCCCAGTCCTGGGTCGGGTAGTGGAGCCCGAAGCCCAGGTAGCCGAGCGCGGCCACCAGCAGGATGGCGTCAGCGACGTTGAACGTGACGTTGACGATCATCACGCCGAGCGCGTTCGGGATCAGGTGGCGGGCGATCAGCCGCCTCCTGCTCGCGCCCGCGATGCGCGCCGCGGCGACGAAGTCACGCTCTCGCAGCGTGAGCACCTCGCCGCGCACCAGCCGGGCCGGGACCAGCCAGGTGTAGCAGCCGATGATCGCGCTGAGGCCGAGCACGGACGCGCCGTAGCGGACCGCGATGATCAGCACGACGAACAGGATCGGGATCGACAGGAAGACGTCCACCAGGCGCATCAGGATCGAGTCGATGAACCCACCGACCAGGCCAGCGACCGCGCCGACGATCGCCCCGATCACGATGCCGATGAACGCGGCGCAGAAGCCGACCTCGAGGGAGGCCTGACCACCCGTCATGAGCAAACCGAGCTCGTCGAAGCCCTGGTTGGTGGTACCGAGCGGATGCCCCACCACCGGCGGCAGGTTCGTCGCGGCCAGGTTGGAGTTGATGACGTTGCCGTGGTAGATCAGCGGACCGAGGAAGCAGAAGATGACGAAGAAGACCAGGATGGCGAGGCCGATGATGGCCAGCCGGTTCTTGGCGAACTCGCGGGCCGCCAGCCGCCAGCCGCTCTGGATCGGGCCGATTTCGCCGCCCTCGGGCGCCCGGGTGATGTCCAGCGGCGGCAGGGACGGGGCTACGGAGGTCACCGTGGGCTCCTATCGTTCACAGGGCTGTCACGCCAGCCGGATCCGCGGGTCGGCCACCGTCAGCGCGATGTCGGCGACGAGGTTGCCGACGACGGTGAGGATGGCGCCGACCAGCGTGTAGGCCAGCAGGACGGGATAGTCGACGCTGGTGAGACTGGTGTAGAACAAAAAGCCGAGCCCCTGGTAGTTGAACACCGACTCGGTGATCAGGTTGCCCGCCAGCAGGAACGGGATGGACAGGCCGATCAGGGTGACCATCGGCAGGCACGCGTTGCGTACCAGGTGGCGCCAGAGCACGAGCTTCTCCGGCAGGCCCTTGGCCCGCGCGGCCTTGATGTAGTCCTGGGCGAGGGTGTCTATCGCGGTCGAGCGCATGAACCGGGAGTAGGACGCCACGCTGATCAGCGTGAGGGTCGCGACGGGCAGCGTCATCGCGTGCCAGTCGCCCATGACGTACAGCACATTGGTCGACTGGCTCGCCTCGAAGCTGAAGATGGGCAGGGACAGCGCGAACACCTGGATGAGGATCAGCGCGAGGAAGAACACCGGCATCGCGTACGTGACGAACGCGAGCGAGGTGACGATGTTGTCGCCGAGGGTGTTCCGCCGCACCGCCTGGTAGATGCCGACCGGAAACGCGATCAGGATGGCAAGCACGAGCGAGATCCCGGACAGGTACGCGCTGCGCGCCCACCGCTCGTTGAACAGCGCCGCCACGCTCTGGTTGAGCTTGTAGGAGTAACCGAGGTTGCCGTGCAGCACGCCGACGATGTAGCTCCAGTACTGCACGATCCAGGGCCGGTCAAAGCCGTGCGCCTTGTTCCACGCCTTGATCGCGACCGGCGTCGATCTCGGTCCGAGGACGTCGATGGCCGGTGACGGATAGATGATGTGCAGCAACAGAAACACGAAGATCGATACGCCGATGACGACCACGATGGACGCCCCAATCCGGCGGATCAGGTAGCCGGTCACCGCGTCTTCCCTTCTCCCACTGCGATCCGGCATACCCGCGCGGGTCTGGTGCCCGGATCGTTAGCACTGCTGCTGTCCTGTTATCACGGAATAGGCGCCTGAGTCCAGCCTGCCGGTCCGGGCGCATCGCTGCCCGGACCGGCCGCTGGTCCTGCTGCCTGTGCGTCCGCCGGGCGGGGAAGGCTTGCCCCGCCCGGCGGACGTCCCGGCTCGTTACTTCGTGAAGTACATGAACTCGGGGTTGAACTGGTACTGCGTCAGCGACTCGAAGGCGGCCGGCGGACCGGAGATGCCCGTCTTCCAGACGAAGATGTTGTCCACAACCGGCTGGAACAGACTCGGCTGCTGCGTGGTGATGTAGGAGGCCTCGCTCTTGACGGCGGCCGGGTTGCTGCTCGTCACCGACGCGTGGATCAGAGCGTTCACCTCGGAGTTGGAGTACTCACCGATGTTGAACGTGCCGTTGGTGTTGAAGATCTCGTTGGTGGTCGGGTACGTCGCGATGCTGAACCCGCCGAAGTCCTCCATCGCCCACAGGTCAATGCCTGACGGGTTGGCGGAGTCGTAGTAAGTGGAGAGCATGTGGTTGAAGTTGTCGGCCTTCAGCGTGATCTCGATGCCGGCCTTCTTCGCCTGCGACACCAGGTCTTCGACCTGCTCGCCGATGACGTTCGGGCTGCTCGAGTAGATGAGGTTCCACGCCAGCTTCGTGCCGGCCGGGATGCCAGCACCGCAGTCACTGGAGCCGGTTCCTGGCTTGCTGCACACGTCCGTGCCACCCGGGGTAACCGTCCAGCCGTGCGCCTTCAGGATGCTGACGGCATCCGACACGCTGAACGGGTACGGGTCGTTCGTGGCGTTCGCCGGCGTGTACGGGCTCGGCGGGATGGCCGGCACCGGCCCGTAGGCCTGACCAGCCGCGCCGTAGAAGAAGGCGTGGATGTAGCCCTGCTCGTCCTCCAGGTGCGCGATCGCCTGGCGGATGTAGAGCTGGTTGATGATGTTGTTGAAGTCGCCCGTCGTGTCCTTGAAGTTGTAGGCCACGTAGTTGAACGAGAAGCCCGGGTACCCGAACACGTTGTAGTTCTTCTCGACCGACTTCACCTGCGGGATGTCCTGGAACGGCACGAAGCCGACGTCGATGCTGCCGGCCTTGACCGCGTTCCACTCGGCCGTCTCAGACGTGAACGGCACGCCCTGCAGGTTGGACTCCGGGCTAGCGTGCGGACCGCTGTATGCCTTGTTGGGCACCATCGTGAATGCGTCGGTCGTGTCGTTGAACTGGGTGATCTTGTACGGTCCGTCGACGACCTGCCATAGCGGGTTGGTCGCGTAGGTCGACAGGTCCTTGGCCTGGCTGGACAGGTAGTTGTAGATCGCCGTCGCGTTGGCCGGGTTGGTGAAGTCCAGGATCGGGCCGGTAGCGGAGGCCTTGGCCCATGACTGCGCCGGCAGCGGGATGACGCCAGCGAGGCTGTCCTCCCAGAACCACGTCGGGTTGACCGCCGCGTTGAGGTTCAGCGTCAGCGTCTGGCCGACCGCAGTCATGCTGGTGATCTGGTCCGGGATGCCGACGCCCGGGCTGTAGTTACCGTAGTTCGCCGGGTTCTCGGCCACCGCGGCCTTGACCAGGTCGATCCAGAACTCGGCGTCCTTGGCGGTGATCTCCGTGCCGTCCGACCACTTCCACGGCTTCAGCGTGATCGAGACCGTCTTGTCACCGTTGCTCCACACGGGGTCGTCGGCGAGGCTCATCGAGGGGTCTTCCTTCTGAGCCGCACCGTCCGGGAACCAGTTCAGCGGCCGCCAGCTCTCGGCCTGGAACTGGTAGGCCGTGTACACCGAGCTGTTGGCTCCTGGCGTGACCGGCAAGATCCAGGTCGGCGCCGTACCAGGCGCGAAGGCCCACGTGATGGTGCCAGCGTGCGGCGTCCCTGTCTGCGCGGGAAGCTTGCCGAACGAACCGTTCGGGCTGACGTTGTTACTCGTGGTTGTGGCGGTGCCGCAGGCAGCGAGCACCGTCGCCCCGACCGCCGCCAGCGCCGCTAGCTGAAAGGCCGGACGCTTAATCCTCATTAGTATCCCCTTGCTCTCCGGGGGCCGCCTCGCGGTTTGCGGGCTTCGCGTGCCGCGGCCGACCAACCTCGAACGGCCGAACACGCGACTCAGCCGCTTGGCTGCCCTGCCACCCCAGTGGGCCGGCCACGCCGCAACCTACTGGAACCAGGTTGACGAGAGCATAGAGTTTGCTGGGTTGATATTTGAAGGCCGGAAATGTTACAAGATGCTTTCTTTACCGGCCGGCTGGTCTCGAAACGGGATCTGGTCCCGGATTCGTGCCCCTCGGACCCGCTTCTCCGCGATCACGAAGGTCCGCCTCAGTATGCCTACAGCTAACTTTCAGGCAGCAGGGGAACACTAGCCGCATGAGTAGCCAGCCCAACGGAAGCCGGCCGAGCGATGCCCGGCTGCTCGTCGTCGAGGATGAGCCCAACATCCTCGAACTGCTGGCCGCCAGTCTGCGCTATTCCGGCTTCGAGGTCGTCACGGCGTCGGCCGGGAACGAGGCCGTGCACGCCGCGCAGCGGCACCGGCCCGACCTCATCGTGCTCGACGTCATGCTGCCCGATATGGATGGTTTTGACGTGGTGCGGCGACTGCGCGGCGGCGGTACCCAGATACCCGTGGTCTTTCTCACCGCGCGCGACTCGACCGAGGACAAGATCCGCGGCCTGACCCTCGGCGGCGACGACTACGTGACCAAGCCGTTCAGCCTGGAGGAGGTCATCGCCCGGATCCGGGCGGTGCTGCGCCGGACCAGGGGGGATGGCTCCGAGCCACCGCCACGGCTGAAGTTCGCCGACCTCGAACTGGACGAGGACAGCCACGAGGTGTGGCGCGGCGGCAAGCAGATCCAGCTTTCGCCGACCGAGTTCAAGCTGCTTCGCTACTTCATGGGGAACGCTAACCGGGTGCTCTCCAAGATGCAGATCCTCGACCACGTCTGGGACTACGACTTCCGCGGCGACACCGGGATAGTGGAGTCTTACGTCTCCGTGCTGCGGCGCAAGATCGACACCGCCGAGCCGCACTTGCTGCACACGCTGCGCGGCGTCGGCTACGTGCTCAGGCTGCCGCCATCCGCGTAGGTCGCCGTCGTGTTATGGCAGCCACACACCGGTCAGCGGGCTTCTGGCAGTCCGTGCGGGATCTGCCGGGGCGCATGCCGTTGCGCACCAAGCTGATCTCCGTCGTACTGGCTCTGGTCGCGGTGGCGCTGGTGGTCATCAGCGCGGCCGGACTGTTTATCCTGCGGAACGACCAGCTCGGGCCGTACGACGCCGACCTCCAGTCGCAGGCGGTCCTGCAGCGAGCCGCCAGTGCCGTCACGCAGTACCTCGACCACAACACGACATACCAGGCGACCGGCCAGGCGGTCGACTGGGTCTCCGGCGGCCGCATATACCACGTCGTGATGCCGGTGACCGGCCCCACTCAGGGCTATCCGGGCGGCTTCGGCCAGCCAAGCCAGCAGCCGGTGTCCGGACCGGTGATCTCTGCCAGCAGCGCCTGGCTCGCTGCCAACAACGGGCGCATCCAGACGCTGCCATCGCAGTCCGGGTCTCGTCGCTGGCGCGTGCTGGTGCAGTCCGTCAACGGCACGGTCTCGGGCAGCATCGTCGTGGCCTTCGACGTCACCAGCGTCTATACCACGATCGGCTCGCTCTTTGGCATTGACCTGCTGGTCAGCCTCGCGGTCATCTGCGTGCTGGGCATCATCGTCGTCGCCGTCATCCGGCGGAGCCTGCGGCCACTGATCGACATCGAGCGGACGGCGAGCGCCATCGCCGCCGGGGACCTGAGCCGTCGGGTGCCCGAGCGCGATCCGCGGACCGAGGTGGGACGCCTTGGCCGGTCGCTGAACGTGATGCTGAGCCACATCGAGTCGGCGTTCCGTGCCCGGTCGAAGTCGGAGGCGGCGGCCCGGCGCTCGGAGGAGAAGATGCGCCAGTTCGTGGCCGACGCCAGTCACGAGCTGCGTACCCCGCTGACCGCGATCCGTGGGTTCGCGGAGTACTACCGCCAGCGCGGCGGGATCGCCGTGGGCGAGTACGGCACGGGGCGGCTGGCCACCACGGACATGGACCGGATCATGCGCAGGGTCGAGCAGGAGTCGGCTCGGATGGGGGTGCTGGTCGAGGACATGCTGCTGCTGGCCCGGCTGGACCAGCAGCGGCCGCTGGAGGCCAGGCCGGTGGACCTGCTGACGCTCGCGGCGGACGCGGTGCATGACGCGCGGGTGGTCGCGCCAGACCGCAGCATTCACCTCGCCGTGGGCGCAGGCACCGCCCTGATCGTCATCGGCGACGAGGTCCGGCTGCGTCAGGTCATCGGCAACCTGATGACCAACGCGCTCACGCACACGCCGGCCGGCACGCCCATCGACGTGCTGATCCGCGCTGGCAGCCTGGACGAGGCCCCGGAGCCGGCCGATTCGCGCGCTGCGCTGGCACCGGAGCGCCCGCCGCCCCCGGCAGCGCCGCCGCCCCCCGCGGCTCCCGCTCGTCCCCCGCCAGCGAGGCCCGCGTCCGCCGGCGCCACCGTGGCGGCCTCGCCGGAGCGGCAGCCCAGGCGGGCGCACCGGCCGGCTGCGGTGCTCGAGGTGGCCGACCACGGGCCAGGGCTGACCAGGGCGCAGGCTGAGCACGTCTTCGAGCGGTTCTACCGCGCCGACCCAGCTCGTACCGTCGGCGGCACGGGCCTCGGGCTGGCGATCGTGGCGGCCCTCGTCGCGGCCCACGGAGGTGCGAGCTGGGTCCGGTCCACTCCCGGCCAGGGCGCGACCTTCTGCATCGCGCTGCCGCTGGCACCGGAGGCGGCGCAGGGCTCCGACGAAGACGACCAGGGTGCCGACGAGGACTACGAGGGTGCCGACTACATCTCCGAGCCGGGTTCGGCGCCCGCTGGCCCGGATCGCGATGCC
Organism: Streptosporangiaceae bacterium; assembly: GCA_030037785.1. Lineage (GTDB taxonomy): Bacteria > Actinomycetota > Actinomycetes > Streptosporangiales > Streptosporangiaceae > JAJYUU01. The sequence goes on from JASHQA010000167.1 coordinate 9,710, forward strand.
GGCGCCGCCGACGATTACTGGGTGGGGCTCGACTCGTCTCGCAGCTAGCCAGCGCGCTCGGGCCGGCCGGGCACGGCCCGGCGGCGGACTGAGCCAGCCCGGGTCGCCGACAGCAGGGCGGCCAGCACCATGAAGCCCATCGAGGTATAGAAGGCGGCGTGCAGGCCGGTGGTGAAGGCGGCCGCGAGGTCGCCCCGCAGGCTGGTCGAGCCGACGAAGATCGCGAACGCCAGACCGCGTGATATCGACTGCGAAGCGATGAGGATCGCCGTCGAGAACGAGAACACCATGCCGATGTTGCCGAACGTCCGCAGCATGCCGGAGGAGATGCCCAGCACCGCGCGCGGTGAGGCCTTCATCACGGCCGCGCTGTTGGCCGGGAAGAACGCCGACGCGCCCGCGCCGTTGATCACGCTGCCGAGCACCACCAGCCACAGCCCGCTGGACACCGAGAGCTGGGCGTACACCGCGAGGGCCACGACCTGCGCCGCGAGGCCCGCGGTCGCCGGGATGACGGGGCCGACCCGGTCCGCCAGCAGCCCAGCGAACGGCCCGATAGCGGAGCCGATGACGTAGCCGGGAATCAGCAGCAGCGACGCGTGGATCGGCGTCAGTGCCCGCGCGCCCTGCAGGTACATGATCACCAGGAACAGCGTCGCGAAGTTCCCCAGCCCCTGGAACAGCGAGGCGAGCAGCGACGAAGCCATCGTCGGGACCTTGAACAAGGACAGGTCCAGCATCGGCTCGGCCTGGCGCAGCTCCACCACGACGAACACCGCGAGCA
>JASHQA010000168.1 GCA_030037785.1 Streptosporangiaceae bacterium
CCCTACCTCACGGTGATCATCGCCGCGTTCGTGCCGCTCGCGGCCGGGCTGTACCTGCTCACGACCACGACGTGGACGGCGGCGGAACGAGCCCTCTGGCGGCGCTGGTCTCGCAGCCGAGGTCAGGCGGTGCCGAGCGGGGCGGTCGGGTAGCCGGCCGCGGCGGCCGGTCGGCCGGGATAGGTTGTCCCTCGTGACCCAGCCAGCCGCCGCGTACTTCGACACCTCCACGTGGTCACCACGCGACGTCATTTCCGGTGGCTCGCGGATGATCCCGGTCCGCACGCCCGCGGGCGAGTTCCGCGTGTGGACCAGACGGGTCGGTAACAATCCCGCCCTGAAGGTGCTGCTGCTGCATGGCGGGCCGGGCGCCACGAGCGAGCTGTACGAGTGCTTCGATACCCGCTTCCCGGCCGCCGGCATCGAGTACTACCACTACGACCAGCTCGGGTCGTTCCGCAGCGACCAGCCCACCGACGCATCGCTGTGGGACCTTGACCGGTTCGTGGCTGAGGTAGAGCAGGTCCGCCGGGCCCTCGGGCTCAACCGGGCCAACTTCGTGCTGCTCGGCCAGTCTTGGGGCGGTCTGCTCGCGATGGAGTACGCCATCCAGCATCAGCAGCACCTCAAGGGGCTGGTGATCTCCAACATGATGTCCAGCGCGCCGCGCTACAACGCCTACGCCCGAGACGTCCTCGGGCCGGCTATGGACCAGCACGTGCTCGCTGAGATCAAGCAGCTGGAGGCGGACGGCAAGACCGCCGACCCGCGGTACGAGCAGCTGCTCATGGACCACCACTACGTGCTGCATGTCTGCCGGATTCCGCTCGACGACTGGCCTGACCCGGTGATCAGGTCAATCGGCCACATCAACCCGGCGATCTACGTCCCCATGCAGGGACCAAGCGAGCTCGGCCTGAGCGGCACGCTGGAGAACTGGGACCGCTCGGGCGACCTGCCGGGCATCGACGTCCCGACCCTGGTCATCGGCGCGACGCACGACACCATGGATCCCGCCCACATGCGCTGGATGGCCGGGCAGCTACCGCAGGGTCAATACCTGCACTGCCCCGACGGCAGCCATCTCGCCCAGTTCGACGACCCCGAGCACTACTTCCCCGGCCTGATCGAGTTCCTGACGTCACTGTGAGCCGCCCGGGTGCTGGCGCGGCCACCTGCTGCCTGACCGGTTTAGGCCGAGTAGCTTAGATGTCCGGCGCGTGCGGCAGCAGGAGGCAAGTCATGAGTGGCGGAGTAGAGCACCTGATCCTCTCCGGACCGGTGCTGCTCGCCATCCCGGTGGCAGCCGCCGCCGGTGCCGTCACCTTCCTGTCCCCGTGCTGCCTGCCGCTGGTGCCCGGTTACCTGTCCTACCTGACGGGCATGTCCGGGACCGCCGCCGACCGCCGCGCCACCACACCTGCCGCGGCGACAGCGCTGGTCGCAGCCGGGACATCCGTCACCGTGGCCCAGGCTGGCGCGGCCGCTGCCACCGTGGCCGTAGCCGGCCCTCCGGCCGCCGATCCGGCGCCGACCACGACCGCTGCCACCGCCGCCGTCCTCGGGCGGCCGGCCCGCAGCCGCGTCGTGCTCGGCACACTGCTGTTCATCCTGGGCTTCTCGGTCCTGTTCGCGCTCGAAGGCGTCACCGTCGCCAGCGTGGGCGACGCCCTGCTCCGGCACCGCGAGGGCCTGACGCAGGCGCTGGGCGGGCTCATCATCCTGCTCGGCCTGCTGTTCATCGGCCTGTTCGACCGATTCAGCTTCGCGGGCCGGATCATCAAGCCCACGGCGCGGCCACGGGCCGGGCTCGCCGGTGCTCCGCTGCTCGGGGTGCTGTTCGGGCTGGGCTGGACGCCATGCAGCGGCCCCACCCTCAGCGCGGTGCTGCTGCTGGGCAGCACCAGTGGCACCGCCCTGCGGGGCGGCTTGCTGGCGTTCGTCTACGCGCTCGGCATCGGCATCCCGTTCCTCGTCGTCGCCGTGGCGTTCAGCCGGGGCGCGACCGTGTTCGGCTTCGCCCGCCGGCACGCCCGGCTCATCACCAGGATCGGCGGCGTGATGCTGATCGCCGTGGGAGTGCTGGAGGTCACCGGCGCCTGGCAGTCGGCGATCACCTGGCTGCAGGTGCACTGGCTGAGCGGCTACACCACGTCGTTGTGACCGCGCTCGCCGCGCGAGTCAACGACACCTGGCACGGAACGGACCAGGAATGTCAGGCGCGCGCATTGCGAACTCATATGCGCAATGCGCACTAGTGAAAGACCGCCGGAGGTTATACCGACCGTTCGGTACTAGATAGCAATTTACCGGATCGTCGGCCGCAGTTCATCAGCGGTCCCAAGATTCCACCGCAGGGAAACATTGTGGTCTCGGCGCCGGAGCCGCGTACAACCGTCGCCGACCTGCATTCCGTGACGCTGAGTAAGGGTCGACGGACCTTGGCCAGAATGGCTTGTCTGTATACCTGCGCGGTGCAAGACTCAAGCATGTGGCAATAGCCCTCGGTGGCAGATTCTCCGACTCACGCGCCGAACGTCCAGTTCGGCTGGCCGGCTTGCGGCAGCCGGGAAGTCCGCCAGCGCAGGCCACCGAGTCTGCCGTGGCACCCGTTCCGGTAGCCGGCATTGACGCTTCCGATGCCAGTTCGGAGCCTGGGTTAGCTTCGCGCAACAGCCATGGCAAAACGGCGGAAACACCGCCCACGGTTGCAGACGTGAATTGGTCGCTCGTTAAGCAAACGCTTGCACAGGTGACCTCCGACGGTACGGCTGCCATGGAGTATTTCTACGCGCGGCTTTTCACCGTCAGCCCGGACGTGCGAGCCCTGTTCCCGACGAGCATGACGGCGCAGCGCGAGCGAATGTTCGCGGCGCTGCGGCGGCTTGTTGGGAGCCTGGGCTCCGAGCCTGAGTGTGCCGACCTGCTCGCCCGGCTGGGGCGCGAGCACCGCCGGTTCGGCGTGCTGGACAAGCACACCGAGGCATTCTTCACCGCGCTGCGCGACACGGTCGAGCAACACCTCGGCGACGGCTGGACGGCAGAGACGTCGAGCGCGTGGCGGGGCGCGCTGGATCATTTCGCCGCCGGGATGCGGGCAGGTGCCGCGGCGGTACGGGACTCGCCGGCCTGGTGGATCGCCGAGGTCGTCAGCCACGAGCTGCGATCGCCGGGCGTGGCCGTGCTCCGGTTGCGGACCGAACAGCCGTTTCCCTACCAGGCTGGCCAGTACGTGCCGATCCAGGTCACGAGGTGGCCGCGGATCTGGCGGCCATTCTCGGTGGCCAGCACGCCACGGCCGGGCGGACTGCTAGAACTGCACGTCCGGGCCGTGCCTGGCGGCCTGGTCAGCAATACCCTCGTGCACCACTCCAGCGTCGGCGACTGTGTGCTGCTCGGCGCGGCCGAGGGAGCCATGACGCTGACCTCATCCGACCGGGACCTGCTCTGCCTGGCCGGAGGCACCGGCCTGGCGCCGATCAAGGCCATCATCGAGCAGGCGATCGCCACCGACAAGGCCGCACCCCGGCCACGGCAGATCACGCTCTTCTTCGGGGCTCGTCAGCACTTCGATCTCTACGACCTTGATGACCTGCAGCTGCTCGAGGCCGCCTGCCCGTCCCTGCGGGTGATTCCCGTGCTGTCCGAGCAGCCCGGCTATGCCGGGCTCACCGGCACCCTGCCTGACGCGGTGGGAGCGCGGGGGCCGTTCGAGAACACCGAGGCCTATGTCTGCGGGCCACCCGCCATGGTGCGGCAGACCGCGGCCGTGCTCGCCGACAGCATCCCGGCGGGCCACATCTGGCACGACCCGGTACCGTAGCCGCCGCGGTCAGCCGGCCATCAGCCGGCCAGGTACCGGTCGAAGAAGTCGAAGATCCGCCGCCAGGCGTCGGCGGCGTCGGCCGGCTGGTATGACATCCGGGTCAGGTTAGACAGCACGGCCCCGGCACCTCGGGACTCGGTCATGAACCGGTGCCCGGAGCCCGGATACACCTCCACGTCGTGCGGTACCTGCAAGACCGTGAGCGCGCGCTGCAACCGCTCCGGGTGCTCGGTACCCATCGGGTCGCGGCGGCCGTAGCTGCCGACGATCGGGCAGGCACCGGATAGCACCCGCTCGGCATCCTTGGGCACCTCGCCGTAATTCACGGCCACGACCTCGAAGCCGTGGCCGGGCGCGCACATCAGCGCGAAGCCGCCGCCCAGGCAGAAGCCGATCACGCCGGTCTTGCCGGTGCAGTCGGGCCGTGTGGTCATCGACGCCCTAGCGGCGTCGATGACCGCGAACGCGGGTCCGTGCCCGGCGTGCACCTGCTGCACCGCACTGCGCACGCACCGGATCCAGGACTTGCCGTCGAACAGGTCGGGCGCCAGCGCGAGGTAGCCGTGTGCCGCGATGTCGTCCGCCACCCGGCGTATCCCGTCGGTCAGGCCGAACGCCTCGTGGATAACCACAATGCCCGGCCACGGGCCGGGCCCCGCTGCCGGTACGGACAGATAACCGCGCCGCGTCTGGTCGGCGGCCGCAAAGCTGACATCGGGCATAGCGTAAACATTGCCATAACCCGCCCACGCATACAGCCATCCGCGGCCACCGCCTGTTCATGGGAGTGCCGTTGCTATGGCCGGACCCATACAAAACTCACAACGATCAAGGTGCGGGTGGCCGCCACCGCGCCCGGCCCGTCCCGGCGCGGGCCGGCCGCCACCGCGCCCGGCACATCCCGGCCGAGGCCAGCCGCCACCGCG
>JASHQA010000169.1 GCA_030037785.1 Streptosporangiaceae bacterium
GCGGCGGTGTCCGGGGCGGCGGCTCGCCGCGGCCCGCTGTCGGCTCGGCCCGGCGCGTCGTCGGCTGGCCCATCCATGCCGCGCCACCTCGGGAGCGGCGCACGGTCCGGCCGGGCGGTGTCGGTGGCGCGGTCGGTGGGCGCGGTCCGTTGCGCCGGTCCCGCCTCGCCGAGATAGCTGATCCAGTCGAAGTCAGCATCGGACGCGCCAAACGGGTTACTGCCGTCGTCCCTGGACCGGCCGCGCCCAGCCCGGCGGCCGGGCTGCATCGGCCCGACCGGCAGGGGGCCGCTCGGATGTGCCGTCCCGAAGGCAGAGCCGTCGCTGCGAAACGGAGTCTGCGGACCGGTCTCGGTGGCCAGCCGCCCGCGGCGCCGAGGCGCCGGGTCGGTGTCGTCACCGTCAGCCGCAGGCCACCGTCGATCGCCAGGATCCTGCGGCCAACCCGATGTCATACTGACTGTTGCTCCTGAGACTGATGCGGCGTCTCTGCCCGATGTGCACTAGTTCCCCATCATGGGGCACAGTCGGCTGTGACCGCTGCGTTATCGAGGTTTCGTTGCCTACCTGCTGTCATCAGAAAGTAACGTAACGGAGTAGTCCCACGTCAGGAGATCGACAAAAGAGCGGCCACTGCGACTGCGGCCAGACGTGGACGACTGGGCACAAGGCACCCCGTTCCCCCCTTGGACCGATCGCGGTCACAGGGCTCGCGATCGGAGCGCTCGCCGCACCTGGTCGCGCCGCTCGATGAGGACGCGGGCGAGACCGGCATCGCGGGGCTCGGCGGCCAGGAACGCGTCGATCCGGTCGATGAGCTCGGGACCAGCGGCCGTGACCGGGAACAGCGCGTTGCCGCGCATCACCCGCAGGTGGCCACCACTGGCCTGCCAGAGCCGCGGCAACACCTCGAAGTAGCGCTCGGTGTACGGAGCCAGCAGGTCGGCCTGGGCTGGCTGGTAGAACGCGCGGGCCACCGAGCGCAGCAGCTCGGCCGGGACACCGGCTGGGTCGGTCAGCAGTTGCCAGGCGGCCGCCTTGTGTTTCGCGTCGCCGATGGCGGCACGGCACGCCAGCGCGTTCCGCGCCCCGGCGTCGGTGTTGTCGCGGCCGAGCTCGGCGCTAATGGCCCTGTCCCGCACCCGCCCGGCAGCGGCGAGCCGGCGCAGCAGGGACCACCGCAGCTCGGCGCCGACGACCAGGCCGGGCGGCCGGGCGCGGTCGTCAAGCAGGCCGGCCACCAGGTCGAGCTGATCGGGTGCCGTCGCGGTCCAGCTCAGCAGCTCGGCCCAGACGAGCTGCAGGTCGCTGCCGGGCTCGGCGGCGCCCAGCAGCCGGGCGGCCACCGCGGCGAGCTGCCGGCCGGCGGTCCCGACGTACGCCGGAGCAGCCAGCGTGCGAAGGATGTCCGCGGTCGTGTCCAGCAGGTTCTGGGCCGCAGCCGCGGACGGCTCGGTCGGCAGGGCGCCCGCGACCATGGTGACGAACTCCGCCACCGACAGGTCCGCCTGGCTCACCATGTCGGCCACCGATGTCCAGCACACCGCCCGCGCGAGCGGATCGGTCAGCCGGCCGATCGACGTGGTCAGCGTGCGCAGCGATCGCTCGTCGAACCTGAGGATCGCGTACGTCAGGTCCTCGTCGTTGACCAGGATCAGGTCGGGCTGCCGCTGCCCCGCGAGCGCGGGGATCTCGGTGCGCTCACCCGCGACGTCGGCCTCGACCTGGTCGGAACGCGCGAGCACGCCGTCGGTCAGGCGGTAGAGCCCGATCGCGATCCGGTGCGGCCGCGGCGCGGCCGGCGGGTCCTGCCGCACCGCGAAGGTGGTGAACGCGCCACCGTCATCCACCGTGAAGTCGGCGCGCAGGATGTTCGGCCCGGTGGTCCGCAGCCACGCTTTCGCCCACTCGGCGAGGCTGGTGCCCGAGCTGCCCTCCAGCGCCGCCAGCCAGTCGGCGAGGGTGGCGTTGGACCAGGCGTGGTCGGCAAAGTAGGCGCGGACGCCCGCGAAGAAGCTGTCGGGTCCGATGCTGGCAACGAGCTGCCGGAGCACCGACGCGCCCTTGGCGTAGCTGATGCCGTCGAAGTTCGCGATCGCCGCGGTGAGCGTCGCGACGTCGGCCGCCACCGGATGGCTGGACGGCAGCTGGTCCTGGCCGTAGCCCCACGCCTTCCGGCCGCCAGCGAACGTCGCCCACGCGTCGGTGTGACGCGTCGTCTCCGCCATCGCGAACACGGCCGCGAACTCCGCGAACGACTCGTTCAGCCACAGGTCGTCCCACCAGCGCATGGTGACCAGGTCGCCGAACCACATGTGGGCCATCTCGTGGAGGATCACGTTGGCGCGGAGCTGGCGCATGCTGTCAGGGACCCGCGACCGGTACAGCAGCCAGTCAGCGAAGACGACACAGCCGGGGTTCTCGGAGGCGCCCACGGCGTAGTCGGGCACGAAGACCTGGTCGTACTTGGCGAACGGGTAGGCGCTCTGGAACAGCCGCGGGTAGTAGTCCAGGCCCTGCCGGGTGACGTCGAGGATGTCGGCCGCGTCCAGGTCCGCGGCGAGTGACGCGCGGCAGGCCAGGCTGAGCGGGACCTGCTGGCCACGCGGTGTCGTGTGCGTGCCGCGCACGACGTGGTATTCGCCGGCGACGACCGCGAACAGGTAGGTGGGAAGCGGCGGCGTCGGCCAGAACCGCCACAGCGTGGCGCCGCCGGTGTCCGCGCCGGAGCCGCCGCCGTGATCGCCGACGGGCGTCGTGTCGGCCACGGGCTCATTCGAGAGCACGGTCCAGCCAGCGGGAGCGACGACCGAGATCGTGAAGCTGGCCTTGAGATCGGGCTGCTCGAAGTTCGCGTAGACGGTTCGCGCGTAGGCAGGCTCGAACTTCGTGTACGTGTAGACCTTCTGGTCCGCTGGGTCGACGCCGCGATGCAGTCCGGTGCCGTCTCGGGAATAGCGGCAGTCCGCGACGACGATCAGCTCGTTGCTGGCAGCCAGGCCGGTGAGCGCGATCCGGCCCGCTGCGCAGGCCGTCGCCGGATCGATCGGGTTGCCGTTCAGGGTGATCGAGTGCACCGCGGCGGCGACGAGGTCGGCGTGCGTCGAGCTGTCGGCACCGGGCCGCGCGCAGCCGAACCTGATCACCGACCTGGAGCCGAACACCTCGTCGCCGCGGGTCAGGTCGAGCGTGACCTCGTAGGAGTCCACGTGCAGCAGCGTCGCCCGGTCAGCCGTCTCGGCCCTGGTGATCTCGGCGATCTGCATCGACGTGTGGCTAGCCGGGCAGTTCCCTGGACCGGAGCGCCTTCTCGACCATGTCGCGGCCCTCGATCACCGCCCGGCTGAGCGCGGGGTCGAGGTCGGGCTGCGCCAGGAACTCCTCGATCCGCCCGAGCAGCTCCGTTCCCGCCGCAGAGTACGGGAACAGGCCCTGGGCGAGGATCGCTCGCAGCGGGTCCTCGCGGCTGGTCCAGATTGCGGGCAGCTGCTGGAAGTACCGCTCGGCAAACGGCGCCAGCAGGTCCGCGTGCTCGGCCGCGTTGAACCCGCGCGCGACCATGGCGCACTCCTCGAGCCCGAGCTCACCGGACTCCGCGAGCTGCCGCCACGCGGCCGCCTTGTGGGCCGCGTCGGGTATCGACGCGCGCGCGACCAGCGCGCTACGCCGGCCGGCGTCCGTGTGGTCCCGGGCAAGCTCGGCGTCGATCTCCGCGTCACCAGCGCGGCCGGTGGTCGCGAGCCGCCCCAGGAACGCCCACCGGAGCTCGGCGTCGACGACCAGGCCAGCGATCTCAGCCCGGCCAGCAAGCAGGTCGGCGATCAGCGCCAGCTGGTCGGCGGTGACGGCGGTCCACGCCAGCAGCTGTGCCCAGGCCAGCTGGTGGTCGCTGCCGGGCTCGGCCGCACGAAGGAGCTCGATCGCACCGCTGGCCAGCACTTCCTTGCCCTGCCGCACCCACGCGGGGTCGGCGGTGGTGGTCAGCAGCCGGGACAAGTGGCCGTGCATCCCCTGCACCACCGAAACAGATGGCTCGCTGCCCATACCGACCGCCACGATCCGGACGAAAGCCGGAACCGACAGCTCTGCCTGGGTCGCCATGTCTGCCACCGCGCCCCAGCAGATCGTGCGGGCGAGGCTGTCGGCGAACGCACCCATCGACGTCTTGAGGGTGCCGAGAGACCGCCGGTCGAACCGGACGATGGCGTAACCCAGGTCGTCGTCGTTCAGCAGGATCAGGTCCGGCTGCGGCAGCCCGGCCAGCTCCGGCACCTGCGTGCGCGGGCCGGCCACGTCCACCTCCACCCGGTGCGTGCGCAGCAGCGGCCCGCGATCCTCGCCCTCGCCGCGCTGCCCGCCGTGGCCGCGCCCCCCGCCATGGCCGGCGTCCCCGCCGGCTCCGGTGCGGTTGTACAGGCCAATCGCGATGTGGTGCGGCCGCAGCGTCGGGTGCTCAGCAGGCGCCTCCTGCAGCACCGCGAACTCGGTGAACCTCCCGTCGGCGTCCACCGCGAACTCGCTGCGCAGCGTGTTGGGCCCCGCGGTCTCGAGCCAGGCCTTCGACCACTCAGCCAGGTTCCGGTGTGAGTGGGCCGACAGCGCGGCGAGCAGGTCATCGAGCGTCGCGTTACCCCACGCGTGCCGGCCGAAGTAGTCGCGGATGCCGGCGAAGAAGGCGTCCCGCCCGACGTAGGCGACCAGCTGCTTGAGCACCGACGCGCCCTTGGCGTAGCTGATCCCGTCGAAGTTCGCCTCGGCCTCGGTCAGCGTCGCGACCCTGGCCGCGATCGGGTGCGTGGACGGCAGCTGATCCTGGAAATACCCCCAGATCTTGCGGCTGCCGCAGAAGGCGGTCCACGCCTGCGTGAACCGGGTCGCCTCAGCGGTCGCGAGGAATCCGGCCAGCTCGGCGAAGGACTCGTTCAGCCACAGGTCCTCCCACCACTTCATGGTGACCAGGTCGCCGAACCACTGGTGGGCCATCTCGTGCAGGGTTATCATCGCGCGCGTCTCGTACATGGTGTCGGTCACCTTGGACCGGAACAGCAGCGACTCGGTGGTGATGATGCAGCCCACGTTCTCCATCGCGCCGACGTTGTCGGGCACGAACACCTGGTCGAGCTTGGCGAACGGGAACTCGCCGCCGAACAGCTCGGTGAAGTAGTCGAGCCCCTGCCGAGTTGTCAGCAAGACGTCACCGGCGTCGAGGTATTCCGCCATCGACTGGCGGCACGCAACGGCGAGCGGGATCACCTGGCCGCCCGGCGTGGTGTGTGAGTCGCGCACCACGTGGTACTCGCCCGCCGCGATCGCGGTGAGGTAGGTAGAGATCCGCGGTGTCGGGGGGAAGTGCCAGACAGCGCTGCCGTCGCCGACGAGCTGCGGCTCGAGCGCCGGCTGGTTGGACAGCACGACCCAGTGCGCGGGCACCGTGATATGGAAGGCGAACTCAGCCTTCAGGTCGGGCTGCTCGAAGTTCGCGAAGACGCGGCGGGCGTGCGCCGCCTCGAAGTGGGTGAAGGTGTAGACGCGGCCGTCGGCCGAGTCCACCGATCGCTGCAAGCCAACACCGCTGGTGCCGTAGCGGCAGTCAGCCACGACTCGCAGCTCGTTGCTGCGCGCCAGCCCGGCGAGCGCGATCCGGCCGTCGACCCAGCTGGTCGCCGGGTCGATCGGCGTTCCGTTCAGCGTGACCTCATGCACCGCCGCCGCGACCAGGTCGGCGTGACTGGCAGCCCCGGCCTCGGTGCAGTCGAACCGGATCACCGACGACGACCGGAACGTCTCGCCGCTGCCGGTGAGGTCGAGCTCGACGTCGTAGGACTGGACGCGCAGCAGACCGGCCCGCGTGACGGTCTCGTCCCTGGTGATATCCGCGATCGCCATCGGTTCTCCCCGTGCGTACTCAGCCCGGCAGCGCCCGGGAGCGGAGCGCCTTCTCGACCATATCGCGCCGCTCGACGAGGACCCGCACCATCGACGACGGGCGCTGCTCCGCCGCGAGGAACTCGTCCACGCGCGACACCAGTTCGGGCGACGCGGCAGTGGCCGGGAACAGCGCGTCGGCCAGCAGGCGCTTCATGTGGTCGCCCCTGGTCTGCCAGATGTCCGGCAGCGCGGCGAAATATGGCTCGACGTACGCGCCGACCAACTCGGCGTGCTCAGGCTGCCCGAAGCCAGCGGCCACGGCCATCACGCCCTCGTGCCCGAGCTCCCCGGACTCCGCCAGCAGCCGCCACGCCGCCGCCTTGTGCGCGGCGTCGGGGATCGACGCCCGGCTCGCCGCTGCGTGCCGCCGACCTGCGTCGGTCGGATCCCGCGCCAGCTCCGCGGCGATCTCCGCGTCGCCGGTCCGGCCCGTCGCGGCCAGGCGTCGCAGCAGCGCCCAGCGCAGCTCAGTGTCGACGGCGAGACCCGGCGGGACCGTCCGGCCCACGAGCAGACCGGCGAGGAAGTCGAGCTGTGACGGCGTCACCGCGGTCCAGCTCAGCAGCTGGACCCAGGCGAGCTGGTGGTCGCTGCCCGGCTCCGCGGCCGCGAGCAGCTCGAGTGCCCGCGTCGCCAGCAACTCCTTGCCCGTCGGCACCCAGTCCGGGTCAGCGGTGGCGGCCAGCAGCCGGGCCACGGCCAGGTGCAGCGACTGCAGCATCGAGACCGACGGCTCCCGGCTCATGCCGCCGACCAGGATGCGCACGAAGGCCGGAACCGACAGCTCGGCGTGCTGCACCATGTCCAGCAGGGCGCTCCAGCACACCGCGCGGGCGAGCGGGGCGTCGAGCGCCCCGATGGACTGGGCCGCTGTCGCCAGCGACCGCTCGTCGAACCGGACGAGGGCGTACCCCAGGTCGTCGTCGTTCAGCAGGATCAGGTCCGGCTGCGGCAGCCCGGCCAGCTCCGGCACCTGCGTGCGCGGGCCGGCCACGTCCACCTCCACCCGGTGCGTGCGCAGCAGCGGCCCGCTCCCGCCCTCCCCGCCCACGCCGCGCTCCCCGCGCTCGCGGCCCACACCGCGCTCCCCGGCGGCCCCGGTGCGGTTGTACAGGCCAATCGCGATGTGGTGCGGCCGCAGCGTCGGGTGCTCCGCAGCCGCCTCCTGCAGCACCGCGAACTCGGTGAACCTCCCGTCGGCGTCCACCGCGAACTCGCTGCGCAGCGTGTTGGGCCCCGCGGTCAGCAGCCAGGTCTTGGCCCAGTCGCCGAGGTCGCGGCCCGAGCTGGCCTCGAGCGCGCGCAGCAGGTCGGCCAGCGTGGCGTTGCCCCAGCCGTGCTGGGCGAAGTAGGCCCGGATGCCGGCGAAGAAGGCGTCCCGCCCGACGTAGGCGACCAGCTGCTTGAGCACCGACGCGCCCTTGGCGTAGCTGATCCCGTCGAAGTTGGCGATCGCCTCGCTCAGCGTCGGCACGTCTGCCGCGATCGGGTGCGTCGTCGGCAGCTGGTCCTGCCGGTAGCCCCACGTCTTGCGGCTCGCACAGAAGGTTGTCCACGCGTCCGTGAACCTGGTGGCCTCTGCGCTCGACAGCGCGGCGCTGAAGTCGGCGAACGACTCGTTCAGCCACAGGTCGTCCCACCACTTCATCGTCACCAGGTCGCCGAACCACATGTGCGCCATCTCATGGAGGATCACGGTGGCCCGCAGCTCGTACATCTGGCCGGTCACCTTCGACCGGAACAGCATCCGCTCGGAGAACGTCACGCAGCCCACGTTCTCCATCGCGCCAGCGCTGAACTCCGGCACGAACACCTGGTCGTACTTCGCGAACGGGTAACGGGACTCAAACAGCCGGGAGTAGTAGTCCAGGCCCGCTCGGGTGACCGCGAACACGTCGGCCGCCTCGAGGTAGGGCGCCAGCGACGCCCGGCAGGCCAGCCCGAGCGGGATGACCTGCCCGTCCGGCGTGGTGTGCGTGTCCCGGACCAGGTGGTACTCGCCGGCCACGACCGCGGTCAGGTACGTCGAGATCCGCGGGGTGGGCGCGAACCGCCACACCGCGACGCCGTCACCGGCCGGCTCGGGCTCGGGCGCAGGCTGGTTCGACAGCACGACCCAGTGCGCCGGCGCGGTGACTCCGAACGCGAACGTCGCCTTCAGGTCGGGCTGTTCGAAGCTCGCGAAGACCCGGCGGGCGTCGGCCGGCTCGCAGTTCGTGTAGCAGTAGACGTTGCCGTCGGCCGAGTCGACAGCGCGGTGCATGCCCTTGGAGTCGGTCGCGTACCCGCAGTCCGCGACGACGCGCAGTTCGTTGCGCGCGGCGAGACCCGGCAGCGCGATCCGCCCGTCGGCGCACGCGGTGGCGGGGTCGATCGGCGCGCCGTTGAGGGTGATCTCGTGCACCGTCTCGGCGATCAGGTCGGCGTAGCTGGGCGTGCCCGGCTCGGTGCAGTCGAAGACAATCACCGACGTCGACCCGAACACCGACTCACCTCGGGTCAGATCCAGGTGCACCGTGTAGGAGTCGACGGTCAGCAGGGCCGCCCGCTCGCTGGTCTGCTGCCGCGTGATCTCGGCGATATGCATGCGTGTGTCCCCTTGGTCCGGATGCCGACGCCTAGCCGACCCTCAGGTTAGGACACAACGATCGGGGGAACGCGCTGGCCCCGGCGGCACGGTCGCCGGTCCGTGCGCCCGCGGTTCAGGTGCACCCAAACTGTGACTTGCCAGCGGCCCCCCGCGCATCCCATGATCAGGCTGGGATCGCAGGGGAGCGGCTGTGGACGACACCGTGGCGTGCATGGTAAAGGGGCCTGGCAGCAGGTATCCGCGCGGCTACGTGTGGCTGTTTCCCATCTGGTTCCTCATCCTCTGCGCGCTCGTCGCGCTCGTCAGCATCGAGGTGGACGGCCGACTGCCGCCGCTGTGGCTCGCCAGCTGCGAGGTCGGCGGCCTGTTCCTGGCGATCTGCGTCGCGGCCGGCGTCATCCTGACCTCCAGGCGGCTCGCGTTCTGGGCCGACCGGCGCGGCGTGCTGCTGGGCTCGCGGCGGCAGCGCAAGCGGCCGAAGCTCCGCCAGGTCTACCTGCCCTGGTCAGACGTCGTTCAGGTCCGCCTGGTGCGTCGTCGGCGCGGCGCGCTCGTGGAGCTGTTGCTGAGCCCTGCGGCCCAGCCGGCCTACCGGTCGAGCCTGCGCAGCCAGACGTCGATCCTGCTCGGCGCCCTGATCATGCCGCTCGGCGTGGGGCGCGGCAGGCCCGCTCTGACGATGCCGCGGTTGCGGCCGCCCGCATACCGCGCCAGGGTCTGCGAGACGGTGGCCGAGCTGACCGAGGCGCTGCATCAGGTCGTACCGGAGACGGTGCACGTCCGGGTGCTCAGCAGCATGGCCGCGCTGCGGGCGGCGGGGCCCCGGCTGCCACGTGCGCCACGCGCGCCCCGCCC
>JASHQA010000170.1 GCA_030037785.1 Streptosporangiaceae bacterium
CCGACGGCCCGTTCACCGAGACCAAGGAGGCTATCGTCGGCTTCGACCTGCTCGAGTGCGCGGACCTAGACGAGGCGATCGACGTCGCCCGGACCCACCCGATGGCGCATCGCGGCCGGATCGAGGTCCGGCCGCTCGCCGACTTCGAGCAGTAGCGGTCTCAGCCCGGCCGTGATCATCGAGCTGAACGCCTCTCCGTAGGTGAGGAAGCTGGCCCCGTTGAACCCGGCACCGATGATCGCCAGCGCGCCGAGGACTGCGACGGTCCGGGCGACGCCCCGCCAACCATGAAACCGCTCACTCTGGGTAGGTTCAGCCCCGCAACGACGTGCGGGCGGAATTCCGGGGGTGGGCGGCAGTTGTCCGCGTCGGCATCCATCGTGCTCGGCCTCGCCGCGGCGCTCGTGCTGGGGATCGCGTCGGTGGCCGACCAGCGGAGCACCAAGCGAGTGAAGCGGCGGCAGGCACTGTCACCGAGGATATTCCTCGACCTCGTCCGCCAGCCGCTGTGGCTGGCGTCGATCGGCGGCATCGTGGCCGGCTTCGTCCTGCAGGTGCTCGCGCTGCGATTCGGCCCGCTCGCGCTGGTCGAGCCCCTGCTGGTGTGCGACCTGGTCTTCGCCGTGCTGATCAGCGCCTACTTGGCCCACCGGTATGACCCGATCGTGCTCGGCGGTGTCATCGCCACCGCCGCCGGGGTGGCGGGCTTCCTCGTCATCGGCCGGCCATCGAACGGGCATCCCAGCGTCGGGTTCTTCGTGGTGCTGCCGCTCGCCGCCGGGCTCGCTGCGGCCGTCGGCGGCTGCCTCGCGGTAGCCCGGCGCGGTGACCGGCTGCGACCGCTAGCCCTGGCGCTGGCGTGCGGCATCTGCTACGGCGTCGCCGCCTTCCTGATCAAGCTCGTCGTCTCCGACACGGCCGGCGGCCTGACGGGCATCCTGACTGACTGGCCCATCTATGCCCTCGCCGTCGTCGGCCCGCTGGGCTTCCTGCTCAACGAGAACGCGTTCCAGACCGGCGCGCTGATCGCGCCCGTCATGGCGATCATCACGGTCTGTGACCCGCTGATCTCCATCGCCCTGGCCGCGCTCTGGCTGGACGAGCGGCTCAGCAGCACGGCCGCGGGCATCGCAGGCGAGGTCATCTCGCTGATCGTGATGAGCGCAGGCATAGTCGTGGTGGCTCACCGCGCGCCGCACCTGGCACCGGGCGCGAAAGCCCAGGCCCGGCGCTGAACGTGGGCTCGCCTCACCAGCGACCGCGGTGGCAGCGAGCCCGTTCCCGCCCGGTCCGCGGGCCGGTGTTCAGGTAGCCCGCGCGAGCTCGGGGTAGCTGGCCGGCACCGCGCCGATGACCGCGAGGCACTCCACAAAGAAGTAAATCGTCTTGAAGAACTCGAGCAGGCTGCCGTCCTCGAGCAGGATCTTCCGGTACATGACGGTGCGCTGCGCGTCGTAGCCGTCGTGCAGCGCCCGCCAGTCGGCATACGCCATGCCGAGTACGTAGGTAGCCTCGAGCGGGTCGTCGGGTCCGACGATCTGGCAGTCGGTGACCGTGCCCCCGCCCCACCTGACGACCAGGTAGGCCGGGCGGCCCCCGAGCTCGGCGGGTAGGTCAGGGCACCCGAGCGCCCAGGATGCCGGGTACATGCCCTTGATCATCTCGAAGAAGTCCCAGTACTCCTGGAGCTTGCCGGCTCGAACGGGTTCCGAGGGACCGGCGACGAGCGCCTCGCGGACCGCACCGGCCCACTCCCTGCTGAAAAACCTCGGCTCTGTCATGGCTCACCCACCCGCCAGCTGTGGCTGCACGAACTGCAGCATCTCCTCGATGTCCGGGGCGAGGCCGATGCCGACGTCGTTGAGCTTGCGCCGCAGTTGCTGGAAGAACAGGACGGTGACCTCTTCCTCGGTCCAGCCCAGCGGCTCGAAGTAGATCCGGCGACTCGCCACGCCCGCCAGCGACAGGATCGTCCGCAGTGTGTCGTGAATCTCGTTGATCATCGTCGGATCCTTGCGGACCGCGTCCTGCAAGTACCGCATGCCGCCTTGCACGTGCCGTGACTCATCCCGGCAGGTCGCCGTGAAGCCGGTGTAGTACGCGGGCAGGAAGCCGCGCCAGCGCGCGTACGACAGCGTGACCTTCATGACCGACAGTGCGAGCACGCCCTCGATCCACAGGAAGTAGTTGGTGCCGTAGCGCACCCGCGCTCGCTCGTCGTACGGGTTCCGCCGTACCTCGTCTGCCTGGTAGGCGAGCAGCCCGAATGGCCCCACGAACGTCTCAGACACCCAGGGGAACGACGCGTCCAGAACGCCCATGATGTCGTCGCCGGACAGGCCGACGACCTCGCGGTAGAAGCGGTCGAAGAAGACGGTGTGCCGCGCCTCGTCCTCGATCTGCGCGGCGATGTGCAGCTTCTCCTCCTCGGTTGCCCCGATCATGAACACCGGCAGCTCGATCTCGACCTGGCGCTCGCCGTGATGGAAGCCGGAGGAGACGGCGATGAACGACTCGCGCTCCTCCGCGCTCATCTTCTCGGTCCAGTCGATCTTGTCCTGGGTGAAGTCCAGCTCGTACACGTCCCACCGCTGCTTCAGGTACTTGCGATACAGCGTGGTGAAGTCGGGCAGCGACTTCAGGTCCTTGTGCACGTACTCGATCACGTCGTCGATGTCGACGTCCAGGACCGATTTGAGATCTGACTCCTCGATCTCCCGCACCTGCTCGTCGCTCAGGGCACGCGGGCCTTCGCGCAGCACGGCGGTGGGGCTCTTGCGGTCTGTCATGTGGCACCCTCCTCCTGCCATCTTTGCGAGCGCCTGCTGACGCTCTCGTCGTGCAGTGCAGCCGACTGGTCGGGGTCGCGGTCCGCGGCCGGCCAGGCCACGGCGGTCACGACCCGGGCCAGCAGCGCGGCCCACTCCTCGTCGTCCACCGGATGCAGGTCGGCCGGCAGCAGCGAGCTGCCCAGCGCCAGCAGCAGGCAGAAGTGGGCCACCGCCGCCGCCGACAGGGCGGGGTCCACTTCGCCTGCTGCCTGGCCGGCCTCGATCAAGCCGGCCAGCCAGTCAGCCCGCTCGGCGGTGTAGTCGCGCATCGGCCCGGCGACGTCGCTGTCGCGGCGCGCAGCCATCAGCGCCTCGACCACGAGGTAGCCGCGAGCGTCGCACCGCCACGGCAGCGACCGGCCGGCCTGCAGCAGCAGCTCGGTGACGGGCCTGCCGGGATCGGCAGCCAGCAGGTCGGCCAGGACCCGTCTGCCGTGCGCGCGCAGCGCCGCCAGCAGCAGGTCCACCTTCGAGTCGAAGTGCGCGTACAGGGCGCCGTTGCTGACCCCGGCCGCCGCCGCGATGTCGGCTACCCGCGTGCCGTCATACCCGCGCTCGGCGAATACATCGGCGGCCGCGCGGAGCAGTCGCTCGCGGGTCTGGTCCGCGGTGACGCCAGCTATCCGGCCCATAGCGGTATTAAAATTCTCTTCATTTGATTGGTCAATGGCACCGCAGCGCGAATTCGTCCCGCACCGGGCTCTGGTGCAGCACGACACGGTTACACATAGCTATGAATTGACTGCGAAACGTGAGACAGTGCCCGTGGCTCGTCGCTCCTGGCAGTCACCGTGACTCCGCAGCGAGCGACGGCCGGGAGACGGAACGTGGCCGACACCGGCGCTGCGCGCGGTCCAGGACCGGGTGCGCCGTGTTACGCCGCCGTCCGGCACTTTCTGGCTGCGGTGCAGCAGGCGCTCAGCCTGCCCGCGACGCATCGGCACGGCGACCGGCTGCCGCACCTCACGCTGCTGGAGCAGCGCGCCGGGGTCGCGGCGGCAAGCATCGACCGGCTGCTCGCGGACCCGGCTAGCGGGGAGCTCGACTTCTTCTCCGAGGGAGATCACATCCTGCACCAGATCGCCGACCTCCCGCCGCACAGCCACCGCCAGCAACCCGACCAGCGCTGACTCGGGCGCGCACCCCCGCGGCGACGTTTCCCGCCGTCTCGGGCCCGTCAGCAGCGAAGATGACATCGTGACGCCGATGTCGTTCGTCCGGTCAGCCACTCGGCTCGCGGCGGTGCCGTTCGTGCCGGAAATCAGCCTGTACCAGGCAGACGACATCTACGCCCTCTGGGCACAGACCGAGCGCCACCTCGGCCGGGCCGGGCTCGCGCCGCCGTTCTGGGGCGTTCCGTGGCCGGGCGGTCAGGCACTTGCCCGCTACCTGCTCGACCACCCGGCGCTCGTGACCGGCCGCAGCGTCCTCGACTTCGGCTCCGGCTCCGGCCTGGTGGCGATCGCGGCCGCCAGGGCCGGCGCGGCCAGCGTTGTCGCCTGCGAGACCGACCCGCTCGGCCAGGCCGCGATCGGACTCAACGCGGCAGCCAACGGCGTGCCCCGGCCCGGCTGCGTTGCCGACATCAGCGCCGCCGACCCAGCCACTCAGGTGGTGCTGGCGGGCGACGTCTGGTACGACCGCGAACTCGCCGCCCAGGTCAGCGCTTACCTCGACACGGCGTCGGCAGCGGGTGCCTGTGTGCTCACCGGGGACATCGGCCGCAGATACTTCCCGCGCGGCCGGTATCGCTGTCTGGCCAGTTATGCGGTCCCAGCCAGCATCGCCCTGGAAGGGAAGCTGGTCCTCAGCGCGTCGGTGTGGCAGGCGAACGGGTTGCCGCCGCGATCCGGCTACCCCGCGAGAGCCGCCGGAGAGCCCGCGTCGTACTCGGCGATCCAGCCCTCGCCCCGCCCGGTGACGTCCGAACCGAGCCGCTTGCGGACCGCGATGGCCACGTCCCGCTTCAGCGCGGCGACGGGTGAGACCAGGTGATTGTCGTCGCCTCGCGACCGCGACGTGAGCACCACCCGGCTTGCGCGCGGTCGCCTGGAGCGCTCGTAGAGCTGGAGCGCGGCGCTCGGGTCGGCACCGAGCTTGTCGAGTGCCGCGGCGAGGACGCAGCCGTCCTCGATCGCCTGCCCGGCGCCCTGGCCGAGGTACGGCAGCATCGGGTGCGCGGCGTCGCCGAGAACCGTGGCCCGGCCCCTGGTCCAGACCGCGATCGGGTCACGGTCGTACAGCGCCCATTTGTACCAGATGTCGCCTGCACCGAAGATCTCCTGCAGCGACGCGTGCCACCCGCGGTAGCGCTCCAGTATCTCCCCGCGATCGCACTCGGCGATCCACGACTCATGCTGGTAGGTCGCGTCCTCGTAGTGCGCAACGATGTTGACGAGCTCGCCCCGTCGAACGCCGTAGACGACCAGCGTGCCGTGCGGTCCGAGCCACAGGCCCTCGTAGGGCTCCAGCCTTTTCGCCGGCAGCTCGGCCACGGGGATGACACTGCGGTAGCAGATCCGGCCCGTGAACTGCGGCGCATCGGGACCGAACAAGCTCGTGCGGACCGCGGAGTGGATCCCGTCGGCACCGACGATCACGTCGGCCTCGACCTCGGTGCCGTCGGTGAAGCGCGCAGCCGCACCCGAGTCGCTCGTCGTGACGGCTTCGCAGCGCGCGCTGAGGTGCACCGCGCCGACGGGGACGGACTGCGCGAGCACGTCCAGCAGGTCCGCCCGGTGGATGGTACAGCCGTTTGCACCGAAACGCTGCGCGGCCAGCGTCGCGTCCGTTTTCGAGATCATCCGGCCTTTCCAGGTGCGCAGGAACTGGACCGGGGCGTGGTAGCCGATGCCCCGGACCGCGTCCTCGAGGTCGAGCGACCGCAGTGCCTTCATGGCGTTAGGACCGAGCGCGACCCCGGCTCCGATCTCCTTCAGCTCCGGGGATGACTCGTAGACGTGCACCTCGAGCCCGCGCCGCAGTAGCGCCCGCGCCGCCGTCAGGCCCCCGATGCCGCCCCCGACCACGACGACTCGCAGCTTGCGATCCACGTCTCACTCCCGATCACTGGCCGGACACATCGGCACGTCGAGGGTATGCCAACACCTCGGAGCCCAGGGCAGGGTCGCGGGCTTGATCGCGCCCGCGGTAGAACAGCGCCGTCGCCATGCCCTGGGGCTGGGCCAGCATGACGATGAGCAGCAGCGCAGCGGCCAGTGAGAACCACTCACCCTGCAGGCCGAACCAGTCTTGCAGCGCGAACGCGACCAGGCCGCTGGTAAAGATCAGCCCGCCGAAGACCGCCCCAGCGACCGTGGTGATGCCGGAGATGTAGGCGAACGCGATCAGCGCCAGCGACGTGAACGTGTCGTAGCTGTCCGGGGTGATCCAGCCGGTCTGGTACGCGAGCAGCACGCCGCCGACCCCGGCTATCGCGGCCGACAGCGTGAATCCCAGCAGCTTGGTCCGGCTGATGTTGACACCGGCCGCGGCGGCCGCTCGCTCGTTGGCCCGCACAGCCAGCATGTCCTGGCCGATCGCGCTCCGCCGCAGGTTGCACACCAGCAAGGCGACCACGCAGAGCACGACGAGCACGAACCAGCCGTAGACCGGGCTCGGCTCGGCGCCGTCGAGACCCGGCAACGACGCATTCGGGCCGATGCTGAACCCGAAGAGTGACGGCGACGGCACGGTCACCCCGGCGCCACCGCCGAAGCTGCTGTTCCCGAACCAGAAGTCCTCGATCGCTACCGCCGCGGCCAGGGTCACCACCGCCAGGCTGACACCGCGGATGCGCAGCGCGGGGATGCCGCAGACGAATCCGAGCAGCGCCGCGCCGAGGACGCCCATGATCGGCGCCCACGGGAAGCCGATGCCGAAATGGGTGGCGAAGTCCGAGACCGCGAATCCCGCCGCGCCACCGAGCGCGAGCTGAACCACCGACACCTGACCCAGGTAGCCGGTGATGATCACCAGCGACAGCAGTACGACCGCCCAGATGAGCGACGTCGTCAGGGCGGCACGGAACGGCGCGGGTAGCACCGGCAGCGCAACGGCCGCGATCGCGCCGTAGATCAGTGTGCTGCGCACCGGATGCACCGGCATGGGCGCACGAGGCAGCCGGCGGTCCAGCACGTCGCCCCTGGCGACGATCTTCCCGCCGCGGATGAACATGGCGATCACCAGGATGATGAACGACAGCAGCTCCTGCCCGCCAGGAATGGGGATGCCCGGCAGGCCCTGGTTGGGGAACCAGGGCTGGGTCGTCGCGTAGAGCAACAGCGACTCACCCATGCCGATCAGGATGCCGGCGATGAACGTGGCGCCGAATGACGTGAACCTGCCGAAGATCGCCGCGGCCAGGCCCGGCACGATCAGCAGCGGCAGCGTCGTCGGGTCCACCTCGATGACCGAGGCGCCGATCAGCCCGACGACGCCCATGAGCGTGCTCATGAGGACGGTGTTGAGCAGCGACAGCGAGTCAGGAGAGAGCCCCATCAGCATCGCGTGCGCCTCATTCTCGGCCGCTGCTCGGGTGGCGGTGCCGAACTTCGTCCAGCGGTACGCGGCGATGAGCGCGAGAGTGATGACGAGCAGGATGCCGCCGATCACGAAGTTGTACACCGGGACCGGGGCGCCGCCGATCATGACGTTCTGGGTCGGCAGCACCGTCGGCTGCGGCCGAGCCGCCGGTCCGAACACCAGCACGACGCCGGCCTGGCAGGCCAGCAGCACGCCGAGCGTGGCGATCAGCTTGGCGAGCGGGGTGCTGGTCCGCTGCGGGCGGACCACCAGCAGGTCGAAAATCACGCCCACGAAGGCCGCGAAGAGCAGCGTGAGGATGACGGCGGGGGCCGTGGGAAGGCTGGCAAACTCCCCGAGGCGGATCGCCCAGAAGAAGAACCCGGCCAGCATCGCAATCGCGCCGGCGGCAAGATTGATGACTCCGGCACCACGATAGCTGAGCACGACACCTATCCCGATGCCGGAGATGAGGCCGCCGGATCCGATCCCCAGCAACAGGAACGCGACGACGACGGCCATCCGGCGGCTGCCCTCCTGCAGGGATGACGATGCGGCACCAAAAGCCGCCTGGTGTCGCAGTATGCACGCCGGAGCGGTCGACGCGCGATGGTTCGCGCCCCCAGTCCCGGTGCTCGGATTTGGTGCTAGGCGACGTTATCGGATCCGGCCGGAGACCGCTGCCCAGCGTCCGGCGTGCCCGCGTGACCAGCACGGTGGCCAGGCCTGGCTGAGGCTGGCGCAGGTCGTCCGGGCTCACCAGCAGCTCCTCGCGGCCCGCCACGTCCAGGCCGGCAGCCGGTGACACCGGTCAGCACCAGGAACACGACGTCCGGGTCGGCAGCGACGGCGGGGACGGCCATGGCGCCAGATCGTACCCAGCGGCCACGATGGCCCAGGACGGGCATTCCGCGGCAACCGGGCAACTCCGCCTCCCAGCCGACCCGCCATCCCGCCGGAACCACTGGCCGGCAACCATGCGCTGATGGCCCGGCTACGGAACTCGACTGCGCCGCTGCCTCCCGAGGCGCCGGGCCGGCGGCCGCAGCCGTGGCGACCGGGCCCGCTGGCCGGCGACTATGCGCCGTCGGCGGCCATGGTCATCTTGTTCCTGGTCCCCTACCTGGGCTTGTCGTCCGCGCTGCAGCCGCTGACGCCGATCATCGCCGTTCAGCTGCACATGAGCCGCCAGACGATCGGCCTGGCGTCTGGCTTGGCGAATGCCGGGTACGCGGTGGGCACGGTGCTGGCGGTCCAGCTTGCCCAGCTGCTGCCCCAGCGCAGGCTGCTGCTCGGGTACGCCAGCGCGCTCGTCCTCGGCTCGGTGCTCGCGGCCGCCGCCACGGGCGCGGGCATGTTCATCGCCGGGCACGTGCTGCAGGGCCTGTTCACGAGCATGCTGCTGATCGCCGCCGCGCCGCCCCTGTTCCTCGGCTTCCCGGCAGCGAAGCTGCGCTGGACCGCGGTGATCTTGAACATCTGTATCTTCGGAGCCGTGGCGGCCGGGCCGCTGGTCGGTGGCGCCCAGGCGTCGTTTCACGCGTGGCGGCCGTTGTTCTGGATCGTGGCCGCGATCGCCGCGGCCGGCCTGCTGATGTCGCTGCTGACATTCCAGGATGCCCCGCCGGCTGACCCCAGCGCACCGCGGGATGGGCTCGCCATCGGCCTGGCCGCGGCCGGCTCGGTGGCCGCCTTCTGGGGCGCCGCGGAGCTGCTGACCCACAGGTTCCTCGACCCGGTCGCGGTGATTCCGCTGCTAGTGGGGCTGGTCCTGATCGCGACCCTGTGGGTTTATCAGTACCGCGCCAGGCGCCCGCTGCTGACGGTGCGCAACTTGGCCAGCACGATCCCGGTGAGCGGGATCATCGTCGCGGTCTGCGCGGCCGCGGCGTCGACCTCAGCGATCGCGCTGACCGCAACCGTTCTCGCCGCCCGCTACCCGCCGCTGCACCTCGGCCTGCTCTACGTCCCTGAACTCATCGCCGCCGTCGTTACCGGAGTGGCCTTCGGCGCGGTGTTCGACAAGCGCCTCATCCACTATTTCGCGCTGACCGGACTGGTGTTCCTGGCGGCCGGAGTCCTCGTGCTCCGCAGCGCCATCCCACCCAGCGAGATGCTCACCCTGATCGGCTCGGGGCTCACCGGCGTCGGCATCGGCGCCTCCGTGACGCCGGCGCTGTTCCTGGCCGGCTTCTCGCTCCGCTCGGCCTCGATCCAGCGCGTGTTCGCGATCCTCGAACTGCTGCGCGCGGTGGCCGCGTTCATGATCGTGCCGATCCTGGTGCACTTCGCCACGACGCTGACCGGCCTGCCGACGCCGGCGATGAGTACCGCGCTGTGGATCTGCTTTGGCCTGTCAGCCGGGGGCGCCGTCGCCGGGATCCTGCTCTACCTGCTCGGCCGGGTGCGGCCGCCCGCGCCGGCGCTGGCACGGTGGATGGGCGGCCAGCAGCCCGCGTGGGACTCACCCGCGTTGCTAGCGGCGCTCCGCACCGGCAAGGTCCGCCCGGCCCTCGCCGAGGCGGCGGCAGCCGCCATTGCCAGCGTGGACAGCGGCGGCCGGGTCGCCGCGTCGCTGGCGGCTCGTCCGCGCCGGCACCCGGTCCCGACTCACGCGGCCAGGACCGGCCCGGTGCTGTTCGCCTACGACGGCTCCGACCTCGCCGCGCACGCGATCGCCGAGGCCGGCCAGCAGCTGCCTGACCGGCGCGACGCGGTCGTCCTGACGGTGTGGCGCACGTTCGGCGTCGGCTTCGTGCCAGAGCCCGGCACACGATTCGACGCAGCCTGCGCCGACGACGTCCGGCAGGCGGCGGAGCACACCGCCGCGCACGGCGCCGCGCTGGCCACCTCGGCTGGGTTTGCGGCGCAGCCCCTCGCCGTCGAGGGCACACCCGCCTGGAAGGCTGTCGTGGACGCGGCGGATGACCACCAGGCGAGCCTGATCGTCATCGGCTCGCACGGCCACGGCCGGCTCGGGGGCCGGATCGCCGACAGTGTCGCGGCCAACGTCGCCTCGCGCTCGCCGCGACCGGTGCTGGTCGTGCACGCCGGCCGCCGACCGGACGGTCACGGGCCGGGTTAGGCGGCGGCGCCGTCGATGAACGTGACGGTGTTGGCGCCGATCGCCGGGACGCGCGGACCGGGCAGCACGATGCCGGTGAGATTCAGCGGATCGGCGGCTGACAGGTGTGCGATCTCCCCGGAGTGCTGCTGCCGGCGGACCGCCTTGAGCACCTCGACCGCGTCCGGATGGGCGTACTGCTCACCGCTGAAGCCGGTGACGAACCGGCCGCCGCGGACCGTCTCCCGAGCTTCCATCCGCCGGAACGCCCAGAGCACGTTCCGCCACGGCACCGCGAGGGTCTCCCTGGCGACCAGGTCCCGGAACACCACGCCCCAGCGAGCCGCGAGTTGCTGCGCCACCGCCTCGGCCAGCTCGTCCCGATCGGCACCGGCCAGCGGCGGGGGCAGCAGCGACCAGCGACCCGAGGCACCGGTGCTGGCGCGCAGGCCGCGGCGCAGTCCGACGGTAGGGGCGTACCGCTCCGCGCCCCCCCGCCGCAGCAGCACCCGGACGGCGCGGAACCCGTCCGCGGTCACCAGCCCGCGGGCGACCGCGTCCCACAACGCCTCATCCACCTCGCTCGGCAGCCGACCCGTCAACGTCGCCAGATCGGTGCGGAAGAGGGCGCCGCGGGAGCGCAGCGCGTCCAGCACCTCCCTGGTCCGGCCGTCGGCAGGTTCGGCTGGGGTGGTCTCGCCGCGCGCCGCGCGCAGCAGCCACGGCAGGTCATCGCGCAGCGCCAGCGTGATCGGCGTGGCGCGGGATGGGGTCAGCCCGCTCCGTCGGGGCTCGGCGGCAGGTTCGGCGTCCCTGACCGACAGCCGACCCCAGCACGCCTGCCCGGACGTGCACAGCTCGTCCAGCCACTCCCGGCGGTAGCCATCGACGCGCGCGGTCAGCACCGCACTCTCCCAGGCCCCGGTGGCCAGCTCGAACCCCTGCAGCTGCTCGATGACCGACAGCAGGCCGAACCGGCCTTCCCGCCGGGTGCCGGGCGCGACGTGCTGCCAGCGCAGCAGGAACCGCATGAAATCCCGCGCGGTGACCGGTTCAACCTCCCGCCGGCGCCGCTGGCGGGTGTAGGCGTGAATGCGCGACAGCAGCCGGCGCGAGCAGAACTCCTCCGCGCCGCCCCCGATCACGCGCGGCACGGTGCTGAACCGGCCGCGGATCGCGAACCCCTCCGCCTCCAGCGCCGCGAGACCGCGGCCGACGAGCCCTTCGGGCAGCCCGCACGCCGACGCGAGCGCCGCCGCCGTCACCGGTCCGCGGCACTCCAGGTGGCCGCGAAGGGCCTGCGCCGCGGCTGTTTCCGCGTCGGGAGGATCAGCCGGTACGGGGCAGGTATAGGCGGGAACGGGGTCGGCGTCGGGTAGCAGCGCCCGCACGGCCGGCAGCCGCTC
>JASHQA010000171.1 GCA_030037785.1 Streptosporangiaceae bacterium
TCCGGTGCCGGCGCCGTCAGCCCGCGCGGAGCCGGCCGACGCGGCGGTGCTGCCCGGCTTCCTGGACGCCCTGGGCGCCTGGCCCGCCGGGGTCACGCTGCTCACGCTGGCCGACGGCCGGGACGACATCGGCGTGACGATCAGCGCGTTCTGCCCGGTGTCGGCCGACCCGCCGCTCGTGCTCGTGTCGCTCATCGCCGATTCGTACCTGGCCGAAGTGCTGAGCCGGTCTGACCCCTTCGCCGTCACGCTGCTCGCCGCTGACCAGCGCGTGCTCGCGGGCCGGTTCTCGGCCGCGGGTCGGCCAGGCGCCCGACTGCTGCTCGCCGGCGTGCCACACCAGCGCGGCGCCAGGTCCGGCGCCCTGATTCCGACCGGCGGGCTGGCCGCGTTCGAGTGCGGGGTCTCCGAGCGGATCCCAGCCGGTGACCACCTGCTGATCGTCGCGGCCGTGACGGCGGTGGTGTACGCGGCCGAGTCCGGTGATCCCCTGATCCGGTTCCGCAGCGGCTACCTCCGCTGACTGCCGTGCCGCGGTTGCAGCCACACCCTCGCATACCTGGGCATAGCGGGCTCACCTGTACCGTCACCGACAACATCCCACCGATCCCGCGCGCTCATCCAGGTGGTATGCCCCGATTTGAGCGCGCGGGACCGGTGGAAAGTCGCGGCTGCCGGCTGTCGGACCCGCGGCTGCCGGCTGCCTGCTGCCGACTGCGCGACCCGCGGCTCAGCTGTTGAGGTAGGCGAGCACCGCGAGCACCCGCCGGTTGTCGTCGTCGGACGGGGCCAGGTCGAGCTTGGCGAAGATGCTGGTGCTGTGCTTGCTGACAGCCTTCTCGGTGACAACCAGCCGCTGCGCGATCGCGCTGTTGGACCGGCCCTCCGCCATGAGCTCGAGCACCTCGCGCTCCCTGGCCGACAGCCGCGCCAGCGGTTCTTGCCTGGCGCGCCGGCCGAGCAGCTTGGACACCACCTCGGGATCCATCACGGTGCCCCCGGCCGCGACCGTCCGGATTGCCTCCACGAACTGGTCATCGTTGAACACGCGGTCCTTGAGCAGGTAGCCGACGCCGCCCGCCTTGTCGGCCAGCAACTCGCGGGCGTAGAGCTGCTCGACGTACTGCGACAACACCAGCACCGGCAGGCCCGGCACGGCTTCCCTGGCCTCGATCGCCGCGCGCAGTCCGTCGTCGGTCAGTGTCGGCGGCAGCCGGACGTCGACGATCGCCACGTCGGGCCTGTCGTCCAGCAGGGCGCGCAGCAGCGCCGGCGCATCCCCGACGGCCGCAACGACCGCGAAGCCGTGCGCTTCGAGCAGCCGGACCAGGCCATCCCTCAGCAGGTAGAGGTCTTCGGCGACGACAACGCGCACGGCACCTCCAGCACCACGATGGTTGGCCCGCCAGCCGGGCTGCTGACCGCCATGATGCCGTCGAATGCGGCCAGCCGCTTCTCCACCCCCGCCAGCCCGCTGCCCGCAACCGGATCGGCGCCGCCGAGCCCGAAGTCGGTGACCTCGATCCGCAACACGCCGCCATCGTGTGCGACGTCCACGCGCGCGCTGCGCGCGCCCGAGTGCTTGGCCGCATTCGTCAGCAGCTCGGCAACCGCGAAATAGCACGCGGTCTCCACCGGTGCGGGCAGCCGGCCCGGCAGGTCGACGTCAGTCTCGACTCGCAACGGGGAGTCCAGCGCCAGCGCCCGCACCGCGTCGGCCAGGCCCCGATCGGCCAGCACCGGTGGATGCACGCCGCGGATCAGCTCGCGCAGCTCGGTCAGCGCCCGCGCCGACGTGTCCCGTGCCTCGGCGACCAGCGCAACCGCCGCGTCCGGGTTCACCGGGATCAGCCGCTCCGCCGCGCGCAGGTTCATGCCGAGCGCGACCAGCCGCGCCTGCGCGCCGTCGTGCAGGTCGCGCTCCAGCCGCCGCAGGTCGCTCGCCGCCGTGTCCACCACGACCGCGCGGCTCTCGGTCAGCCGCCGCATCTGCCGCACCAGCTCAGCATCCGGTGCGAGGCCCAGCACCCGGCCCACCGCCGGGAACGTCCGCGGCACCAGCCAGCAACCAAGCCCGACCAGCCCCGCTGCCTGCATGTCGGCAGTGAGCCTCGTTCCCCCGTTCATGACGATGACCAGGCCATACAGCGGATGGCTCGCAATCCCGGGTACCACCGCGCCGCCTGGTAGCACCGCCAAGCTCGCGGCGCGGCTCAGGGACCAGCCGTGCCCAGCAACGAGGCCGAGCACGCCGAACGCCATCGTCCCGGCCGCTGCCAGCTGGCCGGCCAGACCTGGCCACCATCGGATCACCACGACCGATACGGGCAACAGCAAGACAAGCCACAGCGGCCGTGCCGCCAGCTCCGCGACGGCCAGGCTGAGCGGCAGCAGCAGCAATCCCCAGGGCTGACCAGCGGCACCGCCGGGGGCCATCTTGCCGAGCAGCAGCCGGGCTGCTTCCGGGCGGTCGCGCAGCTCGCGCCAGCCGAGCCAGCCGCCGAGCAGCACGAAAAGCCACGCCTGCGCCAGGGCGATGCCGTACCAGGTCGCGCTGTCACCTAGGCCGAGCAGGCGCCCCTGGGTGTCGTAGCTACCGGCCAGCGCGAGACCGGCCAGGCCGAGTGCGATCAGGCCCACCGGCACTAGCGGCCTGACAAGCCGGGGCTGAAGCGCGAGCAGCAGCGCTGCCGACAGGAAGATCGCCAGGGTCGCCAGATTGGTCCGGAGGTCCGTCGCGGGCCCGAAGAAGGTAGGGGTCAGAGCGGCAACAGCGCCGCGGGTCAACAGCGCGATTGCCGCCAGCAGCCCAAACCACCGGAGCCGCGCTCGCACGCCCCGGACGTCCGGGTTATCGTGCACACGCATCCAGACCACCAGCAACGTCACTGCCAGTTCTGCCAGCAGCAGCAACCAGGTGTTATGCGTCATCGACGGGCTCTCGCTTCCAGACTCTCCTGATGCCGCAGACGCGGCACCATCAGCTTGGCGCTGGGCAGCAGCTCGCGGCGATAGGCCTGGGCCTACTTTCCGGGTAGGGGTGGCGCTACGCCACGTGCCGCCCAGCGCTCCAGACGCCGGCGATGAGCGGCACGCCGGGACGGTAGGCGAGGTAGGCGTGCGACGGCGCGTCCAGCATCACCAGATCCGCGCGGGCCCCGACTTCGAGATGGCCGACGTCTCGCCGGCGGAGCGCCCGCGCTCCGCCCCTCGTCGCCGCCCAGACGGCCTCCTGCGTCGTCATTCGCATCTCCCGGACCGCTAGCGCGATGCACAGCGGCATGCTCGAGGTGAAGCACGAGCCAGGGTTGCAGTCCGAGGCGAGCGCCACCGTCACCCCGGCGTCGAGCAGCAGGCGCGCGTCCGGGTACGGCGATCTGGTGGCGAACTCGACGCCTGGCAGCAGCGTCGCCACGGTTCGGCGAGCTGACGCCAGCGCGTCGACATCCGCCGCAGAGAGGAACGTGCAGTGGTCGGCCGAAGCCGCTGCAGCGGCCACGGCCACCTGGACACCCGGTCCGGGGCCGAGCTGGTTCGCGTGCACCCGCGCCTGGAGCCCCGCTGCCTCCCCCGCCGCCAGCACCGCGCGCGCCGCGTCCCCGTCGAACGCCCCCCGCTCGCAGAACACGTCCACCCACCGTGCCGCCGGCGCGCACGCGGCCAGCATGTCACCGCAGACCAGGTCCACGTAGCGGGCCGCGTCGCCGCCGAACTCCGGCGGCACCACGTGCGCCCCGAGGTAGGTCACCTCCGGCGTGACCTCGGCCGCGAGCCCCACCGAGCGCGCCTCGTCGGCCACCGTCAGCCCGTACCCGGACTTGCACTCAAACGTCGTCGTGCCCTGGGCCAGCATCTCGCTTGCCAGCCTGTGCAGGTTCGCCCGCAGCGTCTCGTCGCTGGCAGCGCGGGTGGCCGCGACCGTGCTGGCGATTCCTCCAGCGACGTAGGGCAGCCCGGCCATCCGGGCCGCGAACTCGGCGCTGCGCTCCCCGGCGAACACGAGATGCGCGTGCGAGTCGACGAAGCCGGGCAGCACGGCACGGCCGGCCGCGTCCACGCGCTCGTCGGCGGCCGGCGCGCCAGCCGCTGCTCCGGTCCAGGCGATGAGGCCGCCGTCCAGCACCACGGCGGCATCCGAGATCGACGCGAACGCGCCGTCCGGGCCGGCGTTGGTGACCAGCTCACCGATGTTGGTGATGAGCACGCTCACCCGCGCATCCTGCCACAGCGCGCTGGACAGCTGATGCGGCCGGAGTGAGCTGGCCCACGGGATAGTTGCGTGGATCTCGCCGACGAGGTGGACCGAGCCGGAGGCCGCGTTCCGTTGCGGCGCGGCGACGACGCTGGCAGGCTGACCGGCATGACGGATGCGCTCGCGACGGAGCTGTGCCAGATCGACGGAGTGGTGGAGAGCGAGTCGGTGTTTTCCAGCGGGCCGGGATTCTGGGTCAATGGCACGGAGATCGCGCATTTCGAGGGCGCGCGTGCGGTCGACCTGCGGCTGACCAGAGCCGAGATCCGGGCTAGGCGCGCCCGGCTGCGCGACGATCCGCGTGTCACGCTGCGTGCCAGCTCCTCGGACTGGCTGACGGTCGAGTTCGGCGCCCCCGCCGACGAGGCGCTGGTGCTCGAGCTGGCCGAGATAGCCGCGGCCGCGCACCGCCCCCCAGACGGCTCGGCGGGGCTACCGCCGCCGACCGGCGCTGCGCTCGCCCGCCGCCGCCGCTTCCACTAGGCGCTCCGGCCTCGGAGCGTCACACGCTGATCACCAATCGTTATACGCACCAGCAGACTCAGCGGGTCGGCAGCGGGTATGGCCGTCGCAAAGAGCCCGAAGCACCGACGAGCCACGGCTAGCATGCATGCCGGTACGGTGCGCGATCGATGGCAAGGACCAGACGGAGGGCAGATGCAGCGCGGCGGTTCAGCTGAGAGCCGGACCTCGGGACGCGTCTCAGCTGGCGGTCCGTCGCGACGCCCGCCGCGTCAGCGGCGGGCGCAGGGCGGGCGATGGCGCCAGGGTTCCCTGCTCGTCAAGGCCGCGTACATCATGGCCACCGTGGTCGCCGTGGTCGCGGTGGTCGTCGGCGTGGGTGTCTTCGCGATCTACCACAAGCTCGATTCCAACATCACCAAGGTGCACGTCGGTGACCTGTCCGGCAAGACCGTGTACGGGGCGCTGAACATCCTGGTCCTGGGCTCACAGACGCGGCTCGGCCAGCTCGGGAACTTCGGCTATGACGCGACGCCAGGCGTCAGCAACTCCGACAACCTGCTGCTGATCCACCTGGATCCGACGCACACCCACGCCACCATCCTGTCGATCCCGCGCGACACTTTTGTGTACCAGCCGGCCTGCCAGGAGCGCGCGTACGTGGGCACCGGCGTCTGGCCGGCCCAGCAGTACCCGCCGGGCGCGATCATCGACGGCGCGCTCAACATCGGCGGCCCGACGTGCGCGGTGGCGACCGTCGAGGACCTCACCGGTATCCAGCTCGACCACTTCGTGGAATTCGACTTCAACTCGTTCCAGACCATGGTCGGCACGCTCGGTGGCGTCGAAGTCTGCGTGCCGCCGGGACCCGGCTACCACGATGTGAACGCGAACATCAACTTGAGCCCGGGCCTGCATCGGGTCGACTACGGGCAGGCGCTCGCCTACGTGCGGCAGCGGGACGACCTCGGCGGCACCGACCCCGGCGGCGACCTGCCCCGGATCCAGGTGCAGCAGGCGTTCGTCTCCTCGGTCATCCAGGAAATCAACAAAGACGGCCTGCTCACGAACATCCCGAAGCTGCTGTCCATCGCGAATACCGCGACCGAGAACCTGACGGTCGACCAGGGGCTCGGCTCGGTGTCCGACCTTATGCACCTCGCCGAGTCCCTGGCGCACCTCAAGGCTGAGAACGTGTCACTCATCACCATGCCTACGACCACCGACACCTACCCCGGCCTCTCAGAGCACCTGATGCCCGTCGAGCCGCAGGACGACGTGCTGTTCAACATGATCAGGACCGGTCAGACCTGGACCGGTGCCCTGCCCGTCGAGCCCTACAGCTCGGTACAGGTCGAAGTGCTGAACGGTACCGGCCAGACGGGGCTGGCCGCCGAGACCGCACAGCAGCTCCGCGCGCTTGGCTTCGACGTCGTGGGCACCGGCAACGCGCCGTACACGTCCACCACGACCGTGAGCTACGCGGGCCTCGCCCAGTCGGACAGTGCCTACACGCTGGGAACGGCGCTCGACTCCTTCCCGGCCGGGCAGGACACGCTGATCGAGCCGGCGAGTCAGATCGGCACGCCGGGGACCGTGACGCTCACGCTGGGCGCGGACTTCCAAGGCGTGCAGCAGCCGAAGCCGGCCGCGCCGACGTCGACCGCGAAAGCGGGCAAGGGCAGCGGGGGGAGTTCGACCACGCCGACCCCTGCCCCCAGCACCGGCGCCAGCGCGGTGGAGAGCCGGAACGCAGGGGCGAGCATCTGCTCGGGGCTGCCGCCCGCTTACGACCCCGGCAACTAGCCTGCCCGGTCGCCACCGGCTACCGCACGCCGCTCCTCGCGGCTCAGCACAGCACGCCGCCGATCGCTGGTGCAAGCGCCGCCGGAACGTCGCCGACCAGCACGTGGCGCCCGCCGCTGACCACGTCCAGGCCGCCGACGACCAGGTTCTGCACGTCGGCCGCCGACGCGCCGAAGATGACCGACTCCAGCGCGGCCGTCCTGGGCGCTCCGGCGGTGCGCGGCGAGTCGAGCGCGATGGTGACGAAGTCGGCCAGTCCCCCCGCGGCTAGCTCGCCGGCGTCGGGCCAGCCGAGGCTCGCGTGCCCGATCGTCGATGCCGCGGCGGCGAGCTCGGCCGCGGTGAAGTGGCCGCGCTCCTGGCTCGCCAGCCGCTCACCGAGCTCGACCCGGCGCGCCTCCTCGAACAGGTCGATCACCGCGTGACTGTCGCTGCCGAGGGTCAGCGGGCTGCCCTCGTCGGCCAGCGCGCGGGCCCGCCCGATCCCGTCGGCCAGATCTGCCTCCGTGGTGGGGCACATGCAGACGTGGCACCGGCTGCCGGCGAGTAGCTCGATGTCGCTGTCGGTCAGGTGCGTCGCGTGGACGGCGGTGCTGCGCGGACCGAGCGCGCCGGCCTCGGCGAGCACCTCGGCCGGAGTCGCCCGGTAGGCGGCCAGGCACGCCCGATTCTCGGCAACCTGCTCGGACACGTGCGCGTGCAGCGGCACGCCGTACCGGTGCGACCAGACGGCGACAACCGGCAGCTGCGTGGGCGGCACCGCGCGGACCGAGTGGATCGCCGCGCCGAGCCGCGCGTGCGAGCCAAGGCTGCCAGTCGCGTCCGGGCCGAGCGCCTCCACCCGGCTCGCCCACGCCGCGCCGTCGGCGTCACCGAAGCGCAGCTGCGTCCCCTCGAGCGGCTGCTGGCTGCCGTCGGCGGACAGGCCGCCGGACAGGTAGCACGCGTCCAGCAGTGTGATCCGGATCCCGGCCCGCCTGGCGGCCTCGATCAGCGCCCGGCCCATTTCGTTCGGGTCCGCGTACGGCGTCCCGTGCGGACCGTGATGCACGTAGTGGAACTCGCCCACGCAGCTCACTCCGGCGAGGGCCATCTCGGCGTACACGGCGGTGGCGAGCGCGAGGTAGTTGCCGGGATCGAGCCGGCCCGCTACCTCGTACATGCGCTCGCGCCAGGTCCAGAACGTGCCCCGCGCCGCCTCCGTCACCCCGCGCAGCGCCCGGTGAAACGCGTGCGAGTGGGCGTTGGCGAGGCCGGGCATGGTGAGGCCGGGCAGTCGCGTCGCGACCAGGGCGGACGCGGAAGAGTCCGGTACCACGCCAGTGATCCGATCAGCGGACGCCTCGATCAGCACGTCACGGCGCAGGCCGAGCGCGGGTGACCAGGCTAGCTCGGCCAGCCAGGCGCGCGTCTGGCCCGCGGTCACTGGCCCGCCAGGTCGGCGAGCACGGCCGCGAGCGCCGCGACTCCCGCTTCGCAGTCGGCCGGCTCGGCGTGCTCGGCCGGCGAGTGCGACACCCCGGTCGGGTTGCGGACGAACAGCATCGTGGCCGGCAGCCGCCCGGCGAGCACGCCCGCGTCGTGACCGGCCCCGGTCGCCAGCACCGGCACCGGCTGCCCGGTCCCGGCGAGCACGGCGCTGATCCGCGCGAGTAGCTCGGCGTCGAAGCTGACCGCTGGGGTCACCGACTCCTGCACCCGGTTCGCCTGCACCTCGTGCCGGGCTGCCTCCTGCTGCGCCACGGCCCACACGCCGGCCACCGCCGCCGCCAGCGTCGCGTCGTCGGGCGCTCGCGCGTCGAGCCAGGCGTGCACCACGGCACTGATCGCGTTGGCGGCGCCTGGCTCGGCGACGACCTTTCCCACGGTCACGAGCGCTCCGTGCTGCTCGGCTGCGGCGCGGGCCGCCAGCACGGTCGCCGCGAACGGCAGCATGGGGTCACGCCTGTCGGGCAGCCGCGTCGTGCCCGCGTGGTCTGCCCGGCCGGCGAAGTCGAGCCGCCAGCGGCCGTGCGGCCAGATGCCGGCCGCCACCCCTACCGGCGCGCCCAGGCCGGCGAGCAGACTGCCCTGCTCGATGTGCAGCTCGACGCAGGCACCGAGGCTGGCGAGCAACTCGTCGTCGGCGCCCAGCAGGCCAGGATCGCGGCCCGCGACCCGCATCGCCTCGGCCAGGCTGACCCCGTCCCGATCGCGCAGCTGCCGGGCCGTGCTCGCGTCGATCGCGCCGGTGAGCAGCCGGCTGCCCAGGCAGGCGACGCCGAACCGCGCGCCTTCCTCCTCGGTGAACGCCGCGACGGCAATCGGCCGGGCGGGCCGGAACCCCTGGGTGCGCAACTGGCCGATGGCGGCAAAGGCCGACACCACGCCCAGCGGCCCGTCGTAGCCGCCACCATCAGGCACCGAGTCCAGGTGGCTGCCGGTCACCACCGCGGCCCGCCCGTCCGGCGACCCCCACCACGCCCACAGGTTCCCGTTGCGGTCACACTCGGTCGCCAGGCCCAGCCGGCTCGCGGTCCTGACGAACCAGCGACGGCAGGCGGCGTCGGCTTCCGTCCACGCGTACCGGCGGTATCCGCCCGTCCGCTCGTCGCGGCCGAGCGGCAGCAGTTCTGCCCATAGCTCGGCGAAACTCATCCGCGCCAGCCGCACACCGGTCAGGACGCGCTCATGGGTATGCGAACGCCGCGTTCCGCGGCGACCTCGCTCGCACGCGGGTAACCGGCGTCGACGTGCCGCATGACGCCGGTGCCGGGATCGTTGGTCAGCACCCGCTCGAGCTTGCGCGCGGCTAGCTCAGTGCCGTCCGCGACGCACACCTGCCCGGCGTGAATGGACCTGCCGATGCCCACCCCGCCGCCGTGGTGGATGCTCACCCACGACGCGCCCGACGACGTGTTGAGCAGGGCGTTGAGCAGTGGCCAGTCGGCGATCGCGTCGCTGCCGTCGGCCATGCCCTCGGTCTCCCGGTAGGGCGACGCCACCGACCCGCAGTCCAG
>JASHQA010000172.1 GCA_030037785.1 Streptosporangiaceae bacterium
TCGCGGCCAGGTCGCGCACGTACTGCTGCGCGTGCGCGAGCACCTCGGCACGCGGCAGCGCTGCGTTCACGACGCGCAGCGCGGCCGCCTCGGTGCCAGTGATCTTGCGAGACGAGAACAGCAGGTCCAGCGCGACCGCGGTGCCGACCAGGCGCGGCAGCAGCCAGCCGATGCCCCACTCGGCGATGAGGCCGCGCTGGCTGAACGACGTGGTGAGCACCGCGTCGTCGGCCATGAAGCGCAGGTCGCACGCCAGCACGATGGGAACGCCCATGCCCGCGACGGGTCCGTTGATCGCCGCGATCACCGGCTTCGGCACCGACATGAGATAGGTGTAGGTGCCAAGGTGCAGGTCCGCGCCGAACGACGGGTCGCCGGGATCGGCGGTGAGCTCCTCCGGTGCCCGCGCAAAGCGGCTGTCGCCCGAGCCGATCGCCGACAGCCGCCTCAGGTCCGCGCCCGCGCAGAAGCCCCGCCCGGCGCCGGTGAGGACGATCCCGACCACGCGCGGGTCGGCCTCAGCCGCCGCGACCGCGTGCCGCACCTCGGCCGCCATCCGATCGGTCCACGCGTTGAGCACGTCCGGCCGGTTCAGGGTGATGGTGGCGACCGGGCCGTCGACGTCGTAGCGGATCTCCTCGTAGACGCTCATGGCTCCCCCTCCTGACGTGCGACGCGGTGGGACGAGCCCGGACCCCGCCCATGAGCACGTAGCGTACGGGGTGGCCAGGCGGACAGCCAGGCGGTGGCATCCCGGCCGGGGACGGCCGGGTGTGGCTAGGGTTCGGAGTGAACATCCAGACCGGTCGGCGGCCTGCCGCCGTCGCCGACCCAACCACGGAGGTCAGCATGGGCAACTGGCAGCTCGACCCGTATCACACCCAGGTGGAGTTCTCCGCTAAGCACCTGGGCATGATGACGGTGCGCGGGCAGTTCGAGGATGTCAGCGCGGTCGCCGACATCAACCCGGACGATCCGGAAGCAGCATCCGTCGAAGTCACGATCCAGACGGCCAGCGTCAAGACCAACAACCCGGCCCGCGACAACGACCTGCGGTCAGGCAACTTCCTCGACGTCGAGCGCTACCCAGTGATCACGTTCAAGAGCACCGGCGTGCAGGCTGCAGGCGAGAACCAGTACAAGCTCACCGGTGACCTGACGATCAAGGACACCACCCGCCCGGTCACCCTGCACCTCACCAAGTACGGCGAGTTCAATGACCCGATGATGGGCCACCGGATCGCTTACGGTGCGACCACCCAGATCAACCGCAGGGACTACGGGCTGAGCTTCGCGATGGTGCTCGACGGTCGCTTTGTGGTCAGCGAGGAAATCCAGATCACGCTCGAGGGCGAGCTAGTCGAGCAGCAGGAGTCCGCGGCGGCCGCCGGCTGAACGGGTGCTCGCCGCGCGCCTGGATGACGGCGCTCACGCCCGGTCCAGGCGCGCGGCGAGGAGGTGCCCCTGGCTCAGCGCCGTGTCCGCAGCCGTCGCCCGCCAGCGCCGCGGCGACGAGATGGTCGATCCGCTGCACGCCAGTAGCGCAGGTCTCGGGTCAGGCCTGGGCGACCCCGACGCGCAGCGCGGGCTCGATGCGCGCGAGTGCCTCGGCGAGCAGTCCGGCCAGTGAGCCAGCGCCGCCAGTCCTGGCCCAGTAATAGAGCGTCTCGTACTCGGCGGCGAGCGCCACGCTGATAGCCAGCCGCAGGTCGCGATCGTCGGGGTCGGTGTGCGCCCGGGGCGCGAGCAGCCGGGCCAGCAGGTCAGCGGTCCGCTGCCGGGTCGCCCACCGGCGGGCCTGCAGGCCTGGCACCCCGTGCATGAGTCGCAGGCGGACGATGACCGCATCCCTATCGGCCTCGAACTCGGCCGCCAGCCGCTGGAACAAGGCGCCGATGGTGGCGGCGATCGGCTCCTCCGGGGGGCGGTCAGCGATGAGCTCTTCGACGAGCGCCCGGTCGTCGGCGCCGAAGACGATGTCTTCCTTGTCGCTGTAGTAGCGGTAGAAGGTCGCCGTGGAGATCTCCGCGGCGGCCGCGATCTGCTCGACCGTCGTGGCGGCATACCCCTGGGTGCCGAACAGCCGCATGGCAGCCTGCTGTACAGCTTCCCGCGTGCGCGTCTTCTTGAGCTCGCGTAGCCCCATGGGACGAGCAGCCTAGCCGGACGGGGCGCTACCTGCCTGGTGCGCGTGCGCTGGCGGCCGGTTATGCAGATACAGCAGCTGCCGGCCGGCACCGTTGCCTGAGTGCGCCGGAACGGGCAGCTCGTAGCGGACGGTGCGGCGATGGTCGGCCAGCTGCCGGGCGGGGTTGTAGACGCGGTTGAACTTCCAGAGCATGCGCGCGAAGTTGGTCTGTCCGTGCGCCAGGTTGCGCGTCAGCACCCGGGCGGCGCCGGTGAGGGCGGCCACGCCGAGGTGCTTGCGGTTGATCACTGCCTGGGTGCGAACCAGTTCGGTGTAGAACTGCCGGAGCGGCAGGGTGGTCGGGACCACCGCGTGCTGGATGTCGAACAGCCGGTAGTCGCGGGTGGTCAGGCGGCGCGACTCGGTGTGCCAGATCTCGGTGCCCGGGTACGGCGTGAGCACGGTCAGGTGCACGATCTCGGGAACCGACAGCGCGAAGTCCCGCACCACCTCGAACTGCCGGGTGTCCCACGCCGGGTCGACGATGAGATTGATCGCAACCATGATGCCGAGCTTGCGGGCTGCCTCCAGCGCGTGGATGTTCTGGTCCTGGCTCACGCGCTTGCGGTACAGGTCCAGCCCCGCGGCGTCCAGTGCCTCCATGCCGAGGAACATGTACTTGAGCCCGAGCCTGGCCCAGCGCTCGAAGACTTCGGTATTGCGCAGCAGAACGTCACTGCGCGTCTCGAGGTAGTAGCGCTTGCGGATGCGGCGCCGCTCCACCTCGGCCGCGATCGCGTTGCCGTGCTCGGCGCGGATGAAGGCCACGTCGTCGACGATGAAGACGTTGGGCTCGGCGATGGACGCGAGCTCGGCGGCCGCGGCCTCCGGCGATGCCTTCCGGTAGCTGCGACCGTAGAAGGTCCAGGCCGAGCAGAACGAGCAGTCCCACGGACAGCCGCGGGTGAACTCGATCGACGCACAGGGGTCGAGCTCACCGATGAAGTACCGGCGCCTGTTGCGCATCAGGTGCCGGGCCGGTCGCGGCGCGTCGATGCTGTCCAGCAAGCGGGGGGCCGGCCCCGCCCCGTCCGCCGTGACGATGCCGGGCACGCCGCCGACCCCGCCGTCCCGGATCGCGCCGAGCAGCGGGATGATCGCGGTTTCCCCCTCGCCGCGCAGCACCGCGTCGACGGCGCCGCCGGCCTGATCGAGGACATGACCGGCGACGAATGACACGCTGTGGCCGCCGAAGAACACAAAGCAGCCCGGCAGCGCGGCCTTCACGTCGCGCGCGATATCGATCGCCTCGGGGATGTTGGCCAGATAGTTCAGCGAGACACCGACGGCCTCCGGCCGGAACCGCGACAGCTCGTGATCCAGGTCCCGACGACTGGAGACTTGCAGGTCGACCGCGCGCACCTCATGACCGGCCGCGAGCGCTGCGCCGGCCACCCGCTCGAGACCAAGAGGCTCCAGGCGCAAGAAGATTTCCGAATACATCAGCGCGCTAGGATGCACAAGCATCAGGCGCATGCTCACCTCCGGGGGCCGCACCACTTAGTGAAGCGTCCTCTTTTTTGAGACATTACTTCAATATAGTCTTCGTATCAATGATCGGTTGGGCGGTGGAGCCGGGGGGCACGGAGGGGATATGACTGGGCGCGCGGTTCTGCTGAGCGGTTCCCTCGGCCTCGGCCATGACATGCCGGCCCGCAGCATCGCCGACCTGCTGCAGCGGCACGGCTGGCAGACGCGGTACCTGAACAGCATGTCCTTGCTCGGGCACAGCTACGGCGCGGCCGGGCAGCGCGTGTTCGGCAGCCTGATCGCCGTTCCCGGCCTCTACGACGGATTGCACTTCGCCCACCTCCGGTCCGGCAGCCGGGTCGCTAACCTGATCGACCGGTCGTCCAGCGCCAGGGTCGTGCCGGCGCTGCGGACCGAGTTGGAGCACGCGCCGGCCGACCTGGTGATCAGCGTGTTCGCCACCGGGGCCGCTGCGGCGGCGCGGCTCAAGGCCGAGGCGCCGACCCGGCGCACCGTCGTGCTCTGCCCCGACGTCGGCGCGCACCGGCTCTGGGTGACCGAGGGAACCGACCTGTTCCTGGTGACTTCCGGCGCGGCCGCCGCGTCGGTCCGGCGCTTCCTCCCGCGGGCCCGCATCGTCGTCATCCCCATGCCGGTACGAGCCGAGTTCTACGCCGCGCCACCGAAGCAGCAGGCCAGGGCCGCGCTGCAGGTGCCGGACGGCGCGCCGTGCGCGCTCGTGATCGACAGCGGCTGGGGCTTCGGCCGGGTGGCCGACAGCGTTGTCCAGCTCGCCGCGGCGGGCGTGCACGTGCTGGCCGTGGCGGGCCGCCAGCAGACGCTCGAGAGGCAGTTCCGTACCATCGCCCGCGGCGCCCATCGGGTGCACCCCTTCGGTTTCAGCGACCGAGTACCGGAACTGATGGCAGCCGCCGACGTGGTGATCGCACTACCAGGAGCAAGCACCTGCGCGGAAGCGCGGGTCGTGGGAAGGCCCCTGGTGCTGCTCGACGTTATGCCCGGTCACGGACGGGATAACCTGCTGCATGAGCTGGAGCTCGGCGGGGCAGGAGTGTGCGGGGCGACGCCCGCAGCCGTCACCGCAGCCACGCTGGCGATGCTGGACAGCGCGCCACCCCCGACAGCACCGGAGCGCCCGGCTACCCGGTGGGAGCCGGCGTTCGAGGCCGCGTGCCAGCAGATCGGCCTGGACCTGGACCTCGATCGTCACGAGCTAGCGGAGGCGAGAACGCCATGATGCGGACGCTGTTCCTGCATCCGCCCTCTTTCGAGGGCTTCGACGGCGGTGCCGGAGCCCGGTACCAGGCAAAGCGGGAGATCCGCTCGTACTGGTATCCCACCTGGCTCGCGCAGCCGGCCGCGCTCGTCCCGGACAGCAGGCTCGTGGACGCCCCGCCGGACGGACTGACCCTGGCCGACGTCACCCCGCTGGCTCGTGACTACGAACTGGCGGTGCTGCACACCAGCTCACCGAGCTTCGCCGGTGATGCCCGGGCCGCCGCCGCCCTGAAGGCGACAAACCCCGCGCTGCTCGTCGGGATGGTCGGAGCCAAGGTCGCGGTGGAACCCGAGCGCTCGCTGCACGCCTGCACAGCCCTCGACTTCGTCGCGAGGGAAGAGTTCGACTTCACCGTCGCCGACGTCGCGGCGGGCCGACCGCTGGCCGAGGTGGACGGCCTGAGCTACCGCGACGCGGCCGGCCAGATCGTGCACAACCCGGACCGCGAGATGCTCACCGACATGGACCGGCTGCCGTCGGTCGTTCCGGTGTACAAGCGCGACCTGCGACCCGAGAACTACTACATCGGATACCTCAAGCACCCGTACCTGTCGCTGTACACCGGCCGCGGCTGCCGGTCTCGCTGCACGTTCTGCCTCTGGCCGCAGACTGTCGGGGGTCACCTGTACCGGACCCGCAGTGTGGCCAGCGTGCTCGCCGAGGCCGCGCTAGCGCGCGAGCTGTTCCCGCAGGTCAAGGAGCTGTTCTTCGACGACGACACGTTTACCGACGACCGCGGGCGGGCCGAGGAGATCGCCCGCGGACTGAGTCGGCTCGGCTGGACCTGGTCCTGCAACGCCAAGGCCAACGTGCCCAGGGAGACGCTCCAGGTGCTGCGCGACAACGGACTGCGACTGCTGCTTGTCGGCTACGAGTCTGGCAACCAGCAGATCCTCATCAACATCAAGAAGGGCCTGCGCGTCGAGCGCGCCAAGCGATTCGCCGCCGACTGCCGCGACCTCGGCATCACCGTGCATGGCACCTTCATCCTCGGGCTGCCAGGCGAGACCACGGAGACCATCCGCGAGACGATCACATTCGCGCGGGAGGTGAACCCGCACACCATCCAGGTCTCGGTGGCAGCCCCGTATCCCGGTACCGAGATGTACCGGCAGGCGCGGGAGAACGGCTGGCTGCCGACGGACGACGACGGCACTGCGCTGGTGAGCGACGACGGCACCCAGCTCGCTGCGCTGTCCTACCCCGGCCTGGGCCACACCGAGATCCTCGACTCGGTGGACGCGTTCTACCGCCGGTACTACTTCCGGGCAGCCAAGCTGGCCGAGATGTCGGCCGAACTATTCCGGCACCCGGACATGGCTGGCCGACGGCTGCGCGAGGGTGTCGAGTTTGCCCGCTTCCTGGGCAGGCGCAGCCACGCCACCACCCCCGGCTGACCGGTGGTGCGGCCCGGTCTCCGCGCCCGGCCCTCGATACGGTCATTGCAGCCCTAAACCGGGCCGGCGGTGCGATACTGGCGCGCAAAGGGAGCGCGGATGCCAGAGTCGGCCGTAACGCTGAAGGATGTTGCGCGCCGGGCCGGCGTCCACCCGGCCACGGCGTCGCGGGCGCTCAACGTGGAGACCCGGCTGCTGGTCAGCGAGGAGACGGCGAGCCGGGTGCTGGCCGCGGCCACCGAGCTCGGCTACCGGCCGAACGCCGTCGCGCGCAGCCTGCGCACCCGGCGGTCGCACTCGATCGGCGTGCTGATCCCAGACCTGAACAACCCCCTCTTCCCGCCGATGGTGCGGGGTCTCGCCGACCGGCTCGAACTGCACGGCTACGTGGCTCTGATCGGCAACACCGACGGCGACGAGGGGCGGGAGCGCCGGGTCTACGAGCAGCTACGGGCCCGGCACGTGGACGGCTACGCGCTGGCGACCGCCCGCCTGCGCGATCCGCTGCTGGCCGACGCCGCGCGCTCCGGCGTGCCGGTCGTGCTGATGAACCGAATTGCCGCGGACGACAGCT
Organism: Streptosporangiaceae bacterium; assembly: GCA_030037785.1. Classification (GTDB taxonomy): domain Bacteria; phylum Actinomycetota; class Actinomycetes; order Streptosporangiales; family Streptosporangiaceae; genus JAJYUU01. Next base: position 6,930 of record JASHQA010000172.1, read on the forward strand.
TCCCGTCGGTCACGGTCGACAACGACGCAGGCGTCCGGCTCGTGGTCCAGCACCTGGTCGCGCTCGGGCACCGGGATATCGCCTGCATCGCAGGTCCCCAGGACGTGTCCACCGGCCTCGCCCGCTACCGGGCTTTCCGGTCGGCCATGACCGGCGCCGGGCTGGATGTGCCGGACAGCCGGGTGACGTTCGCGCGCGCGTTCTCCATCGAGGAGGGGTACCGCTGCGCCCGCGACGTGCTGGCGGCGAACGACCGGTGCACCGCGGTGGCGGCCGGCAACGACATGCTGGCCGTCGGCTGCTACCTCGCGCTCGATGAGGCCGGGCTGAGCTGCCCGGCCGATGTCTCCGTGGTCGGCTTCAACGACATGCCGTTCATCGACATGCTCCGGCCGCCACTCACCACCGTCGCGTTCTCCCACTATCAGGTTGGCGCCCACGCGGCCGACCTGCTGATGGAACGACTGAACGGTGCCAGCGGCCCGGCCAAGGTCATTTACGTGGTCCCGCGGCTGGTCAGCCGCGGCTCGACCGGACCCCGATCCTGATGTGGTTTGTCCTGGTTTTCAGCGTGCGGCGGGAATCGGAGCGTCGCTGAGCCCCTGTGCTCATTTCGGCCATTGACAACCGGATGGCCCGTGCGCCACTCTCGGTGCGAGTCGGAAGTGCAAACGATTGTTGACCCCCGCACAGAAGGCAGCGAGGCTCGATGAGCGATCTCTCGCGTGGCGCGGTCGGCTGGCTGGGAACGGGCCGCATGGGCTCGATGCTCGTCCGCCGGCTGCTCACGGCGGGCACCAGCGTGTCGGTCTACAACCGCACCAGGTCACGGGCAGAACTGCTGGCCGCCGACGGCGCGAAGGTCGTGGACACCGCCGCCGACCTAGCGGCGGCGCCGGTCGTGTTCGTGATGGTGGGCACGTCGCAGAACCTGCTGGACGCGGTGCTCGGCCCGGCTGGCCTGCTGGCCGGCGAGTCGGCTCCGGGCGTCGTGGTCGACCTGTCCACGGTGTCAGTCGAGGCCTCGGCGGACGTTCGCGCCGGGCTGGCCGACCGCGGAGCGCGGTTCCTCGCGGCACCGGTGATGGGCAATCCGCGGGTGGCCGCGGCCGGAAAGCTGACGTTCGCGATATCGGGACCGTCCGACGCTGCTGCGCAGGTACGGCCGTACCTCGACGTGCTCGGCGCTGGCGCCAGCTACGTCGGGCCGGGCGAAGTCGCCAGGACCGTCAAGCTGTGCCACAACTTGCTGCTCGGCTCCGTGATGCAGTC
>JASHQA010000173.1 GCA_030037785.1 Streptosporangiaceae bacterium
TGATCCGCGGCACCACGGTGTCGGCAGAGCACGTCTCCGGCCATGCCGAGCCGCTCAACCTCAAGCAGTTCATCTACGAGCTTGACGTGCCTGTCGTCGTCGGCGGCTGCGCCACCTACACCGCCGCGCTGCACCTGATGCGCACCGGAGCAGCCGGCGTGCTGGCTGGCTTCGGTGGCGGGTCCGGCCACACGACCGCCGCGGTGCTGGGCGTCGCGGTGCCGATGGCCACCGCCATCGCCGACGTCGCCGCCGCGCGCCGGGACTACCTCGACGAGTCTGGGGGCCGGTACGTCCACGTCATCGCTGATGGCGGCATGACCCGCAGCGGCGACATCGCCAAGGCACTGGCGCTTGGCGCGGATGCGGTGATGGCCGGCTCACCATTCGCGCGCGCCACCCAGGCACCAGGCCGCGGGTACCACTGGGGCAGCGAGGCGCATCACCCGGACCTGCCGCGCGGCGCCCGGCTGCGGGTGGGCACCGTCGGCACGCTCGAGCAGATCCTGCTCGGCCCGTCTACGGTGGCGGACGGCTCGATGAACCTGATGGGTGCGCTTCGCCGGACGATGGCAACGTCGGGTTATTCCGATCTCAAGGAATTCCAGCGCGTCGAGGTCGTGGTGACAACCGGTGCCGCGACGCGCTGACAGCCGGATGTGGCCGGCCGTGAGGTCGGCCGTCCAGCAGGTCGCGAGCGGTCCAGGGACCGGCGGCGATCCGGCGGGTGCGACCACCCGGCTTGGCCCGGCCGAGCGGTCTGCGGCGCTGGACGCGCTGGCCCACAGCGAGGTGCAGGTCCTCGTCATCGGTGGCGGCGTCGTCGGGGCGGGGGTCACGCTCGACGCGGCCACCAGGGGGCTCAGCGTCGGGCTGGTAGAGGCCAGGGACTTCGCCTCCGGCACGTCGTCGCGGTCCAGCAAGCTCATCCACGGCGGGCTGCGCTACCTGGAGCAGCTCAACGTGGGTCTGGTCCGCGAGGCGCTCAGCGAGCGATCGCTGCTGCTGCAGCGGCTTGCCCCGCATCTGGTGCAGCCGGTGTCGTTCCTGTTTCCCTTCACCCACCACGGCTGGGAGCGCCTGTACGTCGGCGCCGGCGTCACCGCCTACGACTCGCTCGGCTTCTCGATGGGCCAGGCCAGGGGACTGCCGGGGCACCGCCAGCTCACCAGGAGGAGCGCGCTCAAGCTCGCTCCGGCCCTCAAGCGGTCCGCGCTCACGGGCGCGCTGGTGTACTGGGACGCGCAGGTCGACGACGCCCGCTACGTGACGAGCCTGGTCCGCACCGCGGCCGGCTACGGCGCGCACGTCGCGTCTCGCACCCAGGTCACCGGGTTCCTGCGCGAGGGCGAGCGGGTGACCGGTGTTCGCGTCACCGACCTCGAGACCGGGAACGAGCTCGACATCAGGGCGCAGCAGGTCGTCAACGCGACTGGTGTATGGACCGACGAGATCCAGGCGATGGTCGGCGGCCGTGGCACCATCAACGTCCGTGCGTCCAAGGGCATTCACCTGGTCGTACCGCGGGATCGCATCCACTCCTCAACCGGGATCATCCTGCGCACGGCCACCAGCGTGCTGTTCGTGATCCCGTGGGGACGGCACTGGATCATCGGCACCACCGACACCGACTGGGCGCTCGACAAGGCGCACCCGGCAGCCAGCCGCGCCGACATCCAGTATCTGCTCGGACAGGTCAACAAGATCCTGGCGGTCCCGCTCACCGGCGATGACGTGGAAGGCGTCTACGCGGGTCTGCGCCCGCTGCTGGCCGGAGAGTCGGAGTCCACGTCGAAGCTGTCTCGCGAGCACACGGTCGCCCATCCGGTTCCGGGCCTGGTGATGATCGCGGGTGGCAAGTACACGACCTACCGGATCATGGCCAGGGATGCTGTGGACGCGGTCGCGCACGGGCTGGACGGCAAGGTGGCGCCCTCGTGTACCGACCGAATCCCGCTGGCCGGCGCGGACGGCTTCATCGCGCTCTGGAACGCGCGGTACGCGCTGGCGCGCTCGTCGGGCCTGCACGTGGCCCGCATCGAGCATCTGCTGCGCCGGTATGGCTCGCTGATCGGCGAAGTGCTCGACCTGATAGCCGCCGACTCGTCCCTCGGCAGGCCGCTCACCGGCGCTGACGACTACCTGCGCGCCGAGGTCGTGTACGCGGCCTCGCACGAGGGCGCGCGCCACCTGGACGACGTGCTGGCCCGCCGCTTGCACGTCTCCATCGAGACGTGGGACCGCGGCCTGTCCACGGCCGAAGAGGCCGCGAACCTCATGGCGGGCCCGATGAAGTGGAAGTCCCGCCAGGTCGGTCGCGAGCTGGAGAACTACCGCGCTCGGGTCGCGGCCGAGCGCGCGTCTCAGGAGGCGGACACCGACCAGGACGCGGACGCGATCAGGCTCGGTGCGCCCGACATCGTCCCGGTCGTGCACGGCGACGTCGTCACCGCCTGACTCGGCTGTTGCTTCGCCCAGCCAGCCGCGTGCGCTGCGGTTGCCTGCGGCTGGGCGGACGTCGTGCTGGTCGGGTTCGAAATCCGGGACGGTCGGGTGCGCAGCTGGTGCTCGGCGCGCAAGCCCGCTGCCGAAGCGGCGCCGCTGCTGGCGCAGACCCCGCCGCAGCGGCGCGAGTTCGCCGCGCAGAGCGCCAGGCTCGCCGCGCGGCTCGGCAGCGCAGACGGAGGAGGCGCCGCCCCGGGCATCCTCAGCCCATGATGCTGACAGCACGCAGGCAGAGCCGGGCATTCGCGTCAAAACGATGCTGGCAGCACACAGGCAGAGCCGGGCATTCGCATCAAACGATCTGGCAACAGCCCAGGCCGGGCATACGCGTCAAATGATCTTGCGTGGGAGTGATTTTGCTATGGGCGGATCCATACCAACCTCACTCCCACGCGCCACAGATCTCGCGATCGGCACGAGCCGGCCCGCCGCGAATGGCTATTTCTCATTACGAGTGTCGATTCTTGCTGCCGAACACGACCTATGCGACGTTGAGCCCCATGACGCACGTTGTGCTTGCCTTCGCCCACCCGCACGGAGCCGCGTCGAGTGAGGGTACCGGCACCTACTGGTTCGCCATCGGGATGCTTGCCGGGATGGCGACGATCTGGTTTACGCCGGGCTGGCTCAAGGCGATCGTCCTGATCTGCGATCTGGTCGCGCTGGGCTGGTCTGCCGTGATCCTGCACTACACCGACACGGGAACGGGGCGCTGGGTGCTGGTCGCCGCCGCCTTCCTGCTGATCGGGATGTTCATCGGGGTCCTCAACGGTCTCCGACATCTGGGCGACGCCGAATTCCGTAGCCGGAGAAATACCATCCGCAAGATCGGCGGCTGGTTTTAGACCAGGCGACGCTCGTGCCCCGATGGGGCGCACGCTGCGAGGCCCAGCGAGGTCCGGCTGGCCCGGCGAGGCCCGGCTGGACCGGCTGGCCCAGCGAAGATCACCACGTCGAACCGCCGGGTCGGGGCAGGGAGCAGCACTCGGCTGACCAAGCGCGGGCCTGGCGAGCGGCGGCCGCGACCGAACTAGACTGCGGGGCATGCCGAGACCTCGCGTGCTGTCCGGAATCCAGCC
>JASHQA010000013.1 GCA_030037785.1 Streptosporangiaceae bacterium
TGATCGCCTGCGCGGCGAGCGACGGCGGTCGCGACGGTGGCGTGGGCGGCGCGCTCATTCCGTTGCTGCAGGGGCGCGGTCCGGTCGACGGCAAGCCTGCCGCGTACGTCTGCCGGAACTTCACCTGCCGGGCGCCGGTCACGGACGCCGAAGACCTCCGCGCCGCGCTGCGGTAGGGGCTAGCTGGCGGCTGGCAAGCGTGTTGCACGATGATCGGGTCTTGCTGGGGTATAGACCTGTGCGCCAGTCACGGGGATCGTGGATGGCGAGTGGACCCGGATCCGGTCGTAGCCGAGGAGTGTGACCCGGTGCGCGCCCGATGTCGTCGCCTCCGCGCGGGACTCTGTGTGGCAGCCGCTGGCGCCGCTGCGGTGACCGCGACCGTAGCGCTCGGCTCTTACGGGTCGGGGTCGTCGCCCGCGGCCGGGCGGCATGGTGGCCGGACCGTCGGCGCGGCGCACCCGAGCTCGGCGTACGCGACGTCGGAGTACGCGCGGTTGCTGGCCGGGGTCGGCAAGAAGGCCGCCGGCACCACAATCGCGGCGGCTGCGACGGCGCGCGCGCGGCTCGGCGAGAGCGAGACCGAGGCCGCCCGGCTGGCAGGCGTGGCGCTGCCCGCTGGCGGAGTGCTGCTGCCAGCCGGCCCCGACGGAACCCGGCTGGCGACCGCGGCTGGCCAGCGGCTGCCGCCGGTGGGCACGCTCTATCCGGCCGACCTGTTCATCGTCGCCCCGCGGACCCTGCCAGCATCGACGGTGTCGGCGGTCGCAGCGCTGATCGGCGTGGCCCACGTCAACCAGCTCGACGCAGCGCGGCTGGACGTCGACGGCGTGCAGGTGGCGACGCTCGGGGTCGACCCGGCGACCTTCCGCCAGTTCGCGGCGAGTCCCACGGCGACGTCGACCGCGCTGTGGCAGAACGTCGCCGACGGCGACATCGTCGTCTCGTACCTGATGGGCCAGCAGCGGCGCATCCCGCTCGGCGGGACGGTCACCGTCGCCGGCACGCGCACGGCGCGGCTGCCCGTCGGCGGGTTCGGTACGGTCGGCGTCGGCGGGGTGGACGCGGTCGTCGCTGCCTCCGTCGCCAGCTCGCTTGGCCTGCCGGTCGGCAACGCCCTCGTGGTGAGCGCCCCGGCAGCCCGGCTCAGCGAGCTCATGAGCGCGATCCAGGACCTGCTGCCAGCCGGCGCCACGGTGGCACCGCTCGTCGCCCAGGCAGCCGAGAGCGGCCAGCCGGTGACGGGCGGGTCGGCCGGCGGCGTCGGGATCACCGCCGCCGACGGGCCGGGCCTCACCACCGCGCAGGCGCGCGCGTTCCTGGCCGCGGCGGTGAGCAGGGTCGGAATGGAGTACGTGTGGGGCGGCGCCGGGCCAACGGAGTTCGACTGCTCCGGTCTCGTGCAGTGGTCGCTGCGGCAGGCGGGGATCGCGATGCCGCGAGTCGCGGCGGAGCAGGCGCTGACCGGCCCGAGCGCCCCGGTGGCCGATCTCCAGCCGGGCGACTTGCTCTTCTACCACACCGACCCGACGGCGCCCGACTACATTTCGCACGTCGCGATCTATCTGGGCGACGGCCTCATGGTGCAGGCGCCCGAGCCGGGCGAGGACGTGGAGGTCGTGCCCGCCGACTTCGGGGCCGGATTCGCCGGGGCGGTGCAGGTGTACCCGCGCGTGGCGGCGGGGCTCGCCGGCGCCGCGGCGAGCTGATCGCAACCTGCGGTCGGCGTGGCCGGCGCAGAGTCCCGGCACTGCCGGGTGCTTGCACCCGGCGAGCAACAGTGTAATCATGATTACATGACTGCGGAGAAGTTGTCGCCTGACTCGGTCGAGGCAGCGCTGCAGGGCTGGTTTGCCGGCCGGCTTCCGGACGGCTGGTTCACCGGGCCGCCTGACGTCAAGGTCGATCGCGAGGAGGTCACGGTCGTCGGCACGCTGGCTGACCCACCGGCCGCGGGCACCGACGTGAGCGAGGCGGCCGCCGCTGCGGCCGCCGAGGGCCGGAGCCGGAGGTTCCGGGAGGAAACGCGCGAGCACCGGATCGAGATCGCCAGGGAGGCCGAGCACAAGTTCGGCCGGAAGGTCTCGTGGGGGGTGCAGGTCGGCGGCCAGAGAGTGATGTTCACCACGTTCTCCGTTCCGGTCATGACACGGCTGCGGCAGAGCGAGCGGCGGGTTCTCGACACCCTCGTGGACGGTGGCGTCGCCCGCAGTCGCAGCGACGCGCTCGCCTGGTGTGTGCGCCTCGTCGGCGCGAACTCCGACACGTGGCTGGCCGACCTGAGAGCCGCGCTGCGCAAGGTTGAGCAGGTCAGAGCGGAGGGACCGGACACCTGAGGCGCGGCGCGGCCGGACGCGATCGCATCCGCAGCAGGGGGAACGGGGTCGGCGGCGGCCAGTGTGCCCCGTCTCGTCGCGGCGTGCGACCGCACCGCGGTTGCCGCCACGAAGGCTCGCGGTCAGCCGTCAGGTAAACCCACGGCGAGCCGTACGCTAATGATTGGATAGGTCAGCCCCATTTGAACCGCTGATGCCGGGGTATGCTCCCCCAATCCCGAGATCACAGGGCTTCCTGTTCTTGCGCGGCCTGTTCTTGCGCGGCGCGATCCGCGAGCCCTGAGGAGGAGCAGTCCGGTGGATAAGGCAACTGCTGCTAAGCCGCACCGCACAGTGAGCGCGGCGACATGATGGACACGCGGCCGCACCTGGCCGACCTCACGGCAACGCTTGACCGGGCCGGGCTCACAAACCCGGCGGTGCGCGAGTTCGTCCGGCACTGGGCGGCGCTGACCGGTGCCAGCCGGGTGGAGGTGGTCGGCGCCGCCGACGACCCGCGGCTCGTGCGCGAGTCACTGGCGGCGGGCGAGATCTTCCCGGCCGGCGACGGGCGCTACTACGCGCGCAGTTACGTCAAGGACACGGCGCGGTCCGAGGAGCGGACCATCGTGGCGACGGCGAGCCCGGCGGACAAGGGCGTCTACAACAACTGGCACGCGTCCGCGGAAATGCGCCCGCTGGTGACCGACCGGATGCGCGGCGCCTCGGTCGGCAAGACCATGTACGTCATCCCGTACCTGATGGCGCCGCCTGGCTCGCCGCTGGCGCCGTACGCGGTCGGCGTCGAGCTCACCGACCACCGCACGGTCGCGCTGCACATGATCCGGATGGCCCGGTGCGGCGTCGAGTACGTGAACGACCTCGCTGAGCCGGGCACGTTCGCGCGCGGGGTGCACGTCACCGGCGACCTCGAGCACCTCGGCCAGGGCACCCCGGATGACCAGCGATGCTTCGTCACCGTTGCCGATGACCGGACGATCCTGCACTTCGGCTCGTCCTACGGCGGCAACGCGCTGCTGGGGAAGATCGCGCACGGGCTGCGGCAGGCGTCCTACGACGGCTGGGCGTCGGGGGAGTTCCTCGCCGAGCAGTTCATGCTCATCGGCATCACGGATTCGAAGACCGGCCGCACCTGGCACATCTGCGGTGGCTTCCCGAGCGCGTCCGGCAAGACCAACCTGGCCATGATGCTGGCGCCTGACAGTCTCGGCGACCGTTACCACGTCTCGTTCTACGGTGACGACATCGCCTGGCTGCGGGTGGACCCGGCGGACGGCAAGATCTACGCGATCAACCCCGAGTTCGGCGTGTTCGGCGTCGCCAAGGACACCAACGAGGTGACCAACCCGACGGCGCTCGGTTCGGTGGCCCCCGGTAGCGGCGTGCTGTTCACCAACGTCGCCTACAACGAAATCACTCAGCAGGTCTGGTGGGAAGGCCGCACGCCGCAGCCGCCAGCCGACACGACCGGCTGGCGGGACTGGACGGGGCGGCTCATCTCCGAGCGTCCGCAGTCCGCTGCTGGTGAGCCGTGGGCGCACCCCAACAGCCGGTTCACCACGACGCTCGCCAACGTGCCGAACATCGCGGCGGACTTCGACAACCCCAGGGGCGTGCCGATCGACGCGATCATCTTCGGCGGCCGGACCCGCGATCGGGAGCCGCTGATCAGGGCGATCAGCGACCTCGCCGAGGGCGTCTACGACGGCCTGACGCT
>JASHQA010000174.1 GCA_030037785.1 Streptosporangiaceae bacterium
GTCGCGTTCGCCGACACCGTCAAGGGCAGCGGCACCAAGCGCGAGGTCGACCTGTCCTGGCGCGAGGCGCCGGTGGAAAAGCGCCTCGCGCACGCGCTCGTGCACGGCATCGTCGACTTCATCGAGGCCGACACCGAGGAGGCCCGGCTGGTCGCCGACCGGCCGCTCGACGTGATCGAGGGCCCGCTGATGGACGGCATGAAGATCGTCGGTGACCTGTTCGGCTCGGGCAAGATGTTCCTGCCGCAAGTGGTCAAAAGCGCCCGCGCGATGAAGCGGTCGGTCGCCTACCTCGAGCCGTACATGGCAGCCGAGAAAGAGCAAAACCTTGCGGGCGGGAACGGGGCCGCCGGTGGCCGCGGCCCGTCCGCCCGTGCGCAGGGCAAGGTCGTGCTCGCGACCGTCAAGGGGGACGTGCACGACATCGGCAAGAACATCGTCGGCGTCGTGCTCGGCTGCAACAACTACGAGGTGATCGACCTCGGCGTCATGGTGCCGGCGGCGACGATCCTGGACACGGCGGTCGCCGAGGGCGCCAGCGCGGTCGGCCTGTCCGGGCTGATCACGCCCTCGCTCGACCAGATGGTCGGGGTGGCCGAGGAGATGCAGCGCCGCGGTCTGAAGCTGCCGCTGCTCATCGGCGGCGCGACCACCTCCAGGCAGCACACGGCGGTCCGGATCGCGCCCGTCTACGACCAGCCGACCGTGCACGTGCTGGACGCATCTCGGGTGGTCGGGGTCGTGTCGGACCTGCTCGACCCGGTCCGGTCAGCAGAGCTCGCCCGCACCAACGAGGCCGAGCAGGAACGGCTGCGCGCCGAGCACGCCGGCAAGCAGCGGCGACCCATGATGCCGCTGTGGCAGGCGCAGTCCAACCGGGAGCGGCTCGGATTCGACGACCTGCCGAAGCCGTCGTTCACCGGGACGCGGCTGGTCGAGCCCGACCTGGGCCGGCTGCGCGAGCTCATCGACTGGCAGTTCTTCTTCCTTGCCTGGGAGCTGAAGGGCAAGTACCCAGCCATCCTGGAGCAGCCGGCCGCCAGGGAGCTGTTCGACGACGGAAACGCCCTGCTCGACGAGATCATCGACGGCCGCCAGCTGCGAGCTCGCGGCGTCTACGGGTTCTGGCCCGCGCACTCCGACGGCGACGACATCGTCCTCGACGCGACCCCTGGGTGCGCGACCCCTGGGAGCGCCGCGCCACGGTTCCCCATGCTGCGCCAGCAGGTGGCGCGCACCGACACCCGGCCCAACCGGTGCCTGGCCGACTTCGTGGCCCCGGCTGCCGATCATGTCGGCGGGTTCGCCGTCTGCATCGCCGGGGCGGACGAGCTGGCCCGCCGCTACGAGGCCGACAACGACGACTACCGCAGCATCACGGTGAAGGCGCTGGCTGACCGGCTCGCCGAGGCGTGCGCCGAGTACGTCCACCTGCAGGCGCGCCGGGCCTGGTACGAGCCAGGCGCGGAGCCGACGATCGAGGAGTTGCACGCGGAGCGGTTCCGCGGCATCCGGCCGGCTTTCGGCTACCCGGCCTGCCCGGACCACACGCTGAAGCGCACGCTCTTTGACCAGCTCGACGCGGAGCGCATCGGCATCGCGCTGACCGAGTCGTACGCGATGACGCCCGCCGCCAGCGTGAGCGGACTGCTGCTCGCGCACCCGGCGGCCCGTTACTTCGCCGTCGGCCGGATCGGGCGGGACCAGGCCGAGGACTACGCCGCGCGCAAGGGCGTCCCGGTCGCCGAGGCCGAGTGCTGGCTGCGGCAGAACCTGTCCTACGACCCGGCGTTAGCCGGATCTTGACGGGTCGCGTCGTCGCTCCGCCCCCGCACCGGCCGTATGCCCGTCGTGCGCCCGCACCGCGCCGCATCGCCGCCCAACCCCGCACGCCCTGCCGCATCGCCGACCCGCCCCCTGCACTGCGCCGCGATCGCCGGTCCCTGCACCGCGCCGCATCCCGCCACTGCACCGCGCCGCATCCCGCCACTGCACCGCGCGGCGTCGCCGACCCCGCCGCATCGCCGTCCAACCCCGCACGCCGCTTGATCGTTGTGAGCTTTGTATGGATCCGCCCATAGCAATCTCACTCCCATGACCGGGGTTGGGAAGCGTGCGCCGCGGATTTCAGTCTGGCGGGGCGAGCCAGTCGATGCTGACCGGGATCAGGTACCGGTCGGTGGCCGCGTTGAGCACCCTGCGCGCTTGGTGGATGTGCTCGGCGTTATCGCGGAGCGCCGCGGCCGTCTCGTGCGCGGCTGCCGCGCGGCGCGCGGCGAGCCGGTACCAGCTGGCGCCGAACCACTCGAACAGCTCCGCTGGTCCCAGGCTGCCGGCCGGCGGAGTCGCGAGGCCAGTCGTCCTGGCCAGCCGCGCCGGATCAAGACGGCCCGCCAGGGCCCGCTCGAGGGCAGCGGGGAACACCCCGGCCAGGAACAGCGCCAGGTCGCCCAGGCGACGCCAGACCGGCGGGCGGTCCGGCTCGGGCAGGGCGTCGAGGAGGCCAGCCAGCCTGATCAGGTCGAGGTCATTCCAGCGCCGGCGGCGCAGCCCGGCCGGGGTCTGGGTAACGATGACGCCGCTGGAGGACCGCGCGAACGAGGCGAGCAGTTCGGCCAGGAACAGCCGGTGCGGCGGCTCGGCCAGGTAGGCGCAGAGCTGCGGGCCGTCGAAGACCGGCACCCGCAGCCGGGGCGTCGCTCGCTCCGGCACGTACCCGGTGCCGCTCAGGTCCGCCGCGATCCGGTGGATCGCGGCGGCGAAGACCAGGAACGGCGAGATGAGCAGGTACCGCCGCGGGTCACGGGCCGACGCGAGGTTCAGCAGGCCCGACGAGACGGTCGGCCGGTCCAGCACGTCGAGGAGTAGCGCCGGCGCCCGGCGCAGGGCACCGATCCGGGCGCCCGCCTCGGCGGCGGAGATCTCGTCGGCGTGCACCAGCGCCTGCAGGTCGGCGTCGGTGAGATGGCTGAGGTACGCCGTGCCGACTCGGTCGAGATCATCCATAGTGCTATTGTGCGCGGCGACCCGCGGAAGGCCAGTCCGGTCGCTCCCCGTCACCGGCACAGTTCGGTCAGCGACGCGATCCGGGGGCCGGCCCAGTCGGTTTCGTGACGACTGTCGGTTACCCGCCGGCCGGTGCGAGTCTCCCGCCAGTCCGGTCCGGCCAGCAGCACGGCGCGCATCCCGACCGCGCTGGCGCCGGTTAGTTCCCCGCCGCCGCCGTCGCCCACGTACAGGCACCGGGCCGGCTCCGTCCGCAGGCGGGCCGCCACCAGGCGAAACAGCCGCGCGTCGGGCTTGCGCCTGCGTTCGACACAGGAGAACACCGCCGCGTCCACCAGGTCCGACAGCGGCAGCCGGGACCAGGCATCCGGCAGCTCGGAGGTGCAGTCCGACAGCAGGCCAATCCGCAAGCCGTCCGCGCGCAGCCGTCCGATGACCGGCAGCGCCTCCGGCCGGAGCGCGAACATCGCCTGCTGGCGCGCCGTGCGGACCCTGCTCGCTTCTTCTAGCTGCTCGTCGGTCAGCACAACACCCAGCCGGTCGGCCAGCGCTCCCATCGTCTGCCGCACGGTGCCGAGCAAGCCGGTGATGCGCTCGGGAAACGACTCGTCCAGCACCGTCACCAGCGCCGCCGGCGGGACGCCGAATGCCGCGGCGAGCGCGGCGGCATTGCTCGCCCACGCCTCGTCCGGGCTCACCGGTGTCAAGGTGCCGTAGAAGTCGAACACAACCGCGGTCATGCCGTCAGTCAGCCCGGTCACCTCGCCCATTCTGGGCCACCGGCCCGGCTTTCGGAATCCCGGCACGGGACCAGACGGAGTTACCGTATAGGTGCTAACCGTGCGACGAGGGGCGAAGCAGACATGAGTGGTCGACCGCTGCCACCGCGCAGGCCGACGGACCTGGTGACCGCGGCGATGACGCGAAGCCTCAAGCTCGGCCCGAGGCGGCACGCGATCACCATCGACCGTGCGGTCCCGGTGCCGATGCGTGACGGCACGATCCTGCTCGCTGACCACTACGCGCCCATCACCCGCGAGCCGCGCCCGGCCGTGCTCATCCGGTGCCCGTACGGCAGGGGCCCGCAGTTCGCGATCAGCGCCTGGCCGCTCGCCGAGCGCGGTTATCACGTGCTGCTGCAGAGCGCGCGCGGCACGTTCGGCTCGGGCGGGCGGTTCACGCCCGCCGTGGACGAGGCCGCCGACGGCCAGGACACCGTGGCGTGGCTGCGCGGCCAGCCGTGGTTCAGCGGCAAGCTGGCACTGGTCGGGGCGAGCTACCTGGCGTTCGCGGCCTGGGCGCTGGCCGCGGAACCGCCGCCGGAACTCACCGCGATGGCGCTCTACATCGCCCCGCACGACCTCGCCGATGCCGGGTTCGGCCACGGCCCGTTCGAGCTCTACAACCTGCTGAGCTGGAGCGACCTGATGGCAAGCCAGGAACGCGTCGGCCCAGTCCGGATGCTGTGGAGAACCGTAACCGCTGAGCGACGGCTGGCGCCCGCGCTGAACACCCTTCCGGTCGCGGCCACGGGCGGCTACCTCGACGGCGCCGCGCCGTGGTACCGGGACTGGCTCGCGCACCCGGAGCGCAGCGACCCGTACTGGGACCCGTTCAGCGCCGTCGCCGCGCTGGACCGTGTTGCGGTGCCGACGCTGCTGGTCACCGGCTTCCATGACTTCTTCGTCGAGCAGACCGTGCACCAGTACCGGGTGCTGCGCGCGCGTGGCGTGCCGACCCGTCTCATCATCGGCCCGTGGTCGCACCTGACGCTCGACCTCGGGGCGGCCATGCGCGAGACGGTCGCCTGGCTGGACGCATACGCCGACGGCCCGACGACTGCGCGGTCGCCTGGCCCCCAGCCCGTGCGCGTCTGGACCTCGGGCCTGGACCGATGGCGCGACCTGCCGGAGTGGCCGCCCGCCGGCCCGTCCCGGCTGACCTGGTACCTGCGGGCGGGTCGCAGCCTGGCCGACGACCTGGCGGACGACGGCAGCGCCGCAGCCTGGTCGGCGCTCCGGTACGACCCAGCCGACCCCACGCCGTCGGTCGGCGGTCGGCTGATGTCAGTGCGGAACGGCGGCAGCCAGGACAACACCGCAGTCGAGGCGCGCGCGGACGTACTGACCTTCAGCACCGCGCCGCTCGCCGACCCGGTTGAAGTCGCCGGGGTGCCGGTCGCCGAGGTATACCTGAGCTCGGACAACCCGCACTGCGACGTGTTCATTCGGCTGTGCGACGTGGACGAGCGCGGCCGATCCCGCAACCTGACTGACCAGATCCTGAGGTGCTCCCCCGCCGAGGTGGTGCCTGGCGAGATTCGCCGCATCAGTCTCGCGCTCACCGACATCTCGCACGTGTTCCTGGCCGGGCACCGGATCCGGCTGCAGGTCGCCGGCGGTGCGCACCCGCGGTACGCCAGAAATCTCGGTACCGACGCTGACGCGCTGTACAGCACTCGCACCGTGCCGGTGACGCACCGGATTCAGCACAGCGCGCGGTACCCGTCAGCGCTGATCCTGCCGGTCGCGACTGAGCCGGAGAACGCGCCCGGCCGGTAGGCACGCAACAGGACCACCGCGCCGCTGGTGGCCCGCAGGCCCCGCCATCGCGCGCTGATACGGCCCGATTGCGCCTCGATAACTATCCGGAGCCGATGCCACAGCTCACCTGACATCCGGCTTAGAGTGACCGAAATGGGACAGGCTGGGGATTGCTGATCGCTTCGCGGCTCCGGCCCATCGGCTCATCCCGCTGCCGGGGAGAGACCGCATGAGGCGTTCGCAGAGCGTGCGGGCGGCGTTCCTGCTTCGCCGGATGCGCGCCAGCCGGCTGCTAGTTGGCTGCGTGCTGGTGGCGACGCTGGTCACCTCGACGCTGCTGGCCGCGCTCGCAGACTTCTCCGCGGTATTCCTGAGCCAGGCGGCAGACCAGCAAGTCGCCTCGTCACGCGCGCTGGCCGTGCAGGTCAGCTCCACCGCGGATGCTGCGCAGGCCGGCCCGGCGAGCAGATTCGTCACCACCTCGCTGCGGTCCGCCTTCGGCCACCAGGGGCTGGCGATCCAGGCGGCACTGTGGTCAGATCCACTCGACCTGCCAGCTCCGGCCAGCTCCGGGGCCCAGTGGATCGCCGAGGTCGCCGCGATGAGCGGGATCGGCAGGCACGTCCGCCTCGTCGCTGGTACCTGGCCCCGGTCGGTCGGACCCGGCCAGCCGTACGCCGTGGCGGTGCCGGTCAGGGACGCCGCCGAGCTGGGGCTGCAGCTAGGCGAGTCGCTGACCCTCAGCGACGCCGACAACGGACGCCGGGTGGCCATCCGGATCAGCGGCCTCTACCGGATCGAGGATCCGGCCGCACGCTACTGGGGGCTGGATCTCGTCTCCACCTCGGGCGTGACCCTGCAGGCGGGCTTTCGGACCTACGGCCCGCTGCTGACCACGGCCGGCACGTTCGCACGGGGCCGCCTGACGGTCGGCCAGCGATCTTGGCTTGCCGCACCGGCCAGCACCGATATTCCGCCGGACAGCATGCCGGTGCTTGCCGGACGCGTCCGGCAAGCCGTCACCCGGCTCAGCCAGTCGCATGGCTTCGGCGGCATCGTCGTGAGCACCACCATGCCGCAGCTGCTGACCGGCACCGCGGCCAGCTATGAGGTGGCCCGCGCGCTGCTGGTGATCGGCGGCCTTGAGTTGCTGCTGGTCGCGAGCGCCGCGCTGGCGCTGACTGCGCACCTGCTAGCCAGCGGGCGGGCGGCGGAATCCGCGCTGCTGGCGGCTCGCGGCCTGACCCGCCGGCAGATCGGATTGCTGGCGCTGGCCGAGGCGGTCACGGCCGCGATCGCTGCCGCCGCGGCCGGCGTCGTGCTGGGCGGCGTACTCGCCAGGTTGCTCGCGAGCGCCAGCAGCAGCCTGCACGGCGTCCGGCCGACCGCGGCGGCGGTCAGCCAGGCGAGCCTGCGAGCTGGCTGGTGGCCCGCGCTCGTCGTCGTGGTACTCGCCACCGTGCTGCTCGGCTGGCCGTCCGCCAGCTCGGCAACCGCAGCCGGCCAGCAGGCTCGCAGGGGCCGGCCCGCGGTCGTGGCAACCATCAGCCGGGCGAGCATCGACGTGGCCATCATCGTGCTTGCAGCCCTGACCGCCTGGCAGCTGCGGCAGTATTCCGCGGTCGCCCACGAAGCTTCCGGCGCGCTCGGCATCGACCCGGTGCTCGTCGTGGCGCCCGCGCTGATCCTGGCTGGCGTCGCGCTGATCCCGCTGCGGCTGATGCCAGCCGCGGCCTGGCTGGCCGACCGGGTTGCGGCCCGTGGCTCCAGGCTGACGACCGCGCTCGCTGCATGGCAGCTCAGCCGGCGACCGGTGCGGCAAGCGGGGCCGGCCCTGCTCGCGATTCTCGCCGTCGGCACCAGCACGCTCGCACTCGCGGAGGAAGTGAGCTGGCGTGCGTCGGTTCGCGCGCAGGCAGCTGCGATCGTGGGCGCCGACGTGCGCGTTGATGTACCACCGGCGAGCAGCAGCGCCGCTCTCACCGCCGTGACAGCGCGGAACGTCCGGGCGGCGATGCCCGTCAGCACCTTCGACGGCGGCCTGCCCGGCCAGGTGCTCGCGCTGGACGCCGCCAGCGCCGCGCGCGTGGTGCAGCTCAGGCCGGATCAGGCCCGGCTGCCCGCTGGTCGGCTGTGGCGCCTGATCGCGCCGACCGGGCGGCCGGACGGCCTGCAGGTACCCGGCCGCCCGGTCCGGCTGGGGCTGCAGGCCAGGCTCGGTAGCGCACCGGCGAGCTGGCAGCTCGGCGTGCTGACAGCGAGCCTGTCCGTGCAGGCGGCAGACGGAGTCGTGTACGTGCTGCCGGCCGGCGTGCTCCCGGCGGACGGCAGTAGTCACCCGCTCACCGCCGTCCTCCCAGCCACCGACCGAGCCAGCTACCCGGTCCGCCTCGTCGGCGTGACGCTGACCTACCAGCTGCCACCGGTGCCGACCGGCTCGGCGGCGGCCAGCGTGTCTGCCCGCCAGATCGGGCTTACTATCAGCGGCTTTGTTGCGTCGGCTCGGCTGGCCGGGCCGCTGCTGCGATTTGCACCGGGCACGGCGATCACCGGCTGGTCGCGCACCGCCGCGTCCGCGACGCTGGCCAGCAACGGCAAAGCCAGCGGCGTAGGGCCGACCATCGGCAGCTGGCTCCCGTCGGGCGCGGACAGCGTGACAGCGGCGATCTCCCCCGGCGACGGTCAGCTCGTGCCGCTCGCCGGGCTCGCCCCCTTGCCCGTCGCCGCCGATGTGGCGCTGGCCGCACGGCCCGGGCTGGGCGCGATCCCCGGCATCGTCACCACCTCGTTTGCCACTGCCAGCGGCGTCGGCGTCGGCAGCGATGTGCTGGTGGCCGTCGGTGCGTACCACGTGCCGGTCCGCGTGGTAGCCGAGGTGTCCTCCTTTCCGACTGTCGGCACCAGCAGTGCGCTCATCATCGATCAGCGTGCAGTCCAGGAGGTGCTCGCGGCTGTCTCGGCCCCGCCGCTCGAGGTGACCAGCTGGTGGCTGGCCACCTCGACCGGCGGACCACCGACCGGGTTGCAGGTCGGTCCCGGGCTGACCAGCCTGAGTCAGGTCACGGCCCGGATGCTGGCAAACCCGATCGGGGCGGCCCCGCAGCAGGTCGCGGTCACCATCGCGGTCGCGGTGGCGATCCTCGCGACACTCGGATTCGCCGTCAGCGTCGCCGCGAGCGTGACCGAGCGGCGGGCAAGCAACGCGCTGCTGGCAGCTCTTGGCGTGTCCCGGCTGATGCGAACGCGCCAGCTGTGCCTGGAGCAGGTCATGCTGGCCGCCCCGGCGGCAGCGGTCGGCCTGCTGGCAGGCGCAGCCGTCGCACACCTGCTGGTGCCAGCGGTGACGCTCACCGCGACCGCGAGCCGACCGATCCCGCCCGCGCTCGTCTACCTGCCGGTAGGGCCGGCGCTCGCGCTGGCGGTCGCTGTCGCCGTCATCCCGGTGGTGGCCGCCGCTGTGACGGCGCTTCGCCAGCCCGATCCGGCCGCTGAACTACGCGCGACGGGGTCAGCATGACCGGCGCGCGCGGCAAGCCAGCGCCCGGCTGGCGGATGCTCACCGGGACCGGCACCGGCGCCAGCGTCGCCCTCGGACTGCTCGTGCTCGCCACCGTATTCGTGGCCGTCGCCCTGCCCAGGGCCAGCGCCGCCCTGCGGACGGACGCGCTGCGGCAGACGCTGCGCGGTCTGCCCGTCGGCGCGGCGACAGTGACAGCGGGCATCGACTACGGCGACTACGCTGGCCCAGTCGGCACGCGCCTGAGCCAGCAGCTCGCTGGCACCCGGCGGCAGCTGGCCGGTTTCCTGACGGCCAAGGACGTCCCGGTGCGCGCAGGTGCGGCGTGGACGGAGCTGAGCTCGGGCACGCTCTACCTGACCGGAGCAGGCCCGGGGTCGGCCATCGGCACTACCCCGCTGCAACTTCAGCTCGCCTGGAGCGACGAGCTGACGCACTATGCCCGGCTGACCGCGGGCCAGTGGCCCAGCGGCGACACCACGGCGGGCGGGGTCACCACCTTCCAGGTGGCGCTCACTCCGGCCAGCGCGAGGCTGTTCGCCCTGCACGTCGGTTCCCGGCTGCGGGCTGGGCCGACCGAAGTGCTCGCGGTGACCGGCATCATCACGCCGGTCGAGGGCGGGTCGGCCTTCTGGGCCGACTTCGCCAGTGCCGCGACACCCGTCCTGATCAGCAGTAACGAGGCCACCTACTGGCTCGGCGGGGCATTCGTCGGACCGGAGGAGCTTGCCGCGGCGGCGGAGGTCAACGTTCAAGCTTCGCAGCTGGCCTGGGTCTACCCGCTTGACCTGCAGCAGGTCACGGCCGCGCAGGCGGTGAGCGTGCTGCGCACGCTCACCGCAGCGGCCAGCCAGGGCGCGGCGCAGCTGACCGGCCCGGGTAGCACGGGGGCAAGCTTCACCGTCAGCTCTGGCATCTCGCCGACGCTGACTTCGTTCGTGGCCGGCCTGGCGACTGTCGACGCCATCGCGTCGCTGCTGTTCGTCAGCCTCGCCGCGGTCGGCCTGGTCGTGCTGCTCATGGCCACCCGGCTGGGTGCGGACCAGCGCCACCAGGAGCTCGCCACGATGGCGGCCCGCGGCGCTACCGGCCGCCAGCTCGGCTGGCTTGTGCTCCGCGGACAGGCGCTGGTCGTGCTGCCCGCTACGGCGATCGCGGTCGGGCTCGCGGTGGCGCTGACGCCAGCAGGCGCAACGGCCCTGGCCTGGTGGCTGGCGGCGCTGACCGCGGGGTGCGCGCTAGCCGCTCCGGCGCTGCTCGCGGCCCGCCACGGCGCGGTTCGCCG
This sequence comes from Streptosporangiaceae bacterium, assembly GCA_030037785.1. Taxonomy (GTDB): domain Bacteria; phylum Actinomycetota; class Actinomycetes; order Streptosporangiales; family Streptosporangiaceae; genus JAJYUU01. Next base: position 10,352 of record JASHQA010000174.1, read on the forward strand.
GGGTAGCCGATCGGCCAGGCTTGAGCGGCGACGGCTGCTTGCCGCTCGCCGACTGACCGCTGAGCTGACGCTGACCGCGGGCGCGGTGGCCGGTCTCGTCGTGCTGAGGCAGCAAGGGCTGGCTGCGGGCGGGCATGTCAACGTGCTCACCAGCGCGGCCCCGGTACTGGTCGCGGTGCCGGTGGCCATCGTGATGATCCGGCTCTGTCCAGTGGTGTTGCACGTATCCCGGCGCCTGGCTGGCTCCGGGCGCGGTCTGATCGCCTTCCTCGGCTTCGCGCGCGCGGCGCAGGGGGCGCGCCGCGCGCTGCTGCCGGTGTTCGCGCTCGTCCTCGCGCTCGCCGTGGTCGCGTTCGGCGGTGCTGTGGTTCGCAGCATCGATCAGGGCGAGGACGCCGCGGCGTGGCAGCTGACCGGCGCCGACGCCGCCGTGGGCTCGCCGACCAGCACCGTCGCGCTGCCCGTGTCGGCGCAGCACGCCGTCGCGGCGGATCCCGCAGTGGTGGCGATCGCGCCGGTCATCGAGGAACAGGCGCAAACCGGCGGGTACGACGCGAACGGTGCGCTGCTGAGCGTGGTGGTTGTCAGCCCGCGTCAGTACGCGGCCGTGCTGGCCGACACGCCGACCCCGGCCTTCCCGGCTGACACCCTGGCCAGGGCCGGAACTGGCTCGCCGCCAGTGCTGGCGAGCCCGGCGGCAGCGGCTGCGCTACGGCGCTCCGGCGGCGTGCTGACGATCGGCACGCGGACGCTCCGGGTCAGGATCGCCGGGCAGCTCGCCAGCACGGCGGCTGCCCCAGCCGGCCTGCCGTTCGTGATCTTGCCGCTGTGGGCGGCAGGAGCCGACGTGCCGCCGCCTACCTTGCTGTTGCTCGCCGGGCACGGGATCAGCCAGCGTCACCTCAGCGCCATCGTGGCCCGGGCCGCGCCTGGCGCCGCGGCCACCGTGCAGTCGGCCGAGCTTGCCACGCTGCGGGCGGCGCCGTTGCCGCGCGCTACCGTGCAGACCTACACGGCTGGGGCCGCGGCGGCGGCACTGTTCTGCGTGCTGATCGTGCTGATCGCGCTGCTCCTGGCCGCCCGCAGCAGAGAACTCGCCGACGCGCGCCTGGTCAGCATGGGCCTCACCCGATCGCAGGCCCACCGAGTGAGTGCGCTCGAGCTGAGCCCGATCGCGGCGGCCGCAGCTGTCGGCGGGACGGTCGCCGCGGCGGTCCTTGCTGGGCTGCTCGACCCGGTGCTTGACCTGTCCGGACTAACCGGAAGCACGCAGCCGACCCAGCTCCAGTCGGGCATCCTCACTCCGCTGCTGACAGTCGCAGGGCTCGTCGTGCTCGCAGCGATCACGATGCTCGGACAGCTAGCCGCGGCCCGGCGGCGCGCGGTCAGCGAGGCGTTGCGGGTCAGCCAGTGACCCGCGGAGAGGAGCCGGTTGTGGCTAGTCAGCCGCCAGACGGTGCCGAGGCTGCGGTCCCGCCTCGCCCGGCGGTCGGCCCTGGGTCGACCGCCGCGGCCGGGATCGCGGAGCTTGGCCGGGAAGCTGCTGCGGCCAGAGTCCCGCATGGCACCGATGCGATGATCATGTGCGACCGGCTGGTCCGCATCTTCGCCACCGACGGCGTCGAGGTCCAGGCGCTGCAGGGACTCGACCTGCTGGTGGCCAGGGGCGAACTGACCGCGATCGTGGGCGCGTCGGGCAGTGGCAAGTCCACGCTGATGAACATCCTGGCCGGGCTCGACGAACCGACCGCGGGCTCGGTTCGGGTAGCGGGCCACGACCTGACCGCGCTGACCACGCGAGAACGGACGCAGTACCGGCGCAAGGCCGTGGGGTTCGTCTGGCAGCAGAGCGAGCGCAATCTGCTGCCGTACCTGACCGCGTGGCAGAACGTGCTCCTGCCGATGCAGTTCAGCGCCGTGCGGAGGACGGCCCGCGGACGGCGGGCCGGCGAGCTGCTTGACCTGTTCGGCGTGGCCCACTGCGCGGACCGGACCCCGGCCATGATGTCGGGCGGCGAGCAGCAGCGGGTCGCCATCGCCACCGCGATGGCCAACGAGCCGGCCGTGCTGCTCGCTGACGAACCCACTGGCGAGCTCGACACCGAGACGGCCGGTACCATCTTCGACGCCATGCGCACCGCGAACACCGAGCTCGGCGTCACCATCCTGGTGGTGACGCACGACCCGATGCTGTCCGGAAGCGTGCGCCGGACCGTGGCGATCAGGGACGGCCGCACGAGCAGCGAGATCGTGCGCAGCCACGACGCGGACGACACGCGCTCGCGTGCGGTCGAGTACGCGCTGGTGGACCGGGCGGGCCGGGTGCAGTTGCCGCGCGACATGCTCGACGAGCTGCACATCCGGGAGCGGGTCCGGCTGGAGGCCGAGCCCGATCACATCGGCGTCTGGCCGGACACAGCCGAGCACCGGCCCGGCTAGCCGCCCGGCGGCTGGCTCATCAGGTACTGGACCGCGACTCCCCCGCCGCGGTGCTGCCGCGACGCGGCGGGCAGAAAGCCCTCCGCCGCGGTGCCCAGCATCAGTCGGACACCCGCCAGAAGACCGGCAGGCCGTGCGCGGGGGCCGAGCCCAGCACGCGGCGCTGCCCACCGGGCCAGGTGGTCAGCGCCACCCGGCAGCCGCCCGCGGCCGACTGCTCGAAGTACAGGTAGGCGAACCGCGCCTGGGTCGTCGCGACCGCGCCCAGATCCGCGACCCCGGCTGCCAGGTCGGCGCGCTCCGCCTGGCTCAGGTACTGCCGGAAGATCGAGTGCCAGAGCACTGTCCAGGTCCCCGGCACCAGCCGCGTCCGCGCCAGCGTGGCCGACGCGCGCTCCGCCCGCAGTTCGGCCGTGACCTGCGCGGCAATCCGGAACGCGCCGCGCAGCCGGTCGAGCCGCTCGCTCTGATCAGGCCACACGTACGCGGTGAGTCGCAGCCTGCCGTCGTCGGTGAGCGGGTCGACCGGCGCGATGTCCCCGCCGATGCGCTCGACCACGTCTATCCGGCTATCCGGCGGGGCGCTGCCGTGCCAGCCATCGGCCAGTACCACCGGCGAGTGCTCGTCGCCGTGGCTGCCCGCCGGTCCCGGCACATGGAACCGGTCGGCGCGGAGGTTAAGCCCGGCGCTGGCACCGACCTCCACCAGCCGGATCGGCAGGCTGGCCTCGGCGGCAACGTGCCGGAGCCCGCCGAGCAGCGCCGCGGCCCTGCCCACCTCGTTCGTCTGCGGCGGATGGCCGAGCCAGGACCTCACCTCGGCAGGGCGCTCGGCCAGCACTCGCCGGAACGCTGCCCACGCGCGGGGGCTGCCCGGCGCCTGCTCGGGCGTGCCGCCCGCGCTGGGATAGCAGGCGGCCAGGTCCGGCGCCTGGCCGGACAACACCTGCGCGTGCACCCCCCCGAGCAGCCGGAGCGCGAGACCGCTGGCGAGCCGGTCATCGAGGTAGCCGTCGAGGACGCTGGCCACCGGGCCGCCGGACTGCAGGTCGTCAGCGGTGTGCAGCAGCAGGTCGCCGTAGAGCGCACTGCCCAGATCCCGGCAGGCGACCGCTTGCAGCCGCAACAGCCGCGCGGTGCGCGCCCGCGCGTCGCTGTCCGCAGGCTCGGTCGGGTGCACTGTGAAACTGTACGTCCGGCATCGTGCCAGCTAGCCGGCCTTGAGCCGCTGACCGCCATCGACGTTCAGCGCTACGCCGGTGATGAACCCCGCCTGCGGGGATGCCAGGAACAACGCGGCTTCCGCCACGTCCCAGCCCGTTCCCATCTTGCCGAGCGGAACCCTGGAATCCCGGAGCGCGATCACCTGCTCCCGGCTCATCCCGTCCCTGCCAACCCGTGGCTCGATGGCCATGGGGGTGTTCATGAGGCCGGGCAGGATGCAGTTGACCCGGATGCCGTCCGGGGCATACGTGATGGCCAGGTTCTCCGTGAGCGCGATGACGCCGGCCTTGGAAGTCTTGTAGGCGATGTTCGGGTAGTCGGTCACGGCCGCGGCCGACGAGATGTTGACGATCACGCCGGACTTCTGGGCCTGCATGACCCTGAGAACGTGCTTGCACGTCAGCACCATGCCGCGCAGGTTGATGGCCGTCACCAGGTCGAACGCCTCGCTGGTGATGTCGGCGACCGGACCGTCGCCGGCGGCGAGGCTGACTCCCACGTTGTTGTGCAGAATGTCGATTCGGCCCAGTCGCGCGACTGTCTCGGCGACAAACCCTTCGATCTCGGGTTCCACGGTGATGTCGGCCGCCAGTGCCAGCGCGGTGCCGCCCTCAGCCGTGATGGCACGCACGGTGGCGCGGGCAGCGTCGAGGTGCCGGTCAACGGCCACCACCTGCGCACCCTCGCGGCCGAACAGCACAGCCGTGGCCCGGCCGTTGCCGATCGTCTGGCCAGGTGTCTGGCCAGCGCCGACGACGACCGCCACCATGCCGTCAAGACGACCCATTTCATGCTCCGGACTTCGCGGCACAACGGCGCAACGGCGCAACGCAGAACCGGGCCCCTCCAAGTATGAGTTCCGGGCACGGCCCCCGGGGAACGTTACCAGTCCGTGAACTGCCAGGCAGGAACGTCAGGCGAGGCTGGCCGGGGCTGGGCACGGCTTCCCGCGTTGCTGCACTGGTTGCTGCACTGCGGGGCCCTGGCATGCGGGAAGGTCCCGCGCCCTCCGAGACAGCGCGGGACCTTCCTGCGGGACGGCTGTCAGCGTATGGCCCCGGCTGCCCGGCGGCCGACAGCCGTGCCGCCGATGTCAGCGCCCTGGCCTGCTGCGCGGCCCTGCGCATAGCCGCCGCCGGTGTAGGTCACCTGCACGCGGCGGGTATGCGGATACTCGCGGACGAGGTTCCGGCGGACGGCGAGCGAGCGGTCGGCCAGCACCAGGTCGGTCGACGTTCCCCGGTCTGCGTCTCCGGCTTTCGACTCGTCGACGGCGGCTTTCTCGCGTGCCCGGACTCTCGCGATGACTGCGGTGGCATAGCCGAGCAGGTAGGACCGGCGCCATGCGCGCGCCTGGGCGCCGGATCCGGGTACCCGGCCGACTGCTTCCAGCTTGGAGTGCATCTGCAGCAGGACGGACGTGTAGAGCACGTCCAGGCGCTCCAGGTCGGATTCTCAGCCGAATACGTGCACCCGCTGGCTCTCGCGGGACGGCAGCAGGATCGGCTGGCAGCGCAGCGCCGCGGCGAGGCCGCACAGCATCTGGGCGTCGACGCGGGCGAACGGGTTCCAGCATTCGATGATCTTGCTTGACGGCTTGTCTGCCTGCGGCTCGGTCGCGCCGAGCAGGGCGCGGGTGATGCCGTACTTGGCCATGATCCCGGCTGCCCGCTCGGTGAGTGCCTGAGCCTCGTCGCTGGTGCATCCGGGGTCCTCGGCCTTGGCCAGCAGCTTGCGCACTGTCTCGAGGTACCTGGGGGGTTCGGTGATGGTGGTCACGGGTGGCTGTCCTCCGTTGGGATAATGGCGGCCGGGTAGCCGGCTGTCTTAGCTGGCTGTGATGGTGACGGTCGGCAGGTTGGTCTGGGAGTCGGGGCGGATGATGCCGCCGAAGCGGGCGTGCTCGGCGATGATGCCGGCGACCTGCTGGAATGCGCTCTCGCCGCGGCCGCGGATCATCCAGCAGGTGATCCTGGACAGCGGGCCGTCGTCGTTGTCGTCGACGACGCAGGTGCCGTCTGCGAGTTCCCAGCGGGCGCGGACGCTGAAGATGGGGTCGGGGTTGCCGGCGACGTGGAACGGGTCGCCGAACACGTCGGTCATGGCGTCCCATGTGGCGGCGACGTAGCCGCAGAGCAGCATGTGCCCTCCCGTTGCTGATTGTCTATTCGATCTTGACAAGCGTATCGTGTCGGGACAACACGGTCAACACAAGCAGGCAACGTATTCAGGCGACAGGACGCGGGTATGCTTGCCAGCGCGGAGTGGAGCAGCCCGGAAGCTCGCAGGACCCATACTCCTGAGACCACCGGTTCAAATCCGGTCTCCGCAACAGTCCGGGTTCAAGTCCCGGCGGCGTGAGCGATCACGCTGGAGCGCGAGTGGCAGCGCAGCAGAGGCGCCGGGAGGCTCACGTCTCCCGGCGCTCTGTCGTCTGCGGCTCGTGCGGCGGATCATGCCACACAGAGGGACAGCCTGGTGCCAGGCATCGTATGCGGTGATGCCCGTACCGGCCTGTCGCAGCGGCGGGCGGGCAGTCGCACGTCACCCACGACAGCAGCATCGACCCGGCGCCGTCCCACTCGTGCCCGTACTGGCAGCGGCCGGGCCGCGAGCCAGAGTGAAACACCAGGACGGCAGTGCCCATCCTGCCGATTAGAACACTCGTTCGGGAGTGCGGGCAAGCGAGAGGGCCGGACAGACGGGCTGTCCGGCCCTCGCCCGGAAGACTGCGGCTGCAGCAGCCTGCGCTCTCGGGCAGTGCGCCACCTGTCTCCCAATTACTCTGCGCCTGCTGGGGCGACGGCTGACGGGGGAACAGCCGCCGCCCCCGTACACCCGGCAAAGGGTGCCCTTCATCGCGGCGCCGAGACGCTACCCGCCCGGCCTGACAGTGTCAAGAACCGGCGCGCACCCCGATCCGCGGCAGGATCACGGCTTCCAGCGTCCGGGCATCCTGCGCCGACAGCGGATACAGGACCTGCACGCCAGGGCGGCCGCCTGCTGTCGACAGCACGATCCGGCCGACGCCCGCCCGCGTCACCAGCTGCACGTCCTGGATCATCTGCAGCGGCACGGACTTGCTCGTCCTGTTCACCAGCAGCCCGGCGGTCATGATGACGCGCCGGTCGGTGACCATGAACCAGCGGGCTGACCGCCAGGCCGAGTACAGGCCTAACGTCCAGAACATGGCGCCGGAGATCATCCAGCTGCCGGGGTGCGCCGTGGCGATAACCTGCTCGCCCGGCTGGAGACGCGGCTGTGCCATCGGAAGTTCCTTTGTGACGGGAAAGGGCGGCTGCGTGTGCTTGTGCCCGCAGGGTACTCCGGGTTTCAGCCGGACGGGATCGTCACCGGCTCGCACCAGCATCCGTGGTCGCCGGCTTCCGTCAGGTGCGCCGGGTCGGTTTCGCTGCCGTTGTGGACGACGATCGGCCTCGAGCCTGCGGTGACGTGACGGGCCAGGCTGACTGCCCGCTCTCCGTCCGGCTGGGTATAGACGTGGACGGGCGTCGTCACTGCGGGCTGGCCCTGGTCCGGGCAGGTCTTCGTGCCGGGCTGGAGCGGCTTGCCGTGCACCATGCACATCGGGACCGGCATTCCCGGTGCCCGGACGACATGGCACGATGCCACCGGCCTGCCGCCTCCTTTCCCGTATCGTCGCGCTGTGCTGATTCACGGCAACGATACGTCTGCCCGGCGCTCAGGCGATCCTGCGCGAGCTGGCGGCGCGTCATGTGATGCGCGGCGTCGCGTGACGCCGGCCGGCCTGCGTCAGCCGGCTGCAGCCTGCCTGCCCGGCCGCTGCTGGCCCGTCGCAGCCAGGTAGCGCATCCGGACGCCGGTGCGCGACATCGACAGCGCGTCGGCGATCTCCTGCCAGGACATCTGGTCCCGGTCGCGCATCAGGACCAGCGCCCGGTTCTCCACGTCCGGCCGGGGCCGGATTCCCCGCGGCCGTGCATGGCCGGCCAGCCAGGCGGTGATCGCATGGTCAGTCACGTGCAGCGTGCGGGCAACCTGGCTGCGGGTCAGTCCGTCTTTCAGGTACAGGCGGATGGCCTCAGCCCGGACGTCGCTGTCTGCGTCTGGCTGGAGGGGCTGGCGGGTCATCAGCGCCTGGTCAGGATGTACTTGCCGGCGATGGCCCGGTCGCACTCGGCGTTCGCTGCCTCGACGGCGCGGACAGCGCGCTGCCACGCCTCCTGCCTGCTGCTGTCTGCCGGGACCTGCTCGTATTCCTGCCAGGCCTGGCGGACTGCCTCGCGCCTGCGGTCGCGGTCCTCGCCGGCCAGCTCGTCCCGCAGGGCGGTCACGGCCTCATACGGGCCGGAGGCTTCCCAGCCCATGCGGCCGGCCTGGCTGGCGGTCAGTCCGTGACGGCTGGCGTGCAGGCTTGCGTTGCCGGCAGTCGGAGCCGGGAATTCCAGGGTCCACAGTGTCATCGTCTTGCTTCCTAGTCGCCGGGGTCAGGCCCGGCGTCCCCACACGCAGCCGCGCCGGTCATCCTCGGCGTGGAAGGCGTCCTCGCCGGCGTACGTCGGCACTGCGATCGCGGGGAACTGGGGGTCGGGCTCCAGCCAGCCGCGGTCGAGGAGTGTCCGGACTACGGGCAGCTGGGAGGTCTCGGGCTGCCACGGGCTGCCGGTGCCGAGGCTGTGGTGGCTGAGGACGACGCTGCGCATGACCTGGTACTCGGGGTCTGTCATCTGGGTCATCGTGGTTCTCCATCGGTTGTTTTCTTGCTGACGCTCCCATCCTACAGCCGCAATGGAGCACACGTCAAATGAGGATTCTGCAGCGGATACAGCCAAGTCCTGATGTCAGCAAGAACCCGATGGAGCCGTCTGCAGAACCCTCACTCCTGACAGTAACGCGCACTCGCTGCCGGAGTAGCAAACTCGACCGGCTTTCCGAGGCTGATCGCATAGTCGATCTCGCCGCGAGTCGACTCGCCGAAATACCCGGAAGCATCACTCACCACGAACACCCGGTCAGCCAGATCGATCTTCCGCTTGTGCAGTTCGTCCAGACGGTCCTTGACTGCTGCCAGGTCCATCTCGCTAGCCGCGTCCAGATCGGCGTCAGACTTGGTGTCACACCCGATCGACAGCACGATCTCGCCCGCCAGCGTCAGCCCCAGGTTCGCTTGCCGGAACTGCTCGGCAAACCGGGTCGACCCGCACAGGCACACGATGACTGGCCGATCGCTGCCGACAGCCTCTAGTTCGCAGCTGTACGCCGGGTCGGGGCAGCACAGGTGGAACTCGCGCGTCGTGCCGGTCACCATGCAGTGCCCCCAGTAGTGACCTTGGTGGGAGTTGCCGGTGTGATGACGGCAGCGCGGGCAGACGGTGCACCGGCAGCGGCCGTCCGGATCCACTGAGGGAAAGCTGCCCCACTGCGCGGCGTCGCACTCAGTGCCCTCGCTGGGGAGTCCGATCAGATCGCCGAGCAGGTACTGCGCGCCACTCGGGTCGATGAGCACGTCACCAGGCTGCCTCGGCTCGGAACTGCCGTAGACATGGCCCACTGACATTTGCGGCCCGGTCAGATGCTCCCGCACCCGCATCTCGCAGAGAGCTGCGATCCACCCGTTCACGAACGCCTCACGCGCTACCTCACGCACGTTCGCATTGCTCTGCACGAGCGGCAGGACTTCGCGCTCGAACGACTCGTACGCCTGGCGACAGGACTCAGACGGCATCACCGCCCCGCGCCTTTCACCAGCCGCAGGCGCGGCGCGGGCTGCCTGCCGAGCGGCGGCAGCAGCGCAACGGTGCGCGCGATACGCGGGTCGCGCAGGCCGCTGCGGATGCCGTCGAGCACTATGTCCGCGGCGAGCTGCCACGGCTGCCGGGCCTGGTCGATCGCCATCACCTGGAAGGCGCGGATCTGCCGCTCCCCGTAGATGCGGACTGTGGTGGTGATGTACGGGACGCCAGTGCGGGCGTCGTAGCGGACCTTCGGCATCACGGCTGCTCTCCCGCTGCGATCCGGCGGTCTATCTCAGCAGCGACCAGGGCGCCCCCCTTGGAGAGCGTCTGGATCGGCGTGCCCGGCTTGAACTCCCAGCCGGGGGGCCAGAATGCGGTGTAGTGGCCGTTGCCAAGCGAGAGCACGGTGTCCAGCGCGTACACTGCGCCAGCTCGGGCCAGCTCGTAGTGCTGATGCCGGGCGTCATGCTCGGGCGTGTAGCCCTCTGCGTTCACCTGGCGTGCGCGCTCTGCGGCGATCAGCCTGGTACCAGCACTGGTGCCCTGGACGGACAGCAGCCGCTCGATCGTCAGGACGAGCTCAGCGGTCACGTTCAGGCCCGGATTGCGGTCCGCTGCGACCATCGTCGCGGCCATCTTCAGCGCGACCTGCTCCTCGGGCCGGAGCATCGCATACTGGTCAGCAGTCAGCGGCATCAGTCGCTCCCGTGAACGTTGGTCAGCCGGGTGCCCGGCGGGGCGTCGATCGTCACGATTGTCGAGTAGCCGGAGTCGTGCTGGCGGATCGAGATGGGCCACTTCGGGAACGGGACGTCCTCGGATGTCTGCGCGGTGCCGATCAGCCAGGTTCCGGCATCGGCAGTCAGGGCACTGTAGGCGGCGTACAGGCGCATCTGGTCAGTACCGCCGGGAGCTACCAGGTCGCCGCGCCACTCGCCCTGGCCGGAGACATAGAACTCGTCCGCGCCCTCGCAGCCCTCGACTTCCACGCAGTCGTCACTCGCGCCGTAGATCGTGATCGTCATTGCCGTTCCTCTCGCTGCGGTTCTTCCAGGTCATCGAACTCGCCTGCCTTCACCCCGGTCCTCAGCGCGCGGAACTCGGCTAGCGTGTACGTCACGATCACCCTGGGATGCCGGGCAGACCGGATCTGCACAGTCATCCCGTGACGACGCAACTGCGGGCCGCGCAGGGGGTCGCCCTTCCAGCCGCTGTCAGCCATCGCAGTGCCTCCGTTCAGGTGAGCGGCGAACTTGCGCAGCACAGCTGCGCCTATCCGGCTGCCGCTGGCCAGCTCGCGGCTAGCAGCGTCTGCGGCGAGCTGGCAGATATGCTGACGCTCGGCGTCGCAGACGCCCGCGATCCACGCGCAGTCCGGAGCGTGCTCGATCACGCCATCGGTGATCCCGGCCCGGCAGGCACGGCAGACCGGGAAACCGGGTGCAGTGCTGAACAGCTGCCGGATGATGTCAGTCATGGGCGTCTCCGTCCAGCAGGTCAGC
>JASHQA010000175.1 GCA_030037785.1 Streptosporangiaceae bacterium
CTTGGTCTCGGTGAACGGGCCGTCGGAGAGCAAGACCTCGCCACCCCGGACCCGCACGGTGGTCGCCGACGTCACGGGGGCGAGCGCGCTGCCTCGCAGCCGACGGCCAAGCGCGTCGTTCTCAGCCACCCAGTCATCGATGTCCGGCACGTTGCTCGTGTCGGTGTCTGGCTCGGTGTCGGTGCAGACGAACATCACGTACTTCATTGCTGCGTTCTCCTTCCGCGTCACTGCCTTGATGACGATTGGCGCGGGCCGATCTGGACAGCAGCGGAAGAACGCTGGCCTGGCTAGGTCAGCGGCGGCATCGGCAGACCGAGTGCGGCCTTCGCCCACATCGCGCTCTGCCAGTCCCACATGAGCCCTCGATGCGCGGCCGCCGCGTTGGCGTCCCGCCAGAACAACTGGAGCAGCGACTTCTCGGCGAGGGCGCTCCCGCCCGATTCCTCGTAGAGGACATTGATCGCCCGCCGTGCCTGCTGGGCGGTGAACGTCTGGTCGCGGCGGAGCCGCATGTCCTCCTCGATTGTCACCTGGCTGACCGGTCGCCGGGCGTACTTCTGGGCGTTGCGCGTCATGAGCGCGCGGCAGGAGTCGACGGTGGCGGAGGCGGTCGCGAGCCTGGACATCGTCTGCGACATGCCCTCCGGCAGGTACGGGCTGTTCGTGTCCTCCGGCACCTCGATCCGCGAGCCCAGCCGGTCCCGGAACAGCTCGACCAGTCCCGTCGCGGCGCCGATCGCCGGCACCGACATCGCGCCGGTGAAGTTCGCTGGCTCGGGCGCTCCATACATGGGGTGCGTGTTGACCTCACGCCCCGGCGCTTCGCCGGCGGCCACGGCGAGCCGCGTCACGGTCCGGTGCTCGGGAATGAAGATGTCGTTGAACACCACGGTCTTGGAGCCGGTGCCGCGCAGGCCGAGGGTGTACCAGTCGTCGATGATCTCGAGGTCCTCGCGGGGGATGAGCAGCCACCGCATCTCGGCGCGCTCGCCGTCCCGGAAGATCGGCACGAGCGCGGTCAGCCAGTTGCAGTGGTCGACGCCCGAGGAGAAGAAGCCGCGCCCGTTCCACTGGTAGCCGCCGTCGACGGCGACGACGTTGCCGGTGGTAGAGACGACCGACGAGGCGAGGGTATTGGGGTTCTCCCACATCTCGTCCAGTGCCTTCTCCGGCCACATCGCCTGCATCCACATGTGCGCGGTCCACAGCATGTACACCCAGCCCGTCGACGGATCGGCCGAGGCGATCTCGACGGTGACGTCGATCATGGTCTCGGTGCCGAGCTCGGAGCCGCCGTAGCGGAGCGGCTTCATGACGCCGTAGAGGCCGGACTCCAGGATGTCTGCGACGTTCTCATCCGGGAGCCGCCGCAGTTCCTGACCCAGGGGCATGCGCTCACGCAGCGTGTCCCGCAGCGCTCGCGCGCGCTCCACTGCCTCGTCGTGACTGGCAATGACTGCCGGCTTCGAGTTCAGGGTGTAGACGGGTCGGGTATCCATGCGGACGTACTCCCTCGGGCGGATGCATCTGCCTGCGATATGTGTGCTCATCATCGGGCCGCCGCGCACAGCGTGTCGAGACTGTTGCCGGGCTGCGGAAGCTCCGCTGCCGGGCCTCAGCCCGCCAGCAGGTCGGCAGCCTCGAGACTGCGCGGGCTCAGGGAGCGCCGGGTGATCTCGGCCATCCTGGCCTGGACCGCGCCATTGACCGGCGTCGGCACGCCGTGCAGCCGGCCAAGCCTGACCACTTCGCCGTTGAGGAAGTCGGTTTCCACCGTCGGCAGCCCGCGCTCCACGCTCTGCCAGGTCGACCCTCCGCTGCGCGACCGGCCCGCGACCGTCACGATCTGGAATCCGCCCGTCCCGGCCTGGTAGGCACGGGTATCGGTGACGGCCCAGCCAGCGGCTGCGAAGCACGCGCTGGCCTCGCCGCGCAGCCGGGCCACGACCTCGCCGAGTGCGCCCTGGGCGTGCGCATGCCGCTGGAGGCCGTCGGTGCAGAGCACCTGCAGCGCGTTGGCAAGGTTTGACAGCAGCTTGGCGCGCTTCCACGGCATCACGTCGGCGCGGAGGAAGGAGGTGAGCCCGCAGCGGTCTAGGTCGGCGGCCACGGCGCGAGCGACGTCGTCGGGCGGGCTGGCCGGGTAGCGGCCGAGCTGCAAGACGCCACTCACGGGCGAGCCAGACGCCACGACGACGCCGGGCTCCACATGCGTCGCAGGGAGGCTGACGCATACGCCATATACCCGGTCGAAACAGCGCAGCACGGCGTCTTCATTGGCGATTCCGTTCTGCGCGCAGAACACCGGAAGGTCACCCACGCAGGTGCCATCCTCGACGGCGACGGCGGCAAGCTGGTTAAGCATCTGCGCGGTGTCTTGCGACTTGACCGCCAGGATGAGGACGTCTGCGGCGGTCAGCCGCAACTCGTCGGCGGTCAGCATGGGAATCGGCAGCCGGGCGACGCGATCCGGCATGGCGAGCACGAGCCCGGTGCGCTTGACGGCCGCCGCATGCTCGCCGCGCCCGACCAGGACGACGTCGCAACCCCCCGCCGCGAGCCGCCCACCGATGGTGGCGCCGATCGCCCCCGGCCCAAGGATGACATATCGCATCTGTCCAGTCTGTCACCTGGGGCGGCTGGCCGTGGTGCGGGACGCTAGGGCGTCAGCCACTGCGCGCCGGGTACGACGGGGGAGACGATCACCTGGCCGCCGCACGGCGCCATGTTGGCCGGCACGACGGACTGGCCGCGGGCGTGCGGCAGCGTGACCGCGACGCGCGTCGCCGCCGGACACGCGGTCGCGTACGGCTCACTGGCTGCTGCCCCGACCGGATTGTCGCCGTACTGCAGGTCAAAGCTGCCCGCCGCGCCCGGCGGCAGCGCCACCCAGTGCGGCACGACGGCCGGGAACAGGTACGCCCCGCCGACGGCGCGCACGACGGTGGTCGGCAGAGCGTGGCCGCCGCCGCCGAGCAACTGCAGCTCGGGGTAGCCGTTCAGGCGGCAGCTTGCTGACGAGGTGTTGCGCACGGTGAACAGCACGCCGACGTGGCCAAGCCCGGCACCGGTGCTGGTCGCGCTGATGCTCACGTGGCTCTGGCTGCACTGCGGCCAGGACGCGCTCGCCGCCGGCGCGGTCGGCAGCACGCGCAGGGCCACTGACGCCCCGGCGAGCGCGGCGCTTGTCGTCCGGGCGCCGCACAGCGTGGCGGCGGTCACCCGCGGGCTCACCACGCCAGCCCGGCGATAGACGTGCCGGACCCGCAGGCCCGCCCTGGGCGAAGGCAGCGGCGTGCCTGTGCACTGGCCGGTGACGGTCGCCGTCGTGCCATCGCCGAATGCCACCCTGGCTGTGGCGAGCCTGAGCCACTGCGGGCTGCCCTGCCCGGCTGTCGCCTGGACCGTCAGCGCGACGCTCTCACCGGTGAACGGCACGAGCGCGCTGCTCTGCAGGTCCACGACCCCCGGCGGGCTGGCATCGCGAGCCGCGGCCGTCCCGCTCGACGTGGCCGCGTGACTGCGAGCGGTGCCCACCTGGCCACCGGCACAGCCGGCCAGCGCCAGCACGCCGGCGGTGACTGCTCCGATCACGATCGCAGGCCACCTGCTCATCAGGATCCCCTCCCCGGCACCGACCGCTGCAAACGCCGTTCCGAGTTACGGTGGCTACGTGACCGACACCGACGACATCGTCGAGCGCATCCTCACCAGCTATCGGACCATCACCGTAGTCGGGGCCAGTACGCACGCGGCCAAGGCGGCGCAACGGGTGCCCGCGCACATGCAGCGGCACGGCTGGCGCATCATCCCAGTGAATCCGCACGCCGACAAGATTCTGGGCGAGCCCGTCTACCGCAGGCTAGCGGAGGTGCCCCGCCCGCTTGGCCTGGTCGACGTGTTCCGGCCGGCGCCGCAGACACCCGACATCGCCCGTCAGGCCGTCGCCGTCGGCGCAACCGCGCTGTGGCTGCAACTGGGCATCGTCTCGGCGGAGGCACGCGGCATTGCCGAGAACGCCGGGCTGCTGTACGTGGAGGACCGCTGCCTGGTTATCGAGCAGCGCCGACTCGGCGTGGCCGCTCCGGGGCCGAATGGGACGGCGGACGGAGGCAGTGGTGGCGGCAGCTGAGGGTGTGGTGGCGCCGGGGCGAGTTGCCGTGGTCACCGGCGCGGCGAGCGGCATAGGCCTCAGTTTGTGTGAGCGCTTCGTCGCCGAGGGAATGCGCGTGGTGATGGCCGACGTCGAGGAGCCCGCGCTCGCGGAAGCGTCGGCCGCCCTGGCCGGCCAGGGCGGCGCGGTGCTGCCCGTGCCGACCGACGTGTCGGACGCGGACCAGGTGGCGGCCCTGCGGCAGGCGGCCATGGCGGAATTCGGTGCCGTGCACGTGCTGTGCAACAACGCCGGCGTGGGCGGCCCGCACGGGCCGCTGTGGCAGATCCCCGCCGGTGACTGGGAGTGGGTACTCCGCGTGAACCTCGGAGGCGTGATCAACGGCATCTGCGCGTTCGTTCCGGTGCTGACCGAGCAGGACGCCGCGCACATCGTGAACACGGCGTCGGTGTTCGGGGTCTTCGCTGGCGCGCTCGGACCGTACGGGATCTCTAAGCACGCCATCGTCGCGCTGTCGGAGACGCTCCACTTCCAGCTGCAGTCGCATGCCCCGCACGTGGGCGTGTCCGTGCTGTGTCCCGGCGCGGTGCGCACCCGCTTCGGCTCCTCGGCCCGGAACCGGCCAGCCTGGGCGGGCCAGGTACCCGAGCCCACCGACGCGGAGCGCGCTAGCGCGGATCGCTTCGACCAGCTGTCCGCCACGGGTGCCGACCCAGCTGACGTCGCAGCTACCGTGGTGGCCGGCATCCGCGGCCAGCAGTTCTACATCCTGACGTCCAGCAACCGTAACGACGCGATCCTGCGCCGGGGCAGCGAGATCGTCGCGGGCGGTCCGCCGGCCCCGCCATTCCCCTAGCCAGCCGCGCTCCGGTGGCCAGACTGTGATCCGTGCCACGTTGGCAATGCCCGGAACGCTACCTGGCGTTAGCCATGAGTAACAGATAGCACCCAGGCGCGGGTTGGTGCCCCTGAGCACAGTGCCGCCGTGACCCGTGGCACGTCCGCGCAGCCTGGCCGCTGTCGCGGTCGCGGCGTCGCACGGCAGGCTGCTGGGTTTCGTAGAGCGCCCCCGCTCCCGAACAAAGGCTCATCGGTGCAGCTTCGCATGCCCTCATCGCAGTCCGTTTCTCGTGCCATCACCGGCCTGACCCGCAGTCGTCCTCGACTGGCGGTCGGCGCGGGTGCAGCGCTGGCATCCGTCATCGGCGTGGCGGCGGCCAGCACCGGACCTGCGGTCGCCCTCGCGGCGGCCCGCATCCCGGCATTGCCGAGCGCGACCGCGATCAGCCCGGCACCCCGCGGGGCCAGAGTGGCGGCGGCGCGGCGGCCGTCGGCCGGGTCAGCGCGCGCGGCGAGCCCGCAGGT
>JASHQA010000014.1 GCA_030037785.1 Streptosporangiaceae bacterium
CAGCTGCACCTGGTGCACGAGGTGCAGGAGGTCTACCGGTCTCAGGGCGTGTCGATCCACGACAAGCACATCGAGATCATCATCCGGCAGATGCTCAAGCGGGTGAACGTGATCGAGTCCGGCGACACCGAGCTGCTGCCCGGCGAGCTGGTGGAGCGGCCCAAGTTCGAGGAGGTCAACCGCGCGGTCGTGGAGGCTGGCGGGACCTCGGCGGCAGGACGTCCGCAGCTCATGGGCATCACGAAGGCGTCGCTGGCCACCGAGTCGTGGCTGTCGGCGGCGTCCTTCCAGGAGACGACGCGGGTACTCACCGACGCGGCGATCCACGCCAGGTCGGACTCGCTCGTCGGCCTCAAGGAGAATGTGATCATCGGCAAGCTGATCCCGGCCGGCACCGGCATGCAGCGCTACCGGAGCCTGCGGGTGGAGCCGACGGAGGAGGCCAAGGCGGCCGTCTACCCGCCGACCTCCTACGACAGCGCGGCCGACTACTCCTTCGGTCCCGTCTCTGGCCAGTCCATCCCGCTGGAGGAGTACGACTTCGGGGCGTACAACCGCTAGATCAGGGGAACGAGGCCGTTTCACGCAACCGGCGCCGCGGCCGGAAGGCCGCGGCGCCGGTTGTCGTTGCCCGGCAGTCCGCGGTCGAGCGCACGAGAGCGCCCCGCCTCGGGGGCGGGGCGCTCTCGGCGTGCTGGGCCGGTCAGAAGCCGGGGTTGGCGGTGCTGATGTCGTAGTTCGGGCCCCAGTACCACTGGGTGGCGCTGGCACCGGGAACCATGTGCGGGACACCGGTCGGGTCGGCGATCCACCACCGGACGTGCGACTGCATCCACTGCGGCAGCTGGCCGACGGCGGCCTGGACTGCTGACCAGTCCGAGCGCATCGTGTAGACGATCGCGACCTGGTTGGGGGTGTCGGTCAGCTTCTGGGCGACCCACTGGCCGGCCTGGGCGGGGGTGGCGTCACCGGGCTCGACGTCGAGGGCGTTGGCGCTGGGGTCGGAGCCGTTGGTGTCGATCCACAGCGTGCCTGGGTGGCCGGCGACCTGGGCGGGCGAGGCCGCGTAGGCGCCGTCGGCGTAGACGGCGGCCTGCTGGCCGGCCGGGATGGACGACGGCGTGGTGGAGTCGTAGATCTGGTACGGCCCGGACGCGGGCTGGGTCACCGGCTGCTGGGTCTGCTGCTGGGCCGGCGCGGTGGCCGGCTGGGCCGGCGCGGCAACGGCCTGCGTGGCCGGCTGGGCCGGCCTGGCCGCCGGGCTGGTCGCTGGCGCGGCGGCACCAGTCGCCGCGGGCTTGGCCCCGGTAGTGGTCGGGGCGAGCCCGGGGGTGATGTGCACCGGCGCCGCGATCCTGCGCCGCGAGGTCAGCTTGGCGACCGAGGCGTGGGTCGCTGGGACCGGGTTGGAGGCCAGCACGGCACTAGCGCTGCCTGCTCCCGCCAGCGCGGCGGCAATACCCAGGCCAGCGGCCACGGTCTTGCCACGGCCGCGCAGGGCATCGGTCAGTCGGGCAGTGCGGAGCATGAAACGTCCTTCCTGTCGCCTTCAGGGGTCCGGGCTCGGCGCCCGGCTGCCAGGCTCGGGGCCCGGCGGAGGTCACTCATCGGTCATCGCGAGCAACAGGAGCTTCGACGGGGCGGGAGGCCGGGGCGGTTTCGCAATGAGACGCAGGTCACTACCCGCGGGTAACTTTGGCTCCGACCTGTCCTGACATTCCGGGCTTCAGACCGCCGGTGGCGCCAGCTGTCGGCGCGCGCCCTCGGTTGGCGACGGTCCGGCGACTCGCCGACCGCCGAGCGCTAGCGGGCGTGCCCGACGGGCCAGCCTGCTCGCTGCGCCACGGCTTGCAGGGCCGCGGCGTCGGCGGGAGCGGCGGCGTGCTGGTCGTTGTTGAAGTACGCGAACACGTCGGCCTCGGGCGGCCACCTGGCCGCGACTCGGTCGAGCCAGCTGCGCAGTGCCTGGTGGCCGTAGCGCGGCGACGGGCTCGCGGCGCCCTCGTGCAGCCGTAGGTAACCCCAGTCGGCGGTGCGCCAGAGCGGGCCCTGGGGCCGACCGAGGCGGTCTGACCAGCACAGCGCTGCGTTGTGCCGATCGAGGATCGCCCGGATGTCCGCGGTTTCCCAGGACTGGTGGCGGAACTCCACGCAGATCCGCAGCTGCTGGCGAGGCGCGGCGGCAAGCTTGCTGGACCGGGCGGAGAACTCGTGCAGGCACTGATCCAGCAGGACCGGGTCGGCCTGCATGGTGGGCGGTAGCTGGAGGAGAACGGGACCGAGCCGGTCGCGCAGGCCGGCTGCCGCGGTGAGCAGGCGGGCGACCGGCTCCGCCGGGTCGCGTAGCCGCCGGATGTGGGTGAGGTACCGGCTGGCCTTGACCGCCATCACGAACCCGTCTGGCGTGCGGGCTGCCCAGTCGGCGAACGTGGCGGGTGCGGCGAGGCGGTAGAAGGTGCCGTTGTTCTCCACCGTCGGGAACTGGCTCGCATAGTGCTCCAGCCACCTGGAGGCCGGGGCACCAGGCGGGTAGAAGTGGCCGCGCCAGTCTCGGTACTGCCAGCCAGAAGTCCCGATCAGCAGCGGCACGCGCACCCTCCGCTCCACTCGCCTGGCGCCGGCGGGAATTACCCAGGGGGCTATTCTGTTAGGCCGGAAGCGAGGGCCAGCAGGCCGGCTGTTTTGACGTGCGCGGCGAGTTCGGTATTCTGGATCTCCGCGCTCATGTTTCATGGGCGCGCGCCCGGCTGGGTGGTCATGCACTAGTGTGACGCCCGGCGCGTGGCAGCCTTCCCTCCGGAGTTTCGGGCCCGGCCTGGGCCCGGATCGAGCACGGTGCATCGTGAGCGTCACGACACACCCGACCGCGGGGGGCGAGCGGGCGGCAACTAGGTAGTAAACCAGCAGGCCACAGGCACGTCCTGGCCGCGCGCAGAGCGTGGCCAGGCGAAGGACAACAACAGATCGCGCCGCAAGGCGCGCGGCAGGAAACACGGAGACGCGTTGCCCACGATCCAGCAGCTAGTCCGTAAGGGCCGGCAGGACAAGGTAGCCAAGAACAAGACTCCGGCGCTGCACGGCAGCCCCCAGCGCCGCGGGGTATGCACGCGCGTCTACACGACCACGCCCAAGAAGCCGAATTCGGCGCTCCGCAAGGTCGCGCGGGTCCGGCTCACCAGCAAGATCGAGGTCACGGCCTACATCCCGGGCGTCGGGCACAACCTGCAGGAGCACTCGATCGTGCTGGTGCGCGGCGGCCGGGTCCGCGACCTGCCCGGCGTGCGCTACAAGATCGTGCGCGGCTCGCTGGACACCCAGGGCGTCCGCAACCGCAAGCAGGCCCGCAGCCGGTACGGCGCGAAGAAGGAGAAGAGCTGACATGCCGCGCAAGGGTCCCGCGACCAAGCGGCAGCTGGTGACCGACCCGGTCTACGGCTCCCCGCTAGTCACCGCGCTCGTGAACAAGGTGCTCAAGAGCGGCAAGCGGTCGCTCGCCGAGCGGATCGTCTACGGTGCGCTCGAGGGCTGCCGGGACAAGACCGGCACGGACCCGGTTGTCACGCTCAAGCGGGCGCTCGACAACGTCAAGCCGACCCTCGAGGTACGCAGCCGCCGTGTCGGCGGTGCCACCTACCAGGTGCCGGTCGAGGTCAGGGCCTCGCGCAGC
The DNA here is from genome assembly GCA_030037785.1 of Streptosporangiaceae bacterium. GTDB lineage: Bacteria > Actinomycetota > Actinomycetes > Streptosporangiales > Streptosporangiaceae > JAJYUU01. Next base: position 3,668 of record JASHQA010000014.1, read on the forward strand.
ACCACGCTCGCGCTTCGCTGGCTGATCACGTACTCGCGGCAGCGCCGGGAGAAGACCATGACCGAG
>JASHQA010000176.1 GCA_030037785.1 Streptosporangiaceae bacterium
TGACCAAGGCGGTACGTGGCACGCTGCGCCAGTTCCGGGCGCCGAAGCCGGGGGCGACGCAGCGGCCGCAGCTGGCGCTGCCGCATCAGGATGCATCCTGGTGGGTGCTAGCCAAGCTCGACAGCGCCCTCGTGTCCGCAGCCGAGGGCACGAGCGCAGCCTGGCTGCGGCGCGACCCGCGCCAGTTCCGGGCGCTCGGCTTGCGCAGCCTCAAGCTGCACCGGCAGCTCCGCAAGCGCTGGTCGAAGCTGGCGGTGGCGTACCGCGCCGCCGCCCCCGACTTCAACTCGCCGGAGCGATGGCGCCAGACCTTCGCCGACTCGGTGCACCCGGCCGAAGACCGGCCATGAACCCGGGGCCACTGGCGGCTACGACGCTGGCGGCTACGACGCTGGCGGCTACGACGCTGCCGCGACCGGCCGCCGCGATCGGGTCAGCCGGAGGCTAGCGTGCGCTGATACCAGCTGCCTGTCCGGCCGCCGAGGTCGGCCGGGTCGGCTGGGCCAGCCGGGACGAAGCCGGCCTTGGTCAGCACCTTCCGGGACGCGACGTTCGCATCGCCGGCCGCCGCCCTGAGCTCGCGCAGGCCGTGTCGCGACACCGCCAGCAAGCACAGCTCCCGTACGGCCGCGGTCGCCACGCCGCGGCCGGCCGCCCGCTCCGCGACCCGGTAGCCGAGTTCGGCGGTGCCGTCCCGCAGCCGGTAGAGGTTGAACCGGCCCAGCACCGAGCCATCCTCGGCGACGAGCACGTAGAAGGCGCCGGTACCGGCCTCCTGCTCGGCCAGCAAGGCGTTGTGACGCCGGGTGAACTGGTCGAAGAACTCATCGCCCCGATCGGAGACCCAGGCGGCGAAGTACGCGCGGTTCGCCAGCTCGAAAGCCAGGACGGCCGGGGCGTGGTCGGCTCGCAGGCGCTGCAACTCGGGCACCGCCCGACTCTACCGAGACGCGGCGCGAAGGCCACCCGGCTTTCCGCCAGGCCGGACTCGGCCCTCAACCCGGGCCGGGCTGACGCAGCCTACTCCCAGGCGGCCGCGATCAGGCCGGTCGTCAGCTCCTTCGGGGTGGCGCCGCCCTGCGACACGTACAGGTCGTCGCCGGCCAGGTACAGCAGCCACTGTCCGTCCGGGCTGACGTCCAGGCTGGTGTGGTCGAGGTTCGCGAAGCCGATCGCGACCTGATGCACCAGCACCCCGCTGGTGGTGACCTCCCACATCAGCCGCGAGGTGTTCTGCGGCGGGATGCCGCCGCAGCAGGCACGGCTGACGAACAGGTCGCCGTCCGGCATGTAGACGCCCTCGCGCAGGTAGCTCTGCTGCGGAGTCGGGTTGCCGGTCACCGGCACCGACACCACCCCGGCGCCGGTGAGGAAATACTGCGCCTGCGCGGTGTCCACCAGCGTCACGCCATAGCCCTCGTTGTCCTCCACCGCCCCGATCGACACGGCGAGGTGCCTGCTGTCCGCCGCCCACGACAGATGGAAGACCGGTTCCGGCAAGCCGCTGTCCTGGCTGGCCGGCACCGGTGGCAGGCTGATGGTCGCCCCGCTGCTCAGGGTGCGGATCTTGACCTGGTACAGGGTGGTCAGGTCGGGCGTGCTCGGCACGCAGCCGACGGTGAGGGTGGGCTGGCTGGCGTAGGCCAGCTTGCTGCCGTCCGGGCTGACCGCAGGCACGCTGCCGGTCGCGATCACGGCCGCGCTGCCGCCGCCCTCCGGCACCTCCTCGATCGTGCTGGTGCATCCGTTCTGGACCGCGAAAAACACCTGCCCGCTCGGCCCGACCGACACCTCATCACCGGTCACGCCTGACGGCACCAGCGTCTGCTCGACCACACCGGTCGACGAGTTCATCGTCACCAGCGCACCACCGCTGGTGACCGCCACGATGCCGGGCGGCGCCGCAGCCGCCGGGCTGGCCGCCGCCGATGGCGAGGCGCCAGACGACGGCTGGCTGGACGCGGCCGACGATGGCTTCCCGCCACCGCCGCAGGCCGCGACGGCCACCGCAGTGCTCATCGCCGCTACCGCGATCACGGCGGACCGGAGCACGCTGACAACGGGCGATCTCGACACTCGCGTCTCCCCACTGCTCAGCGCCGGGACAAAGGTCAGCGGGGTCGAGCGTCCGGCGTCACCAGCACAACATTCAGGCGGACCGATCGTGACAGGATCGAACGCGCCGCCGCAACTAGAACGCGTCCATCGCGGCGATGCTGTCGGCGCGGCGGCCGGCCTCGACGCTGCCCAGGCCGCGGCGCCTCGTCCGCTGCCGTCGTCATTGCCCTCGCCAGGGCCGGTCGGCTCGACGGCCGTGGCCGTGCCGGGCTGATCCTGATCGCGATCTGGGCTGCCTGCTCGGGGCTGCTCGCCTTCTTCGCCGAGACGTCGAAGGACAGCCGCTCACCGGCAGCGGGATCGTGCACGTGGCACTGGCCTTCGTCGCCTTCGTGTGCGTGGTCATCGGCACGATCCTGGTGTCGAGCAACCTGTGGTCGGACCCGTCCCGGCGGTCGGTCGCGGCCGTGCTGCTCACCATCTCCGCCCGGAGCCGCCCTGCCGCGCCGCGTGCTCGACGTCCATCGCGACCGCGGCCTCTGCGCGGCTGCCGAAGGGCGGCATAGCCGGGATCGGCCAGCCGGTGCTCGCCATCAACGGCGACGAGGATCCGCTCGTCCGGCCGACCGCGGGCCAGAAGATCGCCGACACGGTACAGCACGGCCGTTTCGTGCTCGTCCACCAGATGGGCCACCTGTTCGCCCCGCCGCTGTGGCCAGCCCTCGTGCGAGAGATCGACGGGCACGCTCTCTGAACCGGCCGCGGCCGCCCTGGCATACTCGCAGCACACCGTCGCTGCGAAGGGGATGCTCATGGGACCGCAACCTCGCTGGGGTCTGACGCTGCCGCTGA
>JASHQA010000177.1 GCA_030037785.1 Streptosporangiaceae bacterium
CGCCGACGCTGCCGGGCTGTCGGGCGCGGTCGTCGACCCGGATCTGCAGGAGTGGGACTACGGCGGGTACGAGGGCCGCACTACCGACCAGATCCAGACCGAACGACCCGGCTGGAGCCTGTGGCGGGACGGCGTCGTCCCCGGTGACGCCGAGCACCCAGGGGAGACGATCGAGCAGGTGGCGCGCCGGGCAGACGAGGTACTCGGCCGGGTCACACCCCTGCTGCCGCGCGGCGATGTCGCACTCGTCGCACACGGCCATCTGCTCCGGGTGCTCACCGCGCGCTGGCTCGGGCTGCCACCCGCGGCCGGCCGGCTATTCCGGCTGGACACCGGGACGCTCAGCCTGCTGGGTACCGAGCACGCCGATCCGGTGATCAGCTCGTGGAACCTGCCCGCCGCTGCGGCTGGCTAGCGGCCAGCGCCGGCCGAGTGGCTAACGGGACCGCCAGCGCCGGGTCGCGGCCGCCTCCTGCTCGACCGGCCGGTGGCCGTCCGGGTGCTGCTGGTCCGGCGGGCGGTCGTGCTCCTCCCGGCGGCGGCGGCGCATCCCGCGCACCACCGGCAGCAGGGCAAAGTACGAGCCCGTCGCGGCGATCCCGCCGATGGCCACGTCGACCGAAACGCGCCCCTGCCTGGCCCAGTACACATCCCGCAGGTCGAGCAGCAGCGCGAACTCGTCGACGATCAGCGCCAGTCCGCTGCCGTAGCTCACCGCCACGGCGGGATGCGAGCGGTGCCGTTCCTCGCCGTGCACGGCAACGGCGCCCACGCCGGCCAGCATGCCGATCCCCCACATGTAGTGGTGCAGGTGCGCGCCGCCCGCGCTGATGTTGTGGAACGGACCCCGGCCCGCCCGGATGCTGTAGGTGATGCCGCGGACGGCCGCGAATGTCGCGGTGAACGACAGCCAGCTCGCGAGCGCGGCGCGCTGGCGCTGGTCCAGGTCATCGCCAAGCACGTGGCGCAGCCGCGGAAGTACCTCGGTCACACCGCTAGCCTGCCCGACGGCACGCCGGGTAATCGCGACGCCGACTGGCGCCGCGCGCTGCTCCGGCGGGCCAGCGCGGCACCGGGCACCAAGAACACGTGCGGGGGCAGCCGGGTGGTCGTCTCGAACGCGGTCCGCAGCGCGAGCGACACGGCCGGCTCGGTCAGGCCGAGGCCCGGGGTGCCGTACAGCCGCCTGGCCCAGGGCGGCAGGGTGGCGAACCCGAGCACGTTCAGCGGCGGCACGATCAGCCGCAGCGGCAGGAACGCGGGCGGCAGCTTCGGCGTGAACGACGCGCGCATCGCCTGCCGAGCCTCCGTGGTCACGCGCAGGCTGGGCCGCATCCGGTCGAAGTAGGCGTCGAGCCCGGCCATGCTGACCGGCACGATCGCCGGATCCAGGCCGACCACCGCTGCGCTGCGCCGCTGCTCATCGACAAACGTGTCAAGCTCGGCCGGCGTGACCGGCACGCCACTCCGGCGAGCAATCTCCGCATACGAGCCGATCTCGCAGCAGTGCACCCAGAGCAGCAGTTCCGGCTCATCGAGGCGGAACTCGCGGCCGTCGGAATCGACGCCGTGCAGCTGGGCGTGAATCTTCCGCAACCGGGCGCCAGCCCGCTCGACCTCGGCGGTCGTGCCGAACGTGCGCACCCGGACGAACTTCACCGTCCGGGTAAACCGTCCCCAGGCCTCGTCCGGCCGCGCGAGCGCGGTGTTCTGCCAGGTGCCGATCATCACCCTCGGATGCAGCGCCTGCAGGTACATCGCCCGCAGCCCGGCGATCCACATGACCGGCTCGCTCGCGATCCGCCAGGTAACCGAGCCAGGGCCGAACAAACCGCTGTCTTGCGGTGCGGCTGCGGGCGCGGGCTCGTCCGTCACTGCGGCTTGGTCTCCTCGGCAATCCAGTCGAGGTAGGACTCCGATCCGGCAACGATCGGGATGGCGGTGATCTCCGGGTCGTCATAGCTGTGCCGCTCGGCCAGGAACTCCGCCAGGTCGTCGTACCTGCTGGCGGGCAGCTTCAGCATGACCAGCCACTCTTCGGCGCGCTCCAGCGCCTCCTCCCACCAGTACGTGCTGGCGATCGGCCCGGCGACCTGGGCGCAGGCAGCGAGCCGTGCCTCCACCGCGGCCTGGGCCAGTTCGACTGCCTCGGCCCGCGAGTCCGTCGTGGTCTGCACCTGGAGGAACTGCGGCTCGGTGCCCGCCACACGCCGCTGTGCTGGCATGCGCCGATCGTACGCCGGCCCGGCAGGGATTGCCCCCGGGTGCGCGGCCGCTCGGCCGCCCCCGTCCCGGTTACTGACCGCTAGTAGCCGTATCCCCCGCCGCTGCTCGAGCTGCCAGAGCCCGCCGACGCGCTGCCGAGCTTGGCGCCCGTCGGAGTCATCGCCCACCACAGGCCGCCGGACAGGTTCAGCCCGTTGCCGCCGATCATGCCCGGCGCCGTGTCGGCTGCGTAGGTGTAGAGCGGGTGCCCGTCATACGTCGCCTGGATCTGGCCGTTGGACCTGGTGATCGTGCCGAAGCCCTTCGGGAGCGAGGTGCCGGCCGCCGCAGCTGGCTTGCCGATCACCGGCGGCCAGTACTGCAGGCAGGTGCCCGTGCACTTCGACGCCGTCGGTGTGTCGATGGCGAACCAGTACAGCGTCTTGCCCTGGGCGTTGGTCAGCACCGTGCCCTTGCTGGTGCTGCGGGTCATGATCGTGACGGTCGAGGCGTGCGTGCCGCTCGCCGGGCTCGACGGACTGTGCGTCGCCGGGCTCGCCGACGGGGTCGAGCTGCCGCAGGCCGCGATCAGCGCCACGCCGCCAATCAGGAGAGGCGCCGCGAATAGCTTCGCGGCCCATCGGTTGCGCATGGCCACATCTCCGTTCCTCTTCAGCCATGGATCCTCTCCTTCTGACTACGTGGCCCCGGTCGAGAACGTTCACCCGGGCTCGACGTCGTGCATTCGCTGACACAGCCAGGCCAGCGAGAGCGGGTACCGGTAGTCGATACCGGCGTGGGTGGCGTCAAAGAGCTCGAATCGAACTCGCTCGTCTCTGACTCCGATAGCGCGCAATTCATCGCGGAATGCTGCAGCCCCGACATCCAGGAAGTGCTCGTCCCTGGTGCCAGCGTCGATCCAGATGGCGCGCACCGAGCGCAGCGCGTCGGCGTACCTCGTCACCATCCGCACCGGGTCGAGTGCCAGCCAGCGCTGCCAGACCACCGGTCGCACCGCCCCGGTACGCGGGTCGAAGGGCAAGTCCACCGAGCCGTCGGGGTTGGCGGAGAACGCCGCCGCCACGCCCAGCACGGTGAGCAGCGGCTGGTCGGCGGGGCTGGTGAAGGACACGCGAGATCGGAAGTCCCGCCACCAGGCCCAGATGTCACCGTCGTAACCGCGCAGCGCCCGGACCGCGGCGCCGAAATCCTTGAGGTAGCAGTACTCGTACAGGCTGTCGCCGGCATGGGTGGCCAGCGCGCCGAACACGTCGGGCCGCAGCATCGGAGTGATCATCGCGCCGAATCCGCCGCTTGACTTGCCCATGATGGCCCGGTGGCCGGGATCTGGCAGCGTGCGGTAGGCCGCGTCGACCGACGGCACCACCTCCTGGCACAGGTAGGAGTGGTACTGGCCGGTGCCCGGTGAGTCGACGAACTGGCTGCCGCCGTAGCTGGTCCAGGCGTCGACGTAGACGACGATGGCCGGGGGCGCGTGCCCGGCTGCGAACACGGCATCAGCGGTCTCGGTAAACGGCTGCCGGAACGCCGACCTGTTGCGCCACATGCTCAGGTGGCCGGTGTAGCCCTGCAGCACGTAGACCGCCGGGTACCGGCGGTTCGGCTCGGCGGCGTAGCCCGGCGGCGTGTACACCCAGAGCGGCCGCTCGTGCGGATCGCCGAGGGGGTTGCCACGCAACTGCTCGCTGACGATGACGTGCTCGTTGATAACTCCCGCCAGATCGGCCGACCATGGCAGCACGGCACCCTCCCCG
>JASHQA010000178.1 GCA_030037785.1 Streptosporangiaceae bacterium
GCGCTGCGTGGCGGCTTAGCCCTCGCCGAGCGAGCGATACACATTCTCGTCGGCATGGCAGTCGACCTGATTGTCCACGTGCGCCGAGGCTACGACGGTCGGCGGACAGTACGTTACGTCTCTGAGGTACTGGAGGTGCTGCCGCCCGGCGACACCGAACGTCCGGCCGTAAACCGCCTGTTCCTGCCACACTCGGCGACCGGCCGCGCCGTCGCCGCGCACACTCCGTCGCCTGGACTCGCGGCCATGTTGCAGCGCGGCGGCCTGAGCCCGGCGGAGCTCGACCAGGACGGGCCGGTCATGGGAGCCTGGCGGTGACCATGATCGTCGTGCTGGGCGGCGCGCTAGTAGGGGGCGGGCTGGTCCTCGCCCTGCACGAGATCTTCTGGTACCGGCCACGGCCGGGGACTCCGCCGCGGCCCATGCTGATCCGCCTGTCGCCCGCTACGTGGCGTCGCGTCGTGATCGCCGTAGCTGTCGGGGTGGTGGCGCTGTTGGTGAGCGGCTGGCCGGTGCTGGGGCTCACAGCTACCGCGGGAGTCCTTCTGCTGCCCCGGCTCAGCTCCGCCCGCGAGTCCCGGCGTCGTACCGCTGTCCTGGAGGGGCTCGAGCAGTGGGCCAGGCGGCTGTCGGACCTGCTCGGCGCTAGCCGTGGCCTCGAGGACGCGATGGAGGCGAGCGCGCGCTCCGCGCCCAAGGCCATCGCGGCCGCCGTCAGCGCGCTTGCCCGCGGACTGACCACGGGTACCGGCTCGGACGCGGCGCTCCGGGCCTTCGCTGATGAGATCGATGACCCGGCGGGTGACCGGATCGTGGCGGCTCTGATCATCGCCACTGGGCGACGCGGCGGCGCGGTCGCAGGGATACTCCGCACCCTCGCCGAGCAGCTCGCCAGGGATGTCGGCACCCGCCGGGACATCGACGCCGAGCGCGCTGAGCATCGCACGACGCTCAGGTGGGTCATGGGCATCGTCATTGCCTTCACGGTCTTCTGCGTACTGAACCGGGCGTTCTCGGCGCCCTTCGGCACGGCTATCGGCCAGCTGGTGCTCGCCCTGATCGCGGCGCTGTACATCGGTGGCCTTGCCTGGCTGCAGCATCTAGGCCACATCGACGCGCCCGCTCGGTTCCTCGCCGACTGCCACGGGCGGCTGTCGGCCGCGGGCGGACCCACGCCCGCCAGCCGGGTGCGGGTAGCGCGGTGAACATCGAAGTCGTGGCAGCGGGCGGGCTCATCGGGCTGGGGTTCTTCCTGGTGCTTCGTGAACTCGTACCAGCTGCTGCGCGGCTCGACGCCGCGCTGGCACGGCTCGGCGCGGGCCACAACGAGTTAGCGCAGCGGCCGACGCAGGACCGGGAGTCGAACAGGGTTCGGCTGGGTCGGCAAGTACGGTCTGCTGTGCCGTGGCTGCCGGTGCCTGTCACGGATCTGGCTCTGCTCGGTCAGGGGCAGGACACGTGGTTGGCCAGCAAAATCACGTGCGGACTCGTTGGCGTCGCCCTTCCGCCACTACTCTATGCCGTCGCTTCGGCCGCCGGCGTGCGACTCGCGTGGTCGATCCCCGTCGTCGTGAGCCTCGGGTTCGGCGTCGTTCTTTTCTTCGCGCCCGACCTCGTTACCAGGGTCAACGCGGCCGAGAAGCGCGCCGATTTCCTGTACGCGCTGAGCAGCTATCTCGATCTGGTGAGTCTGGAGCGCGGGGCGGGAGCAGGTCCGAGTGAGGCGCTGGAGGTCGCAGCGCAAATCGGCGGCGGCTGGGCATTCGAGCGGATAGCGCTCGCGCTGGACGCGGCGCGGGCTATCGGCCGCCCGCCGTGGGCAGGTCTTGCGGATCTCGGCCGGGAGACCGGAATCCCGGACCTCGAGAGCCTCGCCAACGTCGCTGAGGTGGCTGGCGAGGAGGGCGGTCGGGTGATGGACACGCTAATCGCGCTGGCCGAGTCCATGCGCACCAAACTTAGGGCCGCGACGAGAGCCAGAGCGGCATCGCAGAGCACAACCATGGTCGTGCCGATCGCCCTGCTGGCGATCGGTTTCCTGCTACTCCTCGCATTCCCGATCCTGTACCGGTCGCTCCATGGCGGCACGTAGTTGTCTTCGTCCGAGCGGAGAGATGGAGGAATCTCATGTTTGACATCGAGTGGGTAATGCTGCGTTACCTCGTGGGTTGGGTGCAACGACGGGTGTGGTCCGTGCGCGGCCGCGACCCGCAGTCGGGTGCGCTGAGTCTGGAGTGGATCATCATCGCGGTGGCGGTTGCCGGCATCGCGGGCATCGCGGCGGGCATCTTCGTCTCCAAGGTCCGGTCGGACACCAACTCACTGCCCTAAGTCGTGCACTCGCCGGACCGCGGGGAAGCCGGGGCGCTGACGCTCAGCTACGTCATCGTCTTTCCGGCAGTCCTGTTCGCCCTTCTTATCATCGTGCAGGCAGCGCTCTACTACACGGCGCGAGACCTGGCACTGGCCGCCGCGCGTCAGGGCGCGGACGTGGCCCGCGAGTACAACTCGACCGACGGGGCTGGCGTGACCGCGGCGCTCGCACTGATCCGCCAGGACGGCTCGGGGATGCTTGCGCGCGAGCAAGCAGTCACGACGAGGAGCGGGACCACCGTGGCTGTAACCGTCAAGGGCAGGGCTTGGTCGCTGTTGCTCGGTGTGCCGGTCGGTGTCAGTGAGACCGTTCAGGAGCCCATCGAGCGATTCGTGCCCTAACCCTTAGGGGCGATCGGATCGGCGAGGAGACGAACTGTGATAGCAGCGGGCCAACCGGATCGTGCGGCCGGCAACGCCGCGCTGGAGTTGGTGATACTGGCACCGGTACTGCTCTTCCTGATCGGCCTGATCACGGCGTTCGGTCGAGTCTCAACCGCGCAGAACGCGGTATCCGCCGCAGCTCAGGATGCGGTCCGTCAAGCATCGCTCCAACTCGACCCTGCCGCCGCGATCGCGGCTGGGCGGGCGAGCGCGCAGGCAGCGCTAGCGCAGGACGGCCTGCACTGCGATCCGCAGGTCGCCGTCAATACCAGCGGCAGCAGCAGTACGCCTGGCTTCCAGGCACAGGTCGGGCAGCCTGCGGCCGTGTCCGCAACGGTGCGGTGCGTGGTATCGCTGGCGCAGATCATCGTGCCCGGATTGCCGGGTAGCGACACGATCAGCGAGACGTTCACATCGCCGCTCGACCCCTATCGTCAGAGGTGAGCCGCCTGCCTCGCCGACACCAGGCACGGACGGGCCCGCGCCGTTACGGTAGCGGGCGTCGGCCGTTCGGTCAGGCTCTGTCCTGGCGAGACGAGCGGGGCGCGCTGACTCTGTTCGTCGCAATCCTCTTCCCGGCCCTGCTCGCGTTCGTGGGGCTGGTGGTGGACGCCGGCACCAAGCTGGACAATTACCAGCGGGCGGCTTCGTACGCTCAGGAGGCGGCCCGCGCCGGAGCCGACCAGGTCGATCAGTCGGCGGCCTACACCGGCGCGGCCCTCGTCGTCGACCAGCCCGAGGCGCTCGCGGCCGCCCGGGCGTATCTGTCCGCGGCCGGCGTCGCTGGCACCGTGACCGCCGTCGGGTCCAGCGCCATCCGGGTCACGGTGACGATCACGACACCCACCAAGATCCTCTCGATCGTCGGCATCGACACCGTGACGTCGGCGAGCACCGCGACCGCGTCGCTGATCTCCGGTGTCACCGGTCCGGGGACGTGACGCACGGCCGCGCGGGGGCGGCAGCCGTTCCCCGATCCTGCCCGGTATGCGCCGGAGCGGCGCGGGTAAGAGAACCGGGGAAGCGAGAGCGATCCGGGGAGCAAGTAGCGGGGGGCGAGCCATGAAGGCCTTCGTCATGGAGGAAATAGGACACGTCGGGTTCATGGACAAGCCGATTCCGCGGCCCGGTCCGAACGACGCCGTCGTCAAGACGACGAGAGCCCTCATCTGCACCTCGGACTCGCACACGGTCAGCGGGGGCGTCGGCCCGCGGCAGAACCTGACCCTCGGCCACGAGGCGGTCGGCGTCGTCCACGAGGTGGGCAGCGAGGTCACGGACTTCCAGCCGGGCGACCGGGTGGTCGTCGGCGCGATCACGCCGGACTGGGGCCACCCCGCCGCGCAGGACGGCTACGCGTCACAGTCGGGCGCGCCGCTCGGCGGCTGGAAGTTCTCGAACACCAAGGACGGG
>JASHQA010000179.1 GCA_030037785.1 Streptosporangiaceae bacterium
TACAGCGCGCCCGAGGCCCGCTCGGACAGCACCTTGCGGCGCTGTTCGAGCGCCACCAGATCGCCGAACATCCGGTTGTAGTCGCCCGGCGCGACGACCGGATTGAGGCGCTGCAAGCGCGACTTGGCCGCGGCGATATCGCGGCTGACAGCCAGTTCCTCGACGCGCGCGAGCACTGACTCGGCGAACCTGGCATCCGGTTCCCCAGTGCGACCAGGAACCTCGAGCGGCTCGACCGCCAGCCTGGTGACGAAGCTCCGGACGCTGTCGTCCGGCGCCGCAGCGCGCAGCTCGTCCGACCACTCCCGCGCCGATCGCGCGCTCGCCACCCCGCCACTGGCCGCGATCAGCTGCCACACCGCCGCGTGCGCGGGCACGGTGAAGACCTCCGGCGCCAGCGCATCGAACACGGGTCCGCACAGCGCCGGCCGCTGAACGGCGAGCTTGAGCGCCTGACGCTCCACGTTGACGACGGGATCATGCTGGTCGTATCCGTCGCCCGTGCCGCTCTGGAGGGGAACGGGGCCGCTCGCGCCCGCCGGGCCGCCCGCAGTGCCATTGCGCGCGTCGGATTGATTGGGCCCGGCGGCCTGTCCGGTGCGTGCGCCGCGGCCGCGGGCAGAACCGGCGGCCGGACGGTCACCGTGCCTCAGCACCCGGTCGACCACGAAGGCCTCGTCCATCATGCCGAGCCACCGGTCCAGGCTGACCGCGTACAGGCGGCGCAGCCCGCGGTCCTTGATCCGCGCGACGATGGGCGCCGCCGCGTCGAGCGCGGCGAGCCGGCCCTCGGTCGTCTCTAGGTTGTGCTCAGCCAGCACGCTGCGGATCGCGAACTCGAACAGCGGCTGGCGCTGCGCGATGAGGTCGCGCACGGCCGCGTCACCGTGCGCGAGCCGCAGGTCGCACGGGTCGAGTCCGTCGCGCTGCACGGCGACGAACGTCTGGGTGACGAACTTCTCCTCCAGGCTGAACGCGCGCAGTGCCGCTCGCTGGCCCGCAGCGTCGCCGTCGAAGGTGAACACGACCTCGCCCCGGAACTGGCTGTCGTCCATCAGCAGCCGTCGCAGCGTCGCAACGTGGGTCTCCCCGAAGGAGGTGCCGCAGGTGGCCACGGCCGTCGGGACGCCAGCAAGGTGGCAGGCCATCACGTCGGTGTAGCCCTCGACAACGACCGCCTGCCGCCGTTGCGCGATCTCGCGCTTGGCCAGGTCGGCCCCGTACAGCACGGCGCTCTTCTTGAACAGCACGGTCTCGGGCGAGTTCAGGTACTTCGGCCCGTCGTCGGCGTCGGCCAGCTTGCGGGCGCCGAACGCGATGACGTCACCGGTGACGTCGGCGATCGGCCACATCAGGCGGCCGCGGAACCGGTCGATCGGACCGCGCCTGCCCTGGCTCGCCAGCCCGCCGCCGAGCAGTTCAGCCTCGGTGAAGCCGCGTCCGCGCAGGTGCCTGGTGAGCGCTTCCCAGTCCGCGGGCGCGTAACCCACGCCGAACCGCTGCGCGTCGGCGTGCTCGAATCCGCGCGCGGACAGGAAGTCCCGGCCCGCCATGGCGGCCGGGGTGTCCAGCTGCTCGGCGAAGAACTCCGCCGCGGCCCGGTGCGCCTCGATGAGCCTGCGGCGCCGGGACTGCTCCTGGCCCGGAATGTGACCGCCCTGCTCGTACCGCAGCTCGATGCCAGCCCGCTTCGCCAGCCGCTCGATCGCTTCGGTGAAACCGAGATTGTCGATCTTCTCGACAAACTTGATGACGTCGCCGCCCTCGCCCTCGGAAAAGCAGTACCAGAGGCCACGGGACGGGGTGACGTTGAACGACGGCGTCTTCTCGTCATGGAACGGGCACAGGCCCTTCAGCGAGTCGGCGCCCGCGTTCCGCAGCTGGAGATACTCGCCGACCACCTCGTCGATGGCAGAGCGCTCCCGGACGAGCGCAATGTCCTCGTCCCTGATCCGGCCCGCCATCTCGGCCCTTCTGCGCTGTCGACCGCTCCCGCGTGCTGCCTGGCCGAGTCTAGTGCTGGCCCGCGTCGCGCACCGGGCGACAAGCCGGCCCGCCGGGTCGCGATCCGCGCTGGCCGTTCGTCAGCCGGACTTCGGACGGCGCTCGCCGCCTTTGCGTGATTTCTGCCGCAGAGCGACATAGAGCGGGTTCCTGGTAGCCGGACCCGGTTGCCTTGGTACGGTCACCGCGTGCGACCTATTCTGGTGCTCTGGGACGTCGACAACACGCTGCTGCACGCGGCCGGTACCGGCCGGGCCCTGTACCAGATCGTGCTCGCCGAACTGTACGGCGTCGACCTGCCGGTGCCGTTCACGTCGATGGCCGGTCGGACGGACGCGTCCATCGCGCTCGAGATGCTGACCGCCGCGGGCCTGGATGCAGCCACCGAACTGCCGCGATTCCACCAGCGGCTGGCGGAGCGAGCCCCTCAGCTAGCGGACATGATGCGTCAGCACGGCTCCGAGCTACCGGGCGCTCGCGCAGCCCTGGCCGCCGTGGCCGGTCGCGGCGCCGACGGCACGGTGGTGCAGTCGCTGCTGACCGGCAACCTTCCTGCCCTGGCCGAGGTCAAGGTCGGTGCTCTCGGGCTCACCGAGCACCTCGACCTCAGCGTCGGCGCCTACGGCGACGCGAGCCGGGTGCGCGCTGAGCTCGTGCCCATCGCCAGGCGGCACGCCGCGGCCCGCTACGGCGCCGACTTCGCCGGACGCGCCACGGTGCTCATCGGCGACACCCCGCACGACGTGACAGCCGCCAGTGCGACTGGCGCCCGCGCAGTCGGCGTGGCTACCGGGGACTTCTCGGTGCAGCAACTTGCCCACGCGGGCGCCGATGTCGTGCTGGCGAACCTGGCTGACACCGACGCGGTCGTGGCCGCCATCCTCGACGGTGCCTGACCGGGCGGCGACCCCGCGACCTCGCAGTGCGCAACCGGGTGACGACCCTCGCAGCGCCACAGTGCGCAACCGTCGGATGCGCACCGGCTAGGCGGTCGTGAGCATCGCCGCTAGCTGGTCGGCACCGAAGTCCGGCCGCGAGCGCCACAGCTCCCAGTGCATGGCCCCGACCTCGGTGGGATCGTCGCTGAACTCATAGCCCGACAGGTCAACCAGGTCTTCGAGCTCGACCTGGTCGAGATCGATGCCGCAGGCGTGCACGATCACGTACGCACCGGGATACCCGAGGCTGAAGCCGGACTGCCAGCTCGCGAGGCTGGTGGTGCTCGCCTCCGGTCCGCCCCAGCAGGTCACCGGCCAGTCGCGATAACCGTCCGCTCGCTGCCGGGCGTACCGGACGAGCGCGCCGACCAGTCCGTCCGGTCGCTCGGCCAGCTTGCTGATCTGGTGCAGCGCCAGGTTCGCCTGCGTGTACGTCGTCTCAAATGCGATCTCTCGAACTGGATCGAAGCCCCACGTCATCGCCTCTTCGTCGACGGAGCGTTGCGGGTAGGTGCACGTCAGCACCATGGCCGAGTCGCTGGCGTGGCCAAGCCTCATGCCTCGGACAGGCTGGTCGCGCCGGCCGTGAATGGGCTCGACCCAGCGCAGCGACGGCCAGCCGGCGGCAAGCCCCCAGGCTGTGAATCCGGTGACGGAAGTATCCATGCGTGACACCTTCTCACGCTCAGTAGCCAACTTGCCTACGGCACACGCAACGGTTTAGTCACGTCCCGTGTTCAACACCGAACATGGCGCACATGCGAGCGCAATCGCCGCGTGCCGGTCAGATGCCAGCAGCGCACAGCCGGTCGTGCCAGGCAACCGCCGAGGTATCCGTCAGCGAGGCGACCTGGTCGATCACCACGCGCAGCCGGGCACGGTCGTCGGGGGCCGCCGCGAACTCCGCCTTGAACAGCGGATCGAGTGTGCCCGGCGCGCCCGCGCCGATGGCGCCGGCCAGCTCAGCGATGACCTGCCGCTCCACCGCTTGCGCCGCGGCCACGCCGGAGCGGCTCATGACGTAGTGCGCGGTAACGCCCTTGAGCAGCGCACACTCCAGCCGCTGCTGCCTCGGCACCGTCAGGTCAGCCTCGTAACGGCGCACCGGCGACGATCCGGCCGGCCGGGTTGCGCGCTGCGCCCCGCGGCAGAACCGGCCGATCAGCTCGCTAGTCAGGTGCTTGACCGCAGCGAGCGCCCGCAGGCCGCCGTCAAACTCGACTGGCCAGCAGTCCAGGTCGAGCAGCGCAGAAAAGACATCCTCCAGCTCGGCCTCGGTGGCGAACCCCGCCGGGCAGTACGACTGGAGGGTGAGGTGCGCCACCACGGCCCGTTCCGATCCGTCGCGCAGGGCGTCGAGCGTGACCAGCCCGGCGTGCAGGCCATCCTCCAGGTCGTGCACGGAGTAGGCGACGTCGTCGGCCCAGTCCATCACCTGCGCTTCCAGGCACGGACGCTCCACCGCAGCGCCGTCCCGGATCCAGGCGAACACCTCCGCGTCGTCACCGTAGGCGCCGTACTTTCCGGCGGCGCTCGCATCCTCGCCGGGCCCGAGCCACGGGTACTTGAGCGTCGCGTCCAGGGTCGCTCGGGTCAGGTTGAGTCCCGCCCCTGGCACCTTGGCCTCGAGGCGGGTGATCAGCCGCAGACTTTGCGCGTTCCCCTCGAAGCCGCCGCAATCGGCTGCAAGCTCAACCAGCGCGGTCTCGCCGTTGTGGCCAAACGGCGGGTGGCCGAGGTCGTGCGCGAGGCAGGCCGCGTCGACCAGATCGGGATCGCAGCCGAGGGCGGCACCCATCTCGCGGCCGACCTGCGCGCACTCCAGTGAGTGCGTCAGCCGGGTGCGCGGGAAATCCCCCGAGCCCACGGCGACGACCTGCGTCTTCGCCGCCAGCCGCCGCAGCGCGGAACTGTGCAGCACGCGGGCGCGATCACGGACGAACGGGCCGCGTCCTGAGCTGCTGACCGCCTGATCGCCGCGGCCGCGCGCGGGCTGTTCGGCGACCCAGCGCGCCGTGGCATGGGAGTCGTAGCCGTCAGTCACGCCGTGCCGCCAGTCCGCAGCAGGCCGCCGATCAACGCCGGGCTTACCTGCTGTCGCTGCCCGCCGCCGTGTCCAGCACCGCTGCCCGCCCGGCCTCGAGCCGCGCCACCGGCACCCGGAACGGCGAGCACGACACATAGTCCAGGCCGGCGGAGTGGAAGAAGTGCACGGAATCGGGGTCCCCGCCGTGCTCGCCGCACACGCCGATCTGCAAGCCCGGCCTGGCGGCGCGGCCCTCTGCGACGGCGATCCGCACGAGCCTGCCGACGCCCTCGGCATCGATCGTCTCGAACGGCGACACGCCGAACACGCCGAGGTCGATGTACCGGCTGAAGAACGAGCCTTCCACGTCGTCGCGGGAGAAGCCCCAGCCCATCTGCGTCAGGTCGTTGGTGCCAAAGGAGAAGAACTCGGCGGCCTGAGCTATCTGGCCCGCCGTGAGCGCGGCCCGCGGGACCTCGATCATCGTGCCGATCATCGTGCGCACCGAAATGCCGGTCTCGGCCTCGACCTCGGCGAGCACCTTCTCGGTCTCCTCGCGCGCGGTCTCCAGTTCCTGCACGGCACCGACGAGCGGAATCATGATCTCCGGCTTCGGGTCGCCGCCCGCCTTCACCCGGTCGGCAGCCGCGTGCGCGATCGCCCGTACCTGCATCGCGTACAGGCCGGGAATGACCAGGCCGAGCCGGACGCCACGCAGGCCAAGCATGGGGTTCTGCTCGTGCAGCCGCCGCACCGCCTCCAGCAGCTTCTCCTCCTGCGGGGTGGCCTTGTCGCCGGCCAGCGCAACCCGTACCGACAGCTCGGTGAGGTCTGGCAGGAACTCGTGCAGTGGCGGGTCAAGCAGCCGGATTGTCACCGGCAGCCCGTCCATCGCCGCGAGGATCTCGACGAAGTCGCCGCGCTGCAGCGGCTCGAGCGCGTCGAGAGCAGCCGTGCGGGTGGCCTGATCGTCGGCCAGGATCAGCCGCTCGACCAGCTGCCGCCGCTCGCCCAGGAACATGTGCTCGGTTCTGGTCAGACCGATGCCCTCCGCGCCGAACCGGACCGCTCGGGCCGAGTCCTCGCCAGTGTCGGAGTTGGCCCACACCCCGAGGCGGCGCCGCCCGTCCGCGTGCTTCATGATCCGGTCCACGGCAGCGACGAGCTCGTCGGAGCTGGCTTCGAGCTTGCCCTCGAAGTACTCGACCACCGGCGAGGCCACCACCGACACCTCGCCCAGAAACACGGCCCCCGAGGTGCCGTCGATAGAGACCACGTCGCCTTCGCTGACCGTGACTCCACCGGGCCCGGTGAACTTCCGGTCGACGAGGTTCACTTCCAGCTCGTCGGCACCGCACACACAGGTCTTGCCCATGCCGCGAGCGACCACGGCCGCGTGGCTCGTCTTGCCGCCGCGGCTGGTCAGGATCCCCCGCGCGGCGATCATGCCGTGCAGGTCGTCGGGGTTGGTCTCGCGTCGGACCAGGATGACGTCCTCGCCGCGGTCAGCCCACTCGACGGCCGTGGCGGAGTCGAATACCGCCTTGCCGACGGCTGCGCCGGGGGACGCGCTGACCCCCGTCGTGATCTTGGTGACGTCGGAGCCGGCGTCGAACCTGGGGAACATGAGCTGGGCGAGCTGGCTACCGGTGACTCTGGTCAGCGCCTCGTCCATGTCGATGAGGCCCTGGTCGACGAGCTGCGTCGCGATCCGGAACGCGGCGGCGGCAGTGCGCTTGCCGACCCGGGTTTGCAGCATCCACAGCTTGCCGCGCTCGATGGTGAACTCGATGTCGCACAGGTCCTTGTAGTGGTTCTCGAGCGTGGACATGATGTCCATCAGCTCGGTGTAGGACTTGCGGTCGATCCGCTCGAGGTCCTGCAGCGGAACGGTGTTGCGGATGCCGGCCACCACGTCCTCGCCCTGAGCGTTCTGCAGGTAGTCGCCATACACGCCCTGCTGGCCGCTGCCGGGGTCACGGGTGAACGCGACGCCGGTCCCGGAATCCATGCCGAGGTTGCCGAACACCATCGCCACGACGTTGACGGCGGTGCCCAGGTCGGCGGGGATCCGCTCCTGCCGCCGGTACAGGATCGCCCGGTCGGCATTCCAGGAATTGAACACCGCCGTGATGGCCAGGTCCATCTGCTCGCGCGGGTCCTGCGGGAAGTCGCGCCCGGTCTTGTCCTTGACGATGACCTTGAACGTCTCCACCAGTGCCTGCAGGTCGCCAGCGTCCAGGTCCAGGTCATCGCGGGTGCCCTTGGCGTGCTTGGCGGCGTCGATGGCGTGCTCGAACTCGTGACCCTCGATGTCAAGGACGGTCTTGCCGAACATCTGGATCAGCCGCCGGTAGGAGTCCCAGGCGAACCGCTCGCTGCCCGCCTGCTTGGCCAGCCCGTGCACCGACTCATCGGACAGCCCGATGTTGAGGACGGTTTCCATCATGCCCGGCATGGAGAACTTGGCTCCGGACCGGACGCTGACCAGCAGCGGGTCGGCGTGCTCGCCGAGCTTGCGGCCCATCGCGCTCTCGAGCTGGAACAGGTGCTCGCTGACCTCCGCGCCCAGGCTGTCCGGCGCCGAGCCGTGCTCGAGGTACTCGCGGCACGCGTCGGTGGTGATGGTGAAACCGGGGGGCACGGGCAGGCCTATGTTGGTCATCTCCGCCAGGTTGGCACCCTTGCCACCCAGCAGGTCCTTCATGTCCTTGTTGCCCTCGGTGAAGTCGTAGACGAACTTCGGCACTGCTCAGCGCTCCTTGACTTTGACGCCCCGCGGCGTGGTGGGCTCATTCTGGTTGCGACACCCCGCCCTCGCTTCTGAGCCTATCGAGCCGGCGACCCGCCCGGCGCGACGGTCGCCGACCTTGCGCCCGGCGGTGCGGCGCGGCGGTGCGCTCGGTCGGCTGGCCGACCGGGCTGGCACCACCGACAATGGCAGCCATGACACAGCGAACGATCATCGGCCTGCTGAACCCCGGCGAGATGGGCGCGGCGGTCGGTCAGTGCCTGACCGACCGCGGCCTGGAAGTGCTGTGGGCCTCCGACGGTCGCGGCGCGGAGACTGCTCACCGGGCCAAGGCCGCGGGTCTCACCGACGCCGGGACCGCGCGCGACCTCGCGGCGCAGGCCAGCGTCATCCTCTCGATCTGCCCGCCGCACGCAGCGGCCGACGTCGCGTGGGCCGTGCACGGCTTCACCGGCGTGTACGTGGACGCCAACGCCATCGCGCCCGGCACCGCGCGGCAGATCGCCGAGCTCATCGCCGCGGGCGGCGGCAGGTACGTCGACGGCGGCATCATCGGCTCGCCGCCGACCGCGCCCGGTAACTCGCGGCTCTACCTGTCCGGGGCGGACGCAGCCGCGGTGCGGGCGGTGCACCAGCTCTTCGCCGGGTCCGCACTGGACGCGCGGATCGTGGCCGGCGCCCCGACGGCCGCGTCCGCGGTGAAGATGGCCTACGCCGCCTGGACCAAGGGCAGCTCGGCGCTGCTGCTCGGCGCCCGCGCGCTCGCCCGAGCGCAGGGCATCGAGGACACCCTGCTGGCGGAGTGGGCGCAGTCCCAGCCACGGCTCGCCGACCAGGTCGAGCGGTCGGCGCGGGCCGCCGCCACGAAGGGCTGGCGCTGGGTCGGCGAGATGGAGGAAATCGCGCACACCATGGCCGACGCGGGCCTCCCGGACGGGTTCCATCAGGCCGCGGCCGAGATCTACCGCCGGTCCCCCCGATCTGCCGGGCCGACAGCCGACGACGCGGTGACGACGGCGGTGCTGGCCGCCCTGGCCGACCAGGACACCGGGCAGACCGACTAGCTACCGGTTGCCTCAGCAGCCGGCCAGGCGCTCCGACAGGTAGGGAACGAGCCCGTCGATGCCAACCCGGTCTTGCCGCATGGAGTCGCGCTCGCGAACCGTGACCGCCTGGTCCTGCAGCGAGTCGAAGTCCACCGTCACGCAGTACGGCGTGCCGATCTCGTCCTGGCGCCGGTACCGGCGGCCGATCGCGCTGGCGTCGTCGAAGTCGCAGCTCCAGTGCTGCCGCAGCGTTGTGGCGATATCCCTGGCCTTGGGTGACAGGTCGGCGTTGCGCGACAGGGGCAGCACGGCGACCTTGATGGGCGCGAGCCGGCTGTCCAGCCGCAGCACGGTCCGCTTCTCCAGCTTGCCCTGCGCGTCCGGTGCCTCGTCCTCCGCGTACGCCTCGAGCAGGAACGCGAGCAGCGACCGGTCGACCCCGACGGCTGGCTCGATCACGTACGGGATGTACCGCTCGCTGGTCTCCGGGTCGAGGTAGCTCATATCCGCGCCCGAAGCCTTGGCGTGCACGCCAAGGTCGTAGTCGGTCCGGTTGGCGATGCCCTCGAGCTCGTCCCACTCCCGGCCAGGAAAGTCGAACCGGTATTCCAGGTCGACGGTTCGCTTGGAGTAGAACGACCGCTTCTCCGGCGGATGCTCGTGCCGGCGCAGGTTCTCCTTGCTCAGGCCAAGGTCGAGGAACCACCCTTCCCGGCTGTCGAGCCAGAACTCGTGCCACTCCTCGTCGGTGCCGGGCCGGACGAAGAACTCCATCTCCATCTGTTCGAACTCGCGGGTGCGGAAGATGAAGTTGCCGGGCGTGATCTCGTTCCGGAACGACTTGCCGATCTGGCCGATGCCGAACGGGATCTTCTTGCGCGACGTCTGCAGCACGTTGCGGTAGTTGATGAAGATGCCCTGCGCGGTCTCCGGCCGCAGGTAGGCAAGCCCGGACTCGTCCTCGGTGGCACCGAGATAGGTCCGCAGCATGCCGTTGAACATCCGCGGCTCGGTGAACTGGCCCTTCGTCCCGCAGTGCGGGCAGGACAGGTCGGCGAGGCCGTGCTCGGGCGCGTGGCCGTGCTTCTCTTCGTACGCCTCGACGAGGTGATCGGCACGGAACCGGAAGTGGCACGACTGGCACTCGGTGAGCGGATCGGTGAACTGGGTAACGTGGCCGCTTGCCTGCCAGACCTCAGTAGCCAGGATGACGCTGGAGTCGATGCCGACGATGTCGTCGCGGGCCTGCACCATCGACCGCCACCACTGGCGCTTGACGTTGTTCTTGATCTCCACGCCCAGCGGCCCGTAGTCCCACGCGGCCCGCAGTCCGCCGTAGATCTCGCTGGACGGGTAGACGATGCCACGCCGCTTGGACAAGCTGACGAGGGTTTCCATGCGATCGCTGCGTCGTGCCATGACTGGGTCTCCATCCGGCTGGGTCTCCATCCGGCTGGCGGTCGGCGGCCCGGTGTGACATGCGCAACCCTGACAGGGCGGCGGGTACGGCAAGCTTACCGGCAGGCCCGTCGGGCAGTCGCCCGAGTTACTCCGGAGCCGTGCTGGCCCGGCCGACCACGGGCGCTGCCCGCCACCGGCGCCGTCGGCCACCGGCGTTGCCCGCCACCGGCGCTGCCCGCCGCGGGTAGCCTGGCAGCGGCGGCGCGCCGACCGGGCGCACCGGCGCAGTGGGGTCAGCCAGGCTGGCCAGGGAGACGAGGCGTGAGCACGAACCGGCCAGCGAAGCAGCGAGTCCGGCCGCTGCCGAAGGGCAACACCCTGTACACACCCAACGCCTCGGCCGCCAGGCAGGCGGCCGAACGGCGCAGCGCCCGCCCGCTGCTCTACCTCCACCAGCTGCCGCGCTGGGTGCCGCCGGTGCTACTGGCCGTGCTGCTGGTCGTCGGCCTGGCCGTCAAGGGTCCGGGCGGAGCGGTCGCGCTGTGCGCGGTCGCGGTTGTGCTCGGCTGGCTCGCGGCGCTGTCGTGGCCCCGGCTGACCACGAGCGGCCGGGCCGGCCGGCTGCTCACGCTGGCGCTTCTCCTCGCCATCGCCGGCTACCAGGCGTCCCGCTAGATCGGGGGCGCGCCGGGGTCGCGGTCGGTCCCCTTCTCGACGATGCTGACCGCGATGAGGCCCGCGACGAAGACCGCGATCATGCCGATCAGCAGCCCGAGCTCTGCGGCGCTCACCGACGGCCCGCCGGGCGTGAGGTCGACCAGGATTCGCCGGATCACCGCGATGAGACCGACCACGATGAACGGCTGCGCGACGAGCCGGTGCGCCCGCAGTGAGAGCACAACGGTGTGCACGATCTCGATCAGGATGAGGACCAGCAGGAGCTGGTCCAGGAGCTGAGGCGCCGAGGCCGATAGCGCTCCGTGGGCGCCGTCGAGGAAGTCGACGACGCCCGACACCAGCAGCGCCGCCGCGAGCAGCACGAGCACCACGCCCACCGTCACCGCGACGATGTCCTGGGCGTGTTCAAGCACCCCGATCCAGCGCCGGATGGTCCGCGGCGCAGTCAGCCAGCGCCGGGCGCGGCCCGGTCCGCCATCAGGCTGCGCCGAGCCACCTTGCCCGCGCTCGCCCTGGTCACCCGACGCCGCAGCTTCCATTCCGCCATTGTTGGCATCGGCTGCCTTCCGCGCCACGCCTTTGCGTGTCGAGCCGGCCGGTCCGCCGCCAGCGACGCAGAACATACCACCGATTCCGCGCGCCCAAATCCCCGCATATCACCCAGGCGAGCGCGCGAAATCGGTGGGAAGCAGGGAAACCCGGCTTGTTCGTCAACGTTAGTTGACAATGAGCTCGGTGTCAATATAGGTTGACGACCGTGAGCGAGGACATGGCGGACAGCGGAGCCGCCGACGTCGTGATCGCGGGGGCCGGTCCCACCGGGCTCATGCTGGCCATCGAGCTACGCCTGGGCGGCGTCCTGCCCGTCCTGCTCGACCAGCTGCCCGAGATCAGCGAGATCCCCAAGGGCAACGGCGTCTTCGGCATGGTCGTGCCGATGCTGGACTACCGGGGGTTGCTCGAGCCGCTGCGGGGCGAGGCGACCTATGCCGGGCCGGTGCCTCGCTTTTTCTTCGGTCCGCTGACGCTCGACTTCTCCCGCCTGGATACCAGCCCGCTGCAGGTCCTGGGGGCACCGCAGCGGACCATCGAGCGCAAGCTCGCCGAGAGGCTGACTCAGCTGGGCGGCACGGTGCGCCGCGGGCACGAGCTGACCAGCCTGACCCAGCAGCACGACGCCGTGACCGTCGAGGTCAGCGGTCCGGCTGGTAGCTACCGGCTCCGCACCCGTTACCTGGTCGGCTGCGATGGCGCGCACAGCCAGGTGCGCAAGCTCGCCGGCATCGACTTTCCCGGCGTCACGTCCGCCACGGTGGCGCGTATCGGCCGGGTCCGGGTGCCGGCCCACCTGATCGTTCCCGGCACCGGCGAGCTCGACGTGCCGGGCGTAGGCCGGTTGCAGATGATGCAGCCGGTCCGCACCCCGGGCGGCTCGTACGCGATCGGGCCCCAGGCCAGCGTCGACAAGGCAGCACCGCGAGACGCCTACATCGTCTCCACCCAGGAGGAGCAGCCGAACGCCGACCTGACGGCGCCCATGACCCTGGATGAGCTGCGGTCCAGCGTCCACCGGGTGCTCGGCGCCGACCTGCCGATGAGCGACCCGGTCTGGCTCACCCGGCTGCGAGGTAACAGCCGTCAGGCCGAGCGGTATCGACAGGGCCGGGTCCTGCTCGCCGGCGACGCCGCGCATGTCTTCGGGATCGGCGGGTCACTCAACGCCGGACTGCTCGACGCGCTCAACCTCGGCTGGAAGCTCGCCGCGCAAGCGCGGAACACCGCGCCGGACGGGCTCCTCGACAGCTACCACGCCGAGCGACACGCGGCTGGCCAGCGCGCGCTGCTGCAGAGCAGGGCGCAACGCGCGCTGTCGGCCGACGACGAATACGCCAGGGCCGCCAGGCAGCTTTTCGGTGAGCTGCTGGCCTACGCCGAGCCGCTGCGCCATCTCGGCCAGCTGATCGCTGGCTCGGACGTCCGGTACGAGATGACCCCGCCAGGCCGTCCTGCACCGGCTGCCGGGCCGCACCCGCACCCGCACCCGGATCCGCGCCCGGATCCGCACCCGCTGACCGGCCAGCTAGCCCCCGACCTGCGGCTGGACACCGACACAGGCACAACGACGGTGGCCGAGCTGATGCGCGCGGCCAAGCCGGTGTTGCTGGACTTCACCGCCGACGGCCGGGTCGCCGCCGCCGCGGCGGGCCGGGCCGGGCCCGTTACCATTCTGGTCGCCAAACCGCTGGCCGGGACGGCACCGGCGGACGGGCTGCTGATCCGCCCGGACTGCTACGTCGCCTGGGCGGCGGGGCCGGGGGCCGCCGACCCGACGGCCGGCCTGGACGACGCGCTGCGGACCTGGTGCCCGGTCGCCTAGGACGGCGGGGGGAGCGGCGGGACCGGGTTGGGCTGAGCGCCGCCGTAGCGGCGGTCCCGGCTGGCGAAGATCTCGCACGCGTGCCACAGGTGCCGCCGGTCGAAGTCGGGGAACAGCGTGTCGAGGAACACCATCTCCGCGTACGCGGACTGCCAGAGCAGGAAGTTCGAGAACCGCTGCTCCCCCGACGACCGGACGAACAGGTCGACGTCGGGGATCTCGGGCTCGTCCAGGTAGCGACGCAGCACCTTCTCGTTGACCCGGTCCGGCCTGAGCCGGCCGGCGGCGACGTCGACGGCCAGCGCCCTCGCGGCGTCGGCGATCTCTGCCTGGCCCCCGTAGTTGACGCAGAACTGCAGCGTCAGGACGTCGTTGCCCACGGTCATCCGCTCGGCGTCCTCCAGTTCGGCGATGACGCTGCGCCACAGCCGCTGCCGTCGGCCGGCCCAGCGGATCCTGACCCCCATCGAGTTCAGCTCGTCCCGGCGACGACGGATCACGTCGCGGTTGAAGCCCATGAGGAAGCGGACCTCATCCGGCGAGCGGCGCCAGTTCTCGGTGGAGAACGCGTACGCCGACAGGTACGGGATGCCCAGCTCGATCGCGCCCATGATGACGTCGAACAGCGCGTACTCGCCCGCCTTGTGGCCCTCGGTGCGCGGCAGCCCGCGGCGCCGGGCCCACCGGCCGTTGCCGTCCATCACGAGCGCCACGTGCCGGGGAACGAGCTCGCCCGGAATCTTGGGCGGCTGTGCCCCGCCGGGATGCGGGTACGGGGGGACGACCGGACGGTTCATCGGCTCGGCATCCTCCGGGTCGGCGGGCGCCGCGCGGGCAGCCGTCGCGGTCTACTCACGCGTGCTCCACGTGCTTCAGCGACCTGATCGAGTGCTCCAGGTGCCACTGCAGGTAGGCGGCGGTCAGGCCGCTGCACTCTACCCGGTGCCTACGCTCGCTGCCGTCGGCGACCGCCCAGTCACCGCGCAGCAGCGCGTCCATCAGCGCCAGCGTGGCCACCGAGGGCGTCGCCGAGCCGGGGGCCCGGCACTCCTGGCAGGTCAGGCCGCCCGCGGCCAGGCCGAACGCGCGCAGCCCGCCGGACGCCCGCGCCTGCGCGGCAGTGGTGCCGCAGACCGCGCACTCGCTCAGCGCCGGCGCGTAGCCGGCCACCGCCAGCGACCGCAGCAGGAACGCGTCGAGCACCAGCCGTGGCTCGTGCTCCCCCGCGCCGAGCGCCCGCAGCCCGCCAACCAGCAGCAGGAACTGCCGCAGCGACGGCTCCTTCTCCACGGGAGTGAGCTTCTCGGCCGTCTCGAGCATCGCGGTACCCGCCGTGTACCGGGGATAGTCGCCGACCAGTCGCTCCCCGTACGGCCGCACCGTGTCAGCCTGGGTGATCACGTCCAGCGACCGGCCGGTGTAGAGCAGCATGTCGACGTGGGTGAACGGCTCGAGCCGACCGCCGAACCGGGACTTGGTCCGACGCACACCCTTGGCGACGGCGCGGATCCGGCCCGACTTGCGCCCGAGCACCGTGACGATCCGGTCTGCCTCGCCCAGCTTGTGGGTGCGCAGCACGACGCCGTCGTCCCTGTAGGTACCCACCAGCCCATTATCGGCAGTTCAGCGCCTGGTTGCGGCTGCCGCGCCAGGACCCTTAATTCAGGGGAACGGGGTCGTTGGCCGCCAGCGCCGTGCGCAATATTTCAGTTGCGGGCGGAAGCCGACCTGGTACTAGCCTGGCGGCCGTGCGCATCGAGCAGTACGACCCGACGACCGACGAGGACCGGGTGCGGGGCTGCCATGACATGATCGTGGCGGCTCAGCAGCAGGACGACCCGAACGTCCCGCCGCCCTCCCTCAGCATGCTCCGGGGCTGGCTCGCGCAGGGCTTCCCGGACGAACCGCAGCAGTGCTGGTTCGCGACCGGGGATTCGGGTGTCCCGCTCGGCTGCTACCACCTGGCACTCCCGGAGCGGGAGAACCGCCAGAACGGGTTCATCAACCTGCTCGTCGGCGTCGGCGCACGCCGACGCGGGATCGGGACGGCGCTGCTGGCGCACGCCGCCCGCCAGGCCGAAGCGGCCGAGCGCACGCTGCTGCTGAGCGACGCGCGGGTCGGCGCGCCGGGCGCTGCGTTCGCCGCCGCGGTCGGCGCGAAGGCCGGACTGCAGGAGGTACGGCGCATCCTCGACGTCGGCGACGACCTGCGCACCCGGCTGCCGGGACTGCGCCACGACGCGGCCGTGCACGCGACCGGGTACTCGCTGCGCCAGTGGGTCGGGCCGACGCCAGCGGACCTGGTGCCTGGCGTCTGCCAGCTCAACATGGCGATGGAAGACGCGCCGCACGACGCCGCGTTCGAGCCGATCAGCTGGGACGCGGCCCGGCTGCGCGCCGTGGAGCAGCGCTCGGCCCTCCAGGGCACCCGCGAGTACTCGGTCGCGGCCGTGCCGGACGGCACCGGCGAGGTGGCGGCGCTGACGCAGGTCACCGTGGACCCGGCCGGTGCGCCCGGCTGGGCGTATCAGCAGATCACAGCCGTGACCCGACGGCACCGGGGGCACCGGCTCGGCACGCTGGTCAAGGTCGCCATGCTGGAGTGGCTCGGCAGCGCAGAGCCGAGCCTGCGGCAGATCATGACGTTCAACGCGGCCGCCAACGAGCACATGATCGCGGTCAATGTGGCGCTGGGGCACCGCATCAGCGACTACTTCCAGTCCTGCGAGCTGCCCGTGGCCGCGGCGATCGCGCTCGCCGCTCCCGGCTAGCCGAGCCGGCTGGGTGGCCGGCCACCGACTCCACCCGAGACCGACTGCACCGGCGGCCGGCTCCCCCGGCGACCGAATCCCCGGCAGCTGGCCGGGCGGCGCCCAGGGTGCTCGGTAATCCGTTTGCCGACCCTGGCGCGCGGCTGTTAGATGCCGGGGTGGACATCGCGCGATTCGACGGCCGGGACGACACCGGCACCCTGGAGAGTTGCTACCACCTGGTGCAGCGGTGCCTGCGAGCAGACCAGCCAGCGGATCAGCCGCCCTGGTCGCTGGCGTCGTTCACGGCTAAGTGGGTGGAAGGCTTCGACGGCAACCCGCACGAGAGCTGGGCCGGATCCGATGCATCCGGTGCGGTTGTCGGCTGCTACCTGCTGACGCTGCCCAGCCGCGAGAACCTTTCGCGGGCCAGCGTCGTGCTGCGCGTGCCGCCGGACCGGCGGCGGGCTGGGCTCGGCACCGCGCTGCTGCGGCACTGCGCTGACCGGGCCCGGCTGTCGGGACGGACCCAACTCGCGGCCGATGCGTGGGACGACTCGGCGGGCGCGGCGTTTGCCGCCGCCGTCGGCGCCACCGCGGGAATCCCCAACATGCACCGAAGCCTGCGGTTCGACGACGCGGCGCGCGCCAGGCTACCCGCGCTGCGCCGGGCGGCGGAGGCACGCGCGGCCGGTTACTCGCTGCAGTCCTGGCTCGGCCCGGCACCGGAGGAGCTGCTCGAGCAGGTCGCGGCCGTGCACGCCGCGCTCGCCGACGCGCCGCGGAACGCCGGCGTCGAGCCGTCGGTGTGGGACGCCGACCGGATCAGGCGGGCCGAGAAGCTCATAGCCGAGCACGGCCTGGTGTCCCACACCGTGGCCGCCCGCCACGACGCGAGCGGCCAGCTCGTCGCCATCACCCAGATCCTCATCGATGCGAGCGCCCCGGACTGCGGCATTCAACAGCTCACCGCCGTGCGGCCGGCGCACCGGGGGCACCGGCTGGGACTGCTGGTCAAGGTGGCGATGCTCGAGCTGCTGACGTCGGCCGCGCCTAATGTCAGCTACTTCGTGACCGACAACGCCGGCGCCAACGACTACATGATCGCCATCAACGCCCAGCTCGGGTTCGAGGTCAGCGGTGTGACTCGGACCTGGCAGCTAGACCTCGCGGGCTTCGGCGCGCCCTGACGGCCGCGCCGGTACCAGCTACGGTGCGGCGCAGCGGGCCCGTTCCCTGCTGATCGTCTCAGTCGTGAAAGCCGAGCCTGCGCAACTGCCGCGGGTCGCGCTGCCAGTCCTTGGCGACCTTCACCCGCAGATCCAGATAGACGCGGCTGCCGAGCAGCCCCTCGATCTGCCGCCGGGCCGTGGTGCCGACGTCCTTGAGCCGGGAGCCGCGCGCGCCCAGCACGATGGCCTTCTGGCTGGGTCGTTCGACGTACATGACCGCGTGCACGTCCACCAGGTCGGCCCGGTCGGCCCGCGGGCCCATCTCCTCGACCACGACCGCGATCGAGTGCGGTAGCTCGTCCGTGACACCCTCGAGGATCGCCTCGCGGATGAGCTCAGCGACCAGGATCTGCTCGGGCTCGTCGGTGAGATCATCGTCGGAATAGAGCGGCCGGCCGGCCGGCAGGTGGGACACGAGCACGTCGGCCAGCACGTCGAGCTGGAAGCCGGTCACCGCGGACACCGGCACCACGTCGGCCCACTCCCCCAGCGCGCCGACGGCCGCAAGCTGCGCCGCTACCTCCGGTCGGGCGACCTGATCGGTCTTGGTCACGATCGCCACGACCGGCGTGTTGCCGAGGCTGGCGAGCTCGCCGGCCAGGTACTTGTCGCCGGGGCCGATCCGCTCGCTGGCCGGCAGGCAAAAGCCGATCACGTCGACCTCGGTGAGCGTCGACCGGGCCAGGCTGTCGAGCCGTTCGCCGAGCAGCGTCCGCGGCCGGTGCAGGCCTGGCGTGTCGATGATGACCAGTTGCGCGTCCGGCCGGTGCACGACGCCGCGGATCGCGCGCCTCGTGGTCTGCGGCCGGCTGCTCGTGATCGCGACCTTGGTGCCAACCAGGGCGTTCATCAGGGTGGACTTGCCCACGTTCGGCCGCCCGGCGAAGCAGGCGAAGCCCGACCTGAACGCGCCGGACGGCTGCGCGGACGGGGTTCCCACGTGGCGATTCTGCCGCACTGCGGGCAGGCAGCCTGCGCGCACCAGGCACGAGTCGCAGAGCCCGCGGTCACTAGGGCCGCAGCACCTGCAGCACGGTGCCGTCCGGTGCCGCGTGGAAAATCACCGCGTCCGGGCCAAGCTCGCGCACCGCGGCGAGGTCACTCGGGTCAGGCGACTGTCCGTCGCTGACCACCGCGGCCGCCTCGAGTGCGCCCGCACCGCTCGAGGCGGCCATGGCCACGGCCAGGTGCAGAGCCGACAACTGCAACGACGGCAGCGCCACCGCCGCAGCCGCGTAGGTGCGCCCCGTCTCGTCGCGAACGGCGGCTCCTGCTGCCGACTCGACCCTGGCCCGCGCCGCTCGCGCCAGGGTGATGATCTTCAGATCTTCGGGGCCGGGGGTCTCCGGGACCGCCTCGCTCATGCTGCTGATAGTAACGGCCGCAGACTCTGGTTGGCCGCGCTGCGGCTCGTGATCGGCGTCGCCGGGGAATGGCTTCGACCGACGTCATTGCCGTCACTGCCGCTGACCCGCCTGCAGCCGCTTTCCGGCTGCGCTGCCGGCTACTAGCTGCGGCGGGTCCTTTCTGCCCGGAGCGGCACCATTCGCCGCGCCCACTCATACCAAGAGTTAACCAGAGCGATCAGTTGCCTTTAGCCCGCGTGACGCATGTCCATAACAGCAAGTGCCCGATCGGGGACTGTGAGTAGTTTCGGGCTTCGTGCCTACGGGCCCGTCACGAGTCTCCCTACTGCACGACCTGTCAACCGGGGGCCGGCGTACCGCCCGGGGGGAGGGCTGCGGGCGCGCCTGACTTGTTGTGCTGGAGGTCTGCTTGTGGCCGGAAACCTGACTGTCCCCGAGGCGCTGCACGTCGAGCAGTCCGTCCGGACGGTCGGCCGCCGCGTCACGCCGTGGACGAGCAGGTACCTGCGGGTCGTGACGCTCGCCGATATCGGCTGCGGGCTCACCGCGGGCGTGCTCGCGTTCGAGGTACGGTTCAGCGTCGCCGGTCAGCGACCGAATGCCTACCTCGGTCTCGGGCTCGCGCTGCCATTGCTGTGGCTTGCAGCCCTTGCCCTTTCCGGTGCCTATGACACCCGGTTTATCGGTGTCGGCTCCGACGAGTTCCGGCGGGTGCTGAACGCGGGAGTCTGCCTGACCGCCGCCGTCGCGCTCGCGTCCTACGCCACCAAGGCAGGGGTGGCCCGCGGCTACGTCGTCGTCGCGCTGCCGACCCTTACCTGCCTCGACCTAGTGGTGAGGTACCGGCTCAGGAAGCGGCTGCACCGCCGCCGAGCTCGTGGCACGTGCATGCGACAGGTCGTGGTCGCAGGTCACGCGGGTGTCATTGCCGACCTGATCGGGATGCTGCGGCGCGAGACCTATCACGGCATGACCGTCGTGGCTGCGTGCGTGGCGGAGCCCCCGCGACCGGCCGTGATCGACGGGGTACCGGTGGCCGGCGGCCTCGACGACATACCGGACGTCGTCTCGCGGCACGCCGCGGACACCGTCGCGATCCTGGCGTGCCCGGAGATGATCGGCACGCGACTACGCGATCTTGCCTGGACTTTGGAGAAGACCGGTACTGATCTCTGCGTCGCGCCCGCCCTCATCGACGTCGCGGGGCCGCGCACGACGATCCGGCCCGTAGCCGGGCTGCCACTGCTGCACGTCGATCATCCCGATCTCAACGGCCTGCGATGGCTGATCAAGTCTGCCTTCGACCGGACCGTCGCGGTCGTCGCGCTCGTCGCGCTGCTTCCGCTGCTCGCCGGCATCGCACTCATGATCCGGCTGACGGACCCTGGCCCGGCCCTGTTCCGGCAGACCAGAGTCGGCAAGGGCGGGCGGCTGTTCACTGTGTACAAGTTCCGTACCATGGTCGCCGAGGCCGAGACCCGGAAAGCCGCGTTGATGGCGCTCAATGAGAGCGACGGCCTGCTCTTCAAGATTCGCCGGGACCCGCGCGTCACGCGGACTGGCGGCTGGCTCCGGCGCTACTCGCTGGACGAGTTGCCACAGTTCATCAACGTCCTGATCGGCGACATGTCGCTGGTTGGTCCCCGCCCGGCGCTGCCGAGCGAGACCGACTCCTATCGGGACCACGTACGCCGCCGGCTCGCGGTCAAACCGGGAATCACCGGGCTCTGGCAGGTGAGCGGGCGGTCGGACCTACCGTGGGAAGAAGCCGTCCGGCTCGACCTGCGCTACGTGGAGAACTGGTCGTTCGTTCTCGACCTGCAGATCCTGTGGAAGACCTGGTCCGCCGTGATGCACGGGGACGGTGCGTATTGACCGGGCCGGTGGCCGACTGCGCGGTCGTGACAACCCCTGGCCCCGACGTCAGCGATGGCATCGACGTCGCACCCCTCGTTCGCCGGGCGGCAGCCGGAGACAAGGCGGCTTGGGAAGGCCTCGTCGACCAGTTCTCTCGGCTGCTCTGGGCAATGACCAGGGACTTCAGGCTGGCCGAGGTGGACGCTGCCGACGTGGTGCAGGCAACGTGGCTGCGCCTGCTCGAGCACATTGATCGGATCGAGTACCCGGAACGGATCGGCAGCTGGCTTGCGACCACGGCGCGGCACGAGTGCCTCCGCCACATCGCCGCCAGTAAGAAGCTCACCCCCGTCGACGATCACGACATCGTGTTCAGCGGTCCCGCGGCGCATCAGCCAGAGATAGAGGAGCGGCTACTCGCCGAGGAACGCGCGCAGGCGGTACGGGCGGCAGTCGCCACGCTGCCGACCCGATCACAGCGCCTCCTCGAACTGCTGATTGCCGATCCCCCGGTTTCCTACACGGAGATATCCGCGCAACTCGGTCTGCCCGTTGGCAGCATCGGGCCGACCCGCGGTCGCTGTCTCGAGCGACTCCGGCTCATTCTGCGGCCGGTCTGAGACATGACGATGTCAGGAACAGATCGCGTCAGCGACCACCCAGCGACCACCGTCCGCCTCCACTTCCGGGAATGCGGTCCGGACTTCACGGATCAGGTCAGCGACGAGAACCAGCACGGCGTCGGGTCGCGCGGCGTGCAGGACATCGGTGCCCAGCACGGGTATGTCAGTGCCAGGCATCCGCAGCCCGTGCTTCGCCGGGGCGGCGTCGACGATGGCCGGCAGCAAGCCGGCGTCGATACCTGCCCGGCAGAGCAGTGCCACCGCCCGGGACGCCGCGCCATAGCCCAGCACGGTGCGCCCGGCGGCCTGCTCGGCAGCGAGCCAGGTGCGCAGGCTGACCGCCCGTCGCCGCGCGTCACGTTGCAACCCGGTCAGTACCGCAGGGTCGCGCACGCCGGTCCGGGCTTCGGAGTCCAGCAGCGCACGCACGGTTGCGTCCGGACCCGCGCAGTCAGCTGTCGCACGGGCCGCCGCGAGCAGCACGGTGCCGCCGTAGAGGTCAAACTGCCACGCGGTTGTCGGGCGGAGGCCGTGGCTGGCCAGCATCGCACTGAGAGCGGTCGTGGAGTAGTACGCGTAGTGCCCGTGCCGCAGCGCGTTCCACTGGCCAGCGCGGATGATCGTGGCCAGCGAGTGAAACTGCAGCAGCAGCACTCCGCGGGAGGTCAGCCTCGCGGCCCGCTCCCGCAGCGCAGCGTCCTGATCTGCGGCGTGCATCATGCCAAAGCAGTCGATGATCACATCGGCTTGATCGCCGTCATCCGCCGTCGCAAGGCCCCGGCCGGCCATGAGGCCGAGCCAGGACCCGCCGTGCGGGCTGCCATACTCCGCGACGGTTCCCCCCGCAGGCAGCAGCCCGGCGGCGTGTACCTGGCTCACGGCGTCAGCCGCCTGAGCCACCAGTGCGGCCGGCTCGGTGGCCCTGGGCTCACCCGGAACGGTCGGATCGGCGACCAGCTGGGCCAGGCCGCAGCCTGCGCAGAGCCACATCTGGAGCGGGTAGACCGGGTCCGGGCGGGGCTCAGCCACTGCCGGAAAGTAGTCGCACGCGGGCTGGCTGCCCAAGTCCAGCACCAGCACGCCGCGCGGGGACCGGCACGCTCGGCACCTCGTCTCAGTCATAGCTGGACTCCTTTTACCCCAACGACGGTAAGGCCGGTAGGAGGAAGGGCAGGGCAGATCATTGCAATATTCATGCCGTCTTTGTGACGCGGATGTCACGCGTACGTTCGTCGACCTCGGAATGTCGCCCCTGTGCGAGAGCTACGTTCGCTCAGAAAATCTGGACTCGACGGAGAACTTTTACCCACTGCACGTCCGAATATGCGACTCCTGCCTACTCGTGCAGCTGCCCGCGTACGTACCCGCCGAGGACATATTCTCGGACTACGCATACTTCTCGTCCTATTCCGAGTCGTGGGTAGCGCACGCGAAGCGATACGCCGACTCGATGATCGACCGGCTCAGCCTCGGCCCGGGCAGCCTCGTCACCGAGGTAGCGAGCAATGATGGCTATCTGCTGCAGCACTTCTACCAAGCCGGTATCCCGGTCCTCGGCGTCGAGCCGGCCAGGAACGTCGCGACCGTTGCGGTTTCCCGCGGAATCAGGACGGAGGTCGAATTCCTCCGGCCCGAGACCGGCGCGCAGCTCGCCGAGCGCCACGGGCAGGCTGACCTGGTAGCGGCGAACAACGTGCTGGCCCACGTGCCAGACATCCGCGGCTTCGCCATCGGCCTTCGTGCGCTGGTCAAGGACACCGGAGTCGTCACGCTGGAGTTCCCGCACCTGCTGCGGCTGATCGAGCGCCGCCAGTACGACACGATCTACCACGAGCACTTTTCCTACCTGTCGCTGCGCACTGCTGCCCGCGCCCTCGGCGTCGCCGGGCTTCGCGTCGTGGATGTCGACGAACTGGAGACGCACGGCGGTTCGCTGCGCGTCTACGCCCGACCGGCCGACGCCGCTGGGGAGCCGACTAGCCGGGTCAAGGCCGTGCTGAACGCCGAGGACGCCGCCGGACTGCACACGGTGGCAGGGCACGCCGGCTTCGCCGGACAGGTGCTGAAAATCAAGGGAGACCTGCTGAGATTCCTGCTCAGTGCGGCCGCTGCCGGTCGCTCTGTGGCCGGATATGGCGCCCCCGGCAAGGGGAATACGCTGCTCAATCACTGCGGCATTCGTTCCGACCTGGTCGCCTATACCGTCGACCGGAGTCTGGTGAAGCAGGGCAAGTTCCTGCCCGGCACCCACATTCCGATTTACGCACCAGACCGCCTGCGCGAAACCAGGCCAGACTACATCCTTGTGCTGCCATGGAACCTTCGGGCGGAGATTACCAAGCAGCTCGATTATGTGCGGGACTGGGGCGGCCGACTGGTTTTCCCGATTCCCGAGCTTGACGTCATCTGAGGGGGCCGTGCATGAAGGTCGTGCTATTCTGTGGCGGGCTAGGAATGCGAATGCGTGATGGCGTCACCAGCGCACCCAAGCCGATGGCCATGGTGGGCGACCGACCGCTGCTGTGGCATGTGATGCGGTACTACGCGCATTTCGGTCATACCGAATTCATCCTCTGCCTCGGTTATGGCGCCTCGTATGTCAAGGACTTCTTCCTGCACTACGACGAGACCACGTCGAACGACTTCGTACTGGAAAATGGAGCCCGCGACGTCAGCCTGTTCCGGACCGACATCTCAGACTGGCGGATCACGTTCGTCGACACCGGGCTCACCTCGCCCATCGGCGAGCGGCTGCGCCGGGTCCGACGCTTCGTCGCCGACGAGCCGCTGTTCCTCGCCAACTACGCCGATGTGCTCACGAACGCCTCGCTGCCGGACATCATCGATCGCCTCGCCGCTAGCAGCGCGATAGCGAGCTTGCTGGCCGTGCCGCCGCAGTCATCGCACCACGTCGTGGAGATCAGCGACAACGGCGTGATCAGCCAGGTGACTCCGATGCGCGACCTGCGCCAGTGGGAGAACGGCGGCTACTTCGTGCTCCGGCAGGAGATCTTCGACTACCTGCAGGAGGGCGACGACCTGGTGGAGGACTCCATCATGCGGCGGCTGGTGCCGAAGCGACGCGTGCTGGCCTATCCGTACAAGGGCTACTGGTCGCCGGCCGACACGGTGAAGGAGCGCGCACAACTGGAGGAGATGTATCACCGTGGCTACTGCCCGTGGATGGTCTGGGACGCCGACCGGTCGGCAGCGGTCCCGTCGCAGGGCATCGCGCTCGCGAACCTCGGCGCGGTGGGCGCGGCCTCGCCCATGCCAACGGCAGTA
Organism: Streptosporangiaceae bacterium; assembly: GCA_030037785.1. Lineage (GTDB taxonomy): Bacteria > Actinomycetota > Actinomycetes > Streptosporangiales > Streptosporangiaceae > JAJYUU01. The sequence continues at coordinate 24,337 of JASHQA010000179.1, forward strand.
GCGGAGTGACGGGCGATGCTGCCGGTGCGCTTTGCCGTCCCGCCGGACACGGAACTGTCCGTACTAGCGGTCGGCGCTCACGCCGACGACATCGAGATCGGCGCTGGCGGTTTCGCCCTGGCGCTGGCCGAAAGCCAGCCTGGCCTGCGCGTGCGCTACCTGGTCCTGACCGGGAGCGCCGAGCGACACGACGAGGCGCGGCAGGCCGCCAGTTCCTTCTTTCCCGGCGCGGACATCGCCGTCGAACTGCACAGCCTGGCTGAAGGCAGGTTGCCCGCGGTGTGGGACCAGGTGAAGGAGATCCTGGCCGAGGTCGCTCGTTCGTACGTTCCGGACCTCATCATCGCGCCGCACGAGCGGGACGCGCACCAGGATCACCGGACCATCGCAGAGATCATCCCCACGGTGTTTCGCGACCACCTGTACCTGGCCTATGAGGTGCCCAAGTGGGATGGCGACCTCGGCTGCGGCCGACCGTCGCTGTACTGGCCGCTGTCGGCCGAAGCTGCCCGGCGCAAAGTCGACCTGCTGCACAAGTGCTTCCCGTCACAGCACAGCCACGACTGGTGGGACGACGAAGTCTTCCTGGGCCTGGCCCGGTTGCGGGGCATGGAGTGTCGCGCGGTCTACGCCGAGGCCTTCATGTGCTCGAAGTTGGTGTTCGGCAGCCAGCTGCCGACTGAGATTGGGAGCAGGGAGTAACCAGCCATGACCGTGCTCATTGACCCGGACCTGCGGGAAGACGCGTTCCGGCAGGCCATCTACGGCGGCAAGCTGATCGTGCTGACCCGCCTCCCGGCGGTAAGGGAACTCGCGGACTACACCCGCGACCAGCTCGCCGAGCTGTTCCGGCCGCACGATCCCGAGCACGCGCACGAGCACATCGAGCCCGCCGAGATGGCCAGGCTCCTCGGTGCGTGGAAGCCCCGCTGGATCCACTCAGAGCGGTCAAGGACGCTCGTGTGCGAGATCGTTACGCAGGCCGGGCTGCCGGCCGAGTTCACCCACTACGACGTGCCCAAGCCGCGCACCGCGTTCCCGGTAGGCCACCTCACTACGGGCGTGGCGTGCGCTTTCCCCTGGCACCGGGACTCCTGGTACAGCGCGCCCGCCCAGCAGGTCAACTGGTGGTTGCCCGTCCTCCCCGTCCGGGAAGACAACGCCATGGCGTTCGACCTCAGCAGCTTCGGCCGCGCAGTGCCCAACACATCCGACACCTTCGACTACTACCGGAACAACGCCCAGCGGCTCACCACTGCGAGGCAGGTGGGCCGCGAAGAGCAGTCGCGGCCGGGAGCCATCGACCACGAGGCCGCCCACGAACTCATCGTCCTGCCCTCGCCCGGCGCCGTGCTGGTGTTCGCCGGCGCGCAGCTGCACACGTCGATCCCGAATACCTCTGGGCTGGCCCGCTACAGCATCGACTTCCGCACCGTCGACGCGCGGGATCTCGGGTCCGGACTGGGCGCACCGGTGGTGGACGCGCACTGCACCGGCACCGCGATCAGGGACTTCCGCAACGTCGGCCACGACGCCGCGTTCGACGAGCGCCTCGTGGCGGAGATATTCGGGGCACCGCCCGCGGACGCGATGCTCGTGTTCACGCCGGCCGACGCGGACCGGGCGCCCAGCGGCCCCGTTGCTACAGAGCTACGTTCTCCGGGGACGCGCCGGACCCCCTCGCCGCCGCGCTCGAATGCGAAGGTGCCGGGTTAGCCGCTCGGAACAGAGCGGCGGACAGCGCAGCGAACTGGTCGTCGATGAGCTGAGCATTCGCCGCGTTACGCTCGGCGATCGCCTGGCGCACCGCTCCCGCGCGGTGCTCGAGCTCGGCGAACAACCTGATGAGTCTGTCGAGGTCGAGATGACTCGCCGACTCGCAGAACTCGGATAGTCCCATGCTCGCCATGAGGGTGCGGAACTTGGCCGAGTAGCCGAGCGCGAGGGTTGGCTTGCCAAGCTTGAGCGCGCAGACCACGTTGTGATACCGGGTCGCGACGACCAGACCGACATCCGCCATCTCGCGTGCTACCTCGGCGAACGAGGCAGCCGACGCGATGACGATGCTGCCGGCGTCGAGATCAGGCCGATCGGCACGCACGTGCGCGAGAATCTCGTCCGCGACGCTGTTGTCATATCTGTCGTCTCCGCTGAACAGCCGCACCGTGTGACCGGTGTCGACGAGCCACGATGTGAAGGCCTTCAGCACGGTCAGGTAGGAGGCGTGAATATCCGCGGCGTTGCGCCGGTCGTCGTTGCCGCCGTAATAGGCCATCACCCCGACGCCGACCGTGCGCATGTCACCGGCACCGGCCGGCGGGAACGGGGTCGCGAACGCCAGATCGGGATAGACACGATCCCGTGCGACAGCTAGCCCGCGGCGCTGCATCGCGGCTTTCGACAGGTCGTCGCGATAGGACCGGTAGTAGGCAAGGCGCGCGGCCGCGTCGAGGAACCAGCGTGTCAGCGGCTGGCTGATCACGTTCGCCCCGACGCTCGCCAGCGCGACCTTGGTCCGGAAGACCCTGCCGGAGGCGCACAGCAAGAACATCGCGTACGGGAAGCCGAACGGCTTCACCGGAAGCGTTGCCTCCAGAGCCCCAGCCCCCGGCACGATCACGATGTCGTGCCGGCGAACCCAGTCAGCGGTGCGGGCTGCGTCGATCGCCTTGCCTAGCGCCTTCAGCCCGATGGCGACGACACCGGTCGCGTCGCGCTGGCGGCCCGCGTACCAGAGCACCGGTATCGCGGGGATGCCGTACTTCGCCTCGACCACTTCCGGTCCGCCGCACATCGCGTCGATGACCGCGTCCGGATGCTCACGGCGGAGATAGTCAAGGACAGACTCCATCGAAACGTCGTTGCCGGTGTTGCCGGAGCCGAGAAGGCCGAACAAGCCGACCTTCGGGACCGCACCGTTAGCTGCCCTCACGTACTGAGCTCCCTTCGCACGTTGTGGTCGACAGCCTCGGATTGATGAACGCGCTCGGGGCGCCGCCGTAATCGCCGCCTCCCGCAGCGCCACACGCAGCTGCCACCACCACACGACGGCGCCGACCCAGGTGGCGACGGTCGCCCCGCAGATGGCCCCGAGTGCACCGTCCGCGACCGCACCGGCGAGGCCGCAAGCGAGGTACACGGCAGCGCTCCAGACCATGGCTCGCAGGCTCCGCCGAGCGGCGGCCAGCGCGTGCAAGCCGGCCGTCGCGCCGGCGATGAGGCAGGCACCCATGACCGACGCCGTCATGGGCAAGACCAGCTCGTAGGTGGGTCGCCAGAGCCCGCCGAGGAGCAGGTCGCCGGCCCCCCGCGGCAGCGCTACCAGCAGGAAGGCGCCCCAGGCAAGCGCCGCGACGGCGAGCCCCGTGCCGACTGTCAGGCAGAACATGGGCAGTCGCCGCGGCGACCGGCGCAGCACGCGGTTGGCCTCCGGAATCGTCACCAGCGACATGCCCATGAACACAACGAGGAACGGGCCCATCAAGGTGGACACCGCCTGCACGTATCCCACGGCTGCCAAGCCGGCGAGGATGCCGACGCCATAGCTGCGGAGCTGGGAGGCGCCACTGTTGCACGTGTTCTCAGCCAGATAGCGAGGGCCAAGCTCCCGAGTCCGTGCCAACCACCGGGGAATGCTCGACGGGCGAGGCAGGACCCTGGCTTGCAGTGGCCCCACGCCGGCCGCGACCGCGGCTCCCGCGCCCCACACGAGGATGAAGGCGGATACGCTCGCGTGTCCCGACATCCGCACGTAGATCAGTCCCGGCACCATCGCGAGCGCCCACGTGCAGTCGTTCAGGAATGCTTGACTGCCGCGGCCAACAGCGAAGAAGGCGTACCGCCAGCTGTCCTGGAGCAGGAGGCCGGGCAGCACAAGTCCGAGGGCAAGGAATGCGGCCCTGGTTGTTCCGGTCAGCACCCCGGTGGTAACCAGAACCACGACTCCGCTGGCGAAACCGACAGCCAGGGCGGTCGCTGAACTGCTGGCCACCGCACGCCGCCACGCTGGCGTCCGCGGACCGCTGAACCGGACCATGAGCGGATCCGTGGCGAGTCCACGCGACGCATTCAGCGCGAAGGAGTACGTGACGTAGGCAAGGCTGAACGCACCGAACGACACGGCCCCAAGGACGCGGGCAACATAGATGGTCATCGCGAAGTTGGTCAGGCTGGACATCGCTTGGTCTGCAAGACCCCAGCTCAGCCGGCGGGCGATACCGCGAAAGCGCTTGGCGGGGACGACCGCCGTGCCATTTTCTAGCATGACTGCTCAGCGGCCGCTGACGCCGGCCCGCGAGCATATGAACCCATACTCTACTGCCAATCTTGAACTAACATATGGAATGTTCAAGCTACAGTGCATATTCGCTGACTTGACCAGCGGCCTCGTCGGCTGACCGCCTCGCCAGGTGTGTGAGATCGGGAAAGACTTAGTGACCTTAAAGTGGGTGGCGAGACTGCGGCTGAATTCTTGGATGGACTGAATATTGTTAAAGGGCTCGGCGACCTGCGCGCTGCGATGGCCGAAATTCGTGAAGGTAACGAGGAAGACGCCGCTGCGACCGAGGATGCCGGCCACGTCGGCAAATTTGCGTGACTGAACATCCCCGAGGTATTCAAACAGTCCCTGGGCAACGACTATCTGGAACCTCTTGCGGCCAAATCGTATCGGTACGTCGACAATATCTGCCTCCAGGAGATTGGGCGCTGAGTCGTGTATTGCGATGTCAATCCCGTAATAACTAATATTGTCCGGAAGGAGTTTCATCAGCGTCGCGGGCCCGCAGCCGACGTCGAGCAGGTCGGTTTGCCTTCCCCCGGCCACTTTGGTGATAACTCGGGCGAGCTTGCGCAGCCGGTAGTGAGCCGGGATGTGCCGCTGGTTCTCCTGGATCCAGAACTCTCGCTTGTAGTACTTCACAACCCGGCCCGGCCCGTCGCCAGCGAGCGCATTCACGTGGGTCGCCACCTCTTCCAACCTCGCCCTCCCGAAGGCGCCACCTGGCCGAGCCGCGACCGGTGATCCGCTGGTCAGCTGGCTTGCAGTCGCTGACCAGCTACTACTGACTCGACGGACACCGCGGCCTCCGTCGTCGGCGCTGGCGCCGCCGTCCTGGTGCCACCCTGCCGAGCGCGGCTGGCGAGCCACTGACCGAGGTAGCGGTAGCACTCCCACGTGTCGGCCAGCGACAGCGGCGCCCGCTGGATGGCCCGGACGTACGCCCAGACGTACTCCCCGTACAAGCGGACGGCAGGGTGCCGCCACTGGCTGGCCCGTCGCGGGTCCATGTTCACGCACCGGCTGCGCATGGTCGGACAGGCCCGTTCCGCCCGGTCTTCGTGATCTCGCCGGAAGTAAAGCCAGTCCGGAACCTGATAAAAAGCGCCGTGCAGCCCGAGCTCAGCTACGATCGTGTGATCGGCGTGATAATAGCTTTCTTTCATCGCCGTTCTGCGCAGCACGTCAAGCCTGATAACGCCGTAGTCGTCATCGCCGCCACTGTCATAGAGCAGGCTCCGGAAGCGTTCCGGAGCTGCACTGGACGACGTACTGAGCGAGTACTTGATGGCTGCGGTCAGCGCCCCTGAGTCATTGATCCTGGCCGTCCATGCATGGGCGAGCACAACGTGCGGGTTCTCATCGAGCGCAACGACACACCGCTCGAGCAGGTCACGCGCATAGAGGTCGTCGCTGGCTGCCCACTTGAACAACTCGCCGCTGGCCCGATCGGCCACGAAGTTGTGGTTCGGCGAGAGTCCGACGTTTCGAGGCTGGCGAAAATACCGAATCCTGGAGTCCTGGCTGGCATACCGCTTGCAGATATCGGCGGTTCCATCGGTCGAGGCGTTGTCGGAAATGATGAGCTCGAAGTCCTCGTAGCTCTGGCCGAGGAGGGCTTCGATAGCCTGTGATAGATACCTCTCGCCATTGAAGACCGGTAGTCCAACGGTCAGTCGGTGCGGCCGGTTCATCGACGGGTGTCTTCCCGCCGTCCGGCTTGCGGCAGTGATGCGCAGCCTGCTGCTGGGTGTGGCGTCATCAGTTTCCCTGGGTCAGGAATGCCCGGCGGGCGCAACGGCGAAGCTTGCTCGATCTGACTACGGGAGCCTGCGCTCAGGTGCTCTGATACATGCTCCTCGGTGTATCAGGACCGCAAGGTCAGCGCTCAGATTCACGGTGGCTCACGCGGCAGCGTGGCCGAGTCCAGCGCGGCCCATCGCGCGCGCAGCAGCCTAGGCCGAGTTGTGGGGGGAACCGTCCATGAGCACGCCGGTCATGGCGTTCCCGGCGCGGTTGCGGGCTGCCTTGCCAGCGACCGCGGAAACCCGCGAACGCTGGGTGCGGCGCAGGGTGGGCCTGGTCTGGGCACTGCTGGTCCTGAACGTGCTGACGTTCGCCGCAGGCACCTGGAATCAGGAGCCGCTGATCGTACCCATCCCGTCGACCGTCGGCAAGATCATCACGCAGGGAGCCCTGCCTGCGGCGCTGATCGTCGCCCTGACCCTCAACCGTCGGCTGATCATCCGTCCGAATGTGTTTCTGGTCCTGACGACCCTGCTCGCGATAGCCGCGATCGTGTCGGCCGTGCACCCCGACGGGCACGTCTCCGGCACGTTGTATCGGACGGCCCGGCTTTGCGGCTTCGTCGCGACCCTGTGGCTGCTGTCACCCTGGTGGGGTCGCCGCGACCTGCTCCTGCTCCGGTGTCAGCTCTGGGCGCTTGGCGCGGTGCTGGCGTCCGTGCTGGCTGGCTTGCTCGTCGCCCCCGGCCGTGCGCTGGCCCAGGGCAGGCTCTCCGGCGAGTTCTGGCCGCTCCCCCCAACCGAGGTCGCGGACCTGGCGGCGGTGCTGGTGGGACTGGTATTTGTGCTGTGGCTATGCCGCATGGTGCGAAGCCGCGTCGCCCTCGCCGTCATTGTCGTCGGCGGCGTACTGCTGCTGCTGACCCACAGCAGGGTTGCCCTGCTCGGCATGCTGGCAGGGACCCTCGCCGCCGGGCTGAGCGTGTTCGTGACCAGGGCCCGGGCGCGCTGGACGCTTGCCGCAGCCGCGGTCACCGCCTCGCTCGCGGTCACCGCGTTTTCCGGTGCGCTCACGACCTGGCTGGTCCGTGGTCAAAGCGCCAACCAACTGGAAGGCCTGACCGGGCGGACATCGGTGTGGAGCATGGTCCTCAAGACGCCACGGGACTCGTTTCAGGTCTTGTTCGGGTTCGGCCTGTCCGACAAGTCATTCAACGGGTTTCCCGTTGACAGCAACTGGATCGGCGCCTACCTGGACCTCGGCATCGTGGGAGTCGTGCTCTCAGCCACGCTGCTGCTATTCGTACTGATCGCCGCCTACTTTCACCCAAGCGGCGCGCGCCGTGCCCTTGCCCTGTTTCTCGTTACCTACCTCCTCGTCGCGTCGTTCACCGCGACCGGGCTCAGTGACGCGTCGATCGCCCTTCTCGAGCTTTCCCTCGCGGCGTCGCTGCTCGTGCCGAGCCTGGCCGGAGGCGGTCCCTAGATGAAGGTGCTGATAGCGCACAATCGATATCGTTCCGGGACACCGAGCGGCGAAAATCGCGTCGTTGACGCCGAAAGCGTGGCACTCGCGGCCGCCGGGCATGAGGTGGTCCGCTTCGAACTGCGCAGCGACCAGATCAGCGCCTGGCGGCTGGCCAGGAAGGCCACCCTGCCTGCCAGAGTCATCTGGAATCCGGAGGCGTATCGCAACCTGGGTGTCATGCTGCGCGAGTCCAGACCGGACGTTGTGCACGTGCACAATACCTTTCCGCTGCTCAGCCCCGCGATCCTGTACGCGTGCCGGCGGGCCAGGGTCCCGGTCGTCCTGACCGTCCACAACTACCGGCTCTCGTGCGCCACCGGCGACTTCTTCCGAAACGGCGTGATCTGCCACGCCTGCGCTCGCGGCGCGGGCCCGATCCCGGCGGTCGTGCATGGCTGTTACCGAGGGTCGCGCGCTGCGACCGTCCCGGCGGCGCTCGCGATCAGCGCGCACCGCTCAGCGTGGCGGTCGCTCATCTCCGCGTACGTGTTCATCTCGGCGAGGCAGCGCGACCTCCTGAGCGGGCTCCGCCTCCCCGCCGATCGCGTGTTCGTCGCGTCCAACCTCGTACCTCGCCGAGACCTGCAGCGCCCGCCGAGGTTGCCCGTCGCGCTCTACGCAGGCCGGCTGGAGGAGGCCAAGGGCGTGCGGCTGCTGATGTCGGCCTGGGATCGCCTCTGCGCTACGCCTTGCGACGTCGGGCTCCGGCTGCTGATCGCCGGTACCGGGTCGCTCGATCGCGAAGTAGCCGGGTGGGCGGCGACGCGGCCCTCGGTCGAGATCCTCGGACACGTGCCGAGCGCACGATGCGCAGAGCTGATGGCCCGGGCACGTGCCGTCGTCGTGCCGTCACTGTGGCAGGAGGCGTTCGGACTCGTCGTCGTCGAGGCCATGGCCGCGGGGACACCGCCGATCGCGTCGGAGCACGGTTCGTTCGCTGAGCTCATCACCCCCGGCCTGGACGGCGTGCTGTTCCCGCCAGGAGACGCCAAGGCGCTCGCGCTGATCCTGGCCGACGTGGCTGCCGACCCCGCCCGGTACCGCGGCTACGGCGACCAGGCCAGGGTCTCCTACGAACAGCGCTTCAATCCCGACGATCACGTCGATCGGCTGGTTGAGATCTACCACTTCGCGATCTCCAACCCGGTCTGGCTGGGCTTGGCCGAGGGGGAGCAGCGACGACCAACACGGACCGTGGCATGACTGATAGCAGGGTTCGGTCCACCGATCCAGCCAGCCGTCCGCGCCAGCGAACCACGCAGGCGCAGCTCCGGCGTCGGCTGGCCAGTTCACCGTTCGGGCGGGCCGCGGCGTTGCCGGTTCGGACGATGGCCGTGGCGCGCTACGACGCCCGGCTGATCGGACGATCACTCGACTGGCTCGTCCGCAGCCGAGAGACAACGAACTACACCTACGACCTCGAGCCGCTCAACCTCGACCAGCTCGGCTGGTTTGTGTCGGCGGTCACCGGTGCCAGCATCGCGGACGTCCGTTCCTGGCTGCAGGAGCTGCAAGACGACCAGCACCTGTCCGACCAGCTCACCCACCGACTGGCAGCCAATCCCCGGCGGCGCATCTGCGCTAGCGAGCCGCACTGGGCCCGCCGACTAGGCTGGTACGCGCTGGTGCGCGCCACCCGGCCAGATCACGTCGTGGAGACCGGGACACACCTCGGTCTCGGGTCATGCGTCATCGCCGCGGCCTTGCTGCGCAACGGAGGCGGCCGGCTGACCACGATCGACGTCGATGCCGATGCCGGCTACCTCATCGGACAGCCGTGGTCCAGCGTCATCGACCGACGCATCGAAGCCTCGGTCGCGGCGCTGGCAACGATGTCAGCTGTCGACATGTTCCTGCACGACAGCCTGCACACGTATGAGTACGAGATGCGAGAGCTAGCCGCGGTGGCGCCGAACCTGCGTGCGGGGGCCATCGTGCTCTCAGACAATGCCCATGACTCTCGTGCACTCTCTGACTGGGCCGAGCACACCGGGCGCCGCTACCTGTTCTTCAAGGAACATCCGCGGGATCACTGGTGGCCGGGCGACGGTATCGGCGCTGCCTGGCACGTCCGGACAGCAGAGCCGAACAGGCGCTAGTGCCGGGCGGTCGTCCGCACCGGAGCGGGGTTGTAAGTGCTACCGCCGTCCTGACCGAAGGGACCTGCGCACTGACCGCTCTGGTGGTCCTCGGCGGTGCTGCACTTGTCGCCCCGCGCGACGCTGCCCGTCCACTGGCGCCAGCTCACCACGTTCCCCTGGTTCCACGCGAAGAAGGCTGACGGGCCGTTGTAGGTGTTGTCTGACCACGAATCCTGGCGGAAGAAGGTGACCTCGGTCGCGGTAACCCAGCTAGGACCGTGATTCGGCGACCCGTACTCGCTGAAAATGCCGCCCGCACCGCAGTCTGGCCAGGCGGTGCGGTTGCAGTGCGGGATGTCTGCCGGGTTGAAATCTATGGTGTTCCCGGTCACGTGCACGCTGACCGTCTCCCACTGGCAGCCGTCCCACCAGTCCTCGGCTGGCGACCCGGTTCTGTCGCCGACGTAGGTCGTCAGGCTGACCGAGGCCGACGGCAGCTGCGCCGTACACGCCGAGACGCTAAAAGGACCCGCGGAGCCGCCCGCCACGAGCGTGCACGCCGCGTCATATCCGGCGGCGCAGGTCCGGCCAGAGTCCTGAAAGAGGAAAATGTTGCCGCCGTTGTCGACGAGCGTGTTTCCGGTGATAACCGACTGCTCCTGATAGGAGCGCTGGTCCGCGCACGCCGCCTCCGGGCAGGCCGGAACCCCGCCCAGGTACGCTGGGCTGCCACTCCCGTTCACGTAGATGGCAGGCTGCGGGAACCCCGGATTGTTCAGGCCATCAGCCCAGTCGTTGTCCGCGATGTAGTTGTCAGTGATCGCAAAGTTGTAAGAGATCTCCTCGATGACTGCCGCACCCTCGTTGGCTGCGAAGGCGTTACCGCGAATGGTGGTATTGGCGTTATCGGTGTCGACCCAGGCGCCTGGGCCCCAGTTGTTGTGGACGTCGTTGTCCGTGATGGTCACTCCGTCGGTGCGCCAGAGCTTGAACCCGCCCTCATCACCATCCGGGACGACCGTGCCACAGTGGGCGTTCCGGTACTTCGCTGGGACCGGGTTGTGGTGGGACCAGCCAATGGCTGAGTTCTTCAGCAGCCCCTCGTAGTCGCACGTGTCGTTGTAGCTGATCTCGTTGCCGTCGACCGTGATGTCGTAGGGACCGCCGGTCAGCGAGTCGCCTCCCCAGGGGGTAACCGCGGACGACTGGAAACCGTACTGACCGTTGCGCGTGAGGCAGTTGTCCTTGAGCGTGTTGCCGGTGCCTGCCAGAACGCCGGCGCCCGGAACATTAAGTGTGACCGTATTATACTGGATTGTCCAGTCTATGTTCGCGTCGAGATTGACCGCCGCCGCGTTCGGCCCGGGCGTGAACTTCTCGATCGTGAGGTACTCGATCGTCACTCCAGGCTGGTCACCATCGGAGTAGTTCGAGTCGATACCCCACGGCTCGCGGTGCGAGTAGTCACCGGAAAGAATCGTCGTGGTGCCGTCTTCCCGGTCACCCCCGACGAACGCGTCATGAGCCCTCGCCTGGAAGCTCCCGATGTGCGTCCCTGGCGCCAGGTAGTAAACCGTGTCGGGGCGCAACTCGTACGACGGATAGTCGCGTGTTCCCGCCGCGACGACGACACCCGTGGTGTCGCGAGGGAAGGCCGTCCCCGGTGAGCCATACGTAGGCAGGCCAGGGGTGCCGCTCCGATAGGCGCCGGCCACGCCGTCATAGTCGTACGGCGAGTGCAGGATCGGCGCACCGCAGACAGCCGGCGCCGAGCCGGGTGGCACGGCCACCGCAACTCCGGGTGCGCCGCCAGCGGCACGCGTGTCGGCGCTTGGCGCCGCGCCACTGCACGCCGCGAGCAGCAGCGCCGACATGACCAGCGGGACAACCGGGGGGATCGGCTTCGACATGGGGGGCTCCCTGCGCTAGGCGGCGTCGGCTCAGGGCTCAACCCGGCTGCGGCAAGCTGGCGGCCGCGTCGCCCGCGATCGACGCTGACTCAGCGTCGCCGGCCAGTGGGTCAGCGCGCAGCCTGGGCGCAGTCGGCTCGTCGCGTCCGCGGGCGACGCCCAGGCTCTGATCGGTCGCGTCAGCGCCCACCAGCACCGCGGAGACCTGGTCTATCCCCGCAAGCCTGACCATCTCGCCGACCGAGTGGACGCGCTCGGCAGCCGACTGGCCGGCTGTCAGCATGACAACTGCGGTCTGCGTCCAGGTCGCAAGGTGCTCCGCACCCACGGCCGGATCCAGGCTGGACAGCGTGAGCAGTAGGTCTGCCGACCCGCTGACACCGATGAGCTGCTCGGAAGCTCGACCTGGCCGGCCAGCCCCCAGTTCGTGCTCAAGCGGACCGACGGGCGCGACGTCGTCGGGTTCAGGAATCACGACCGACACCTTTCCGGCGGAGGTCGTCGGCTGGTGGACGCCCGGCGTGTCCGCCCCGAGCAAGTGCGCGGCAGGCGCGCCGCTGCACAAGTCCGCTAGCACGACCCGCAAGCCACGCCCGCTGCAGCCGGTGGCTAGCGACACCAGCGACAGAGCGGCAGCGTGCGGGTCGTCGACCGGAACAATCGCCAGCGAAGCGATCCCCGGCGGGCTGGTCGGCTCCGGCAGGGTTCGCCGCAGGTACGTGGCTATCCGCCGGATCTCTGGATCGGCGACGGCCGGGTCGCCAGGATCACCGCCAGCGAAGTCGCTCACCCTGCCGACGGACAGCTTGACCGGCGCTCCGAGTACGCGCGCCACGTCGTCTCGGCGGCGCAGCTTGTCGGACGTGACAGCCCGGATCACCACGATGCCCGTGCCCAGCGCGAGACCGACGACGAGCCCGACCACGGCGTAGGTAAGCCAGCCCTTGAGCCGAGACTGCGGCACAGCAGCCCCTGGATCAAGAACGCGGCTACCCTGCACGGCAGTCGCCGTGCTGACTGCCATGCTCGCCACGGTCTGCGTGTTCGCCAGTTTCAGTTCCGCCAGTGCGTCGGCTGCCTGCGAGTGCGCAGACCGCAGGCTCGCGAGTCTGGCAGAGTGTCCTGGCGCTGACGAGGCACCAGACAGGCGGCTGATCTGCGCGCTGAGCGAGTCGAGGTGTTGCTGCGACTGGGCGACCTGCTGCTGTAGCGAGGCAGCGACAAGACGGTCTTGCACCTGCAGCAGTTGCCGCTGAAACGCGAGGAACGCGCTGGCCACCGCGTTAGCAGCGCGCACGGCTGCCGTGGCTGACCCCGCCTTCGTGGTGATGACGAGGACGCGGTCGGTCGGCGTGGTGACCGCATACTGACGAAGGAAGCTGGTCGCGCTCTCGTGGCTGCCGAGGTTCCTGAGCGCCGCCGTGGCCACCGTTCGGCTTTGCGCTATGGCCTGGTCATCCAGGATCTCGCCGGTATACGTCGACGGCGGGACCAGAACGGTCGCCGTTGCCTGTGGGGCCGGCGGTCTCGCCGTGTACCACCCAGCACCAGCCACCAGGCCGAGTGCCGCTGCGGTGCACCAGAACGCGGCGCCGCGCCGCAGCGCGCTCTTGATGAACCCAAGGTTGACCAGGCCGACTCCGAGCCCGGCCGGTGCGGGCTCCGGATCGCCGAGATCCGCGTCGATCGCCCACAGCGTGTCGGCCTGACCGGCAGCACCGTAGTCCGCAGCCGACGCCAACACTCCCCCGCGCTCGCGGTAGCTCCTCATCTGGACTCCAGAGTGACGCTCGAGAGACGACTAGGTGTCACGGTGCGAGGTGACCGGGTCAGCTGAGGGACCCGGCCGGTCGTCTGGTCCGCCGGCTCGGGATCGGCAACGATGACTCCGTCGATCGGATGACCGCCGGCTGCGGCGCGCGAGGCCACCATCGCTAGCTGCTCCGCCGTCACCGAGCCCGCCGCCACTCCGAGCAGCGTCGCGCTGGTTCTCGACGTGCGAGCGGTCTCCGAGTGCGGGCTGACAACGGACACGACGACCGTGAGCGCCGCGCCCGGTGACGGTCTCGCGACACCATCGTCGGCGGTGGCGAGCTGCAGACCTGGCCGCCGAGGCGGGTGGCCAGCAACGGCCGAGCGCAACGCGGCGGTATTGTCGGCGTGCGGTTGCGGACCGATGACCAGCGTCGTGGCGACGCCCTGGGCCGCCGCCGACGCGGCCAGCTGCGGGCCCAGAGCGAGAGCACGCCGATCAGAAGCCAGTGACAGAACGGTGACCGACAAGCCGCTCGGGCGAGGCGTTCGGTCCGATATCACCTCGCCGAGCCCGAGATAGTGCAGCGTGTTTCGGACCTTCCAGGCGAGCTCGACGTCGGGTTTGTAGTTGCCGATGAGACCAGCCCAGTTCGCGGCGCTTCTGGGCTGCCACACCGGAAGCGAGGCGAGTACCGGCGCACCGACGGCGTCCGCGATGTCGTCCCGACGCCACAGCCGGCGATCACCACGGAACTTGGCCAGCACGAAGAGCAGCCCTATCAGCGCTGCCAGGAGGGCACCGATGCCGCAGGCAGCGCCGAGCATGGCCGCTACCGGTGTGCTGGTTGCGTCACCGGCCGGCTGGAACAGGTTCGCCGCTACCACCCCGCCGGCGCTGCCCTTGGTGTGCACGTAGGCCACGTAGCTGGCAGCCACCCGGTTGGCAGTGCGCTCTGCTGCTCGCGCGGTGTCGCCTGTCGCCTCGACCGACACGACGTTGGGAGTCACCTCGGTCACGTGCACGTGCCGGCGCAGCGCTGCCAGCGACTGGCCGGGGCCGGAGTTGCGCGACGCACCAGCGAGGACCGGGTCACTCCCCGCGATCACCACTTGAGTGGCGATGTCGTGCGTTGAGGTCGGCAGCACGACAAGCGCGCTACTCGAGTACGTTGGCGGCTTGAGTGCGGTGTATCCGGCGCCCGCAATCAGGCCCAGGGCAGCCATCGCAGCCACCGGCAGCCAGTGCCGCCGCACGATGTGCCAGGACCGCCTCAGGTCCAGCGCCCGCTCGCTCAACCAGTCCTCCCTGGATCATTCATCGCTTCCTGCCCGTCGGATATGACAGGGTGTTCGCCTTGCTGGCTGACGGCAGCTGCCGCGGTCGCGGTGGCGTCGTGGAACTCCAGGCGCGTGGTCAGCAAGTGATCGGGCGTGGTGCGTCCGCGGCCAATCAGCGTGTACGCCGCCTGGCGGCTGCCGAGGCCAGCCGAGTACCAGCCCAGGATCGGGCTCGTTTCCCCTCGGTGCAGGCTCCAGCGCAGCGACGCCGGAAGCTCCATCCGCGCCGCACCAGCTCGCTCGGCGCCAGACCGAGACGGGGTAGGCCAGCGCAGCGTCGCGGTGCTGCCTGCCAGCCGCACCTCGACGTCCGGGCCGAGGTGGAAGGCGAGCCGGACGTGGTAACAGCCACCAGTGATCTCGTCGACGATGTCCACGGCCCGCGTTGCCCGGTCGAGCCGTACGCACCGTCGGTGCCAGGCCGGAGGGTCGAGCTTCTGGTACCCGTCGTGCTCGGCGGTCCACTCGACCGCGTCGCCAACATCACGGACTTCGATGACCCGGGCGCTCGCGTGCCGCAGCCACAGGAACGGGCCGCCTTCCCGGGACTGACTCGTGCCGTCGAGCTCAACGGTGTTATGCGCGATCGTCGAGCGGAAGTACGAACGCCACTCGTGCTCGCCGTGGTAGCAGTACGTGCCCGGATCTGCCAGGACGTCCACGCCGCCGTACCTGACCTCGGTCGACAGCGCGTCGGCATGCGCGTGGGCCGCGGTGCTGAGAAAGCCGTGCGGGCCACCGTCGCACCGGCACCAGATCTCTGGGTCGCGACCCCCGCCTCGCAGCAGCGTGACGCCGGCATCGGCGAAGTGCCAGGGCCGCTCGGTCGGCCTGCCGCCGACCTCGATCTTCATGGCCGACATCGCGCCGATGATCGAGCTTGCTGCGTCCGGCGTCGTGGCCGGCCACCAGTCAAGCCGGCCGAACAGCGCTCCGCCCAGGGCCAGCAAGGACGGCCAGCGATTGTCGGTCGGGGCGTCGAGCAGCAGGGCCCGGCCCTCGTCACCGTCACCCTGCCGAGGCGGCCGACCTCGCTCGTCGAGCAGTGCGGCGCCGCTGTCGAGGGTCGCGCAGAGCCGCTGCCACACGGCCACGCTGAGCGGGTGGCCGGCCGCCGTTGCCTCGACGGCCGCCAGGATTCCGAGCTCCGCAACCAGCGAGTGATAACCCGACGCGAGCTCCCGACCGATCCCCGACGGAAACGTGTTGCGGATCAGCTCGCGCTCAAAGAGCCGGATCGCGGTCTGCCGCCACTGACCGCTACGGGCGAACCAGGGAAAGGCACAGCTCGCCACCAGCTGGCCTGCCGCCTCCGCGATGACATGGTTGTTGGCCGACGAGCCGCGGCTCTGGAAGGCCGCAAGGTACTGCTGGTGCCACCCGATCTGGCGCACCGCAAGCTCGCTGCGCTCGAAGTGATCGGGCACGTCAGGCCACTCGTCGAGGAGCCGCCGTATCCAGGTGAAGCTGACCAGGCGGAGACCTACCTCGATGCCGCTCGTCCAGTGCACGCCGGACAGGAACGGGTTGGCCCGCCACCACGACTCGAGCTGGTCGACAGCGCGCCGCGCGTACGCTTCGTCATGAGTGAGGAACCAGGCTGCCGCCAGCAACGTCAGGTGCTGCAGCCGAGACAGCTCCCAGACCTGCTTGATGTTGCCGGTCTCAGCCTCCGAGCGGTGGTTGATCCTGAAGGCGTAGCCGTTCGCCGGAGCGTGGCGGCCAGTGACGGGATCGGCGAACCAGTCGGGCACCCGAAGGTCAGTCCGAGCGACCCCCATGACCTGCCAGCGCCCCTGCATGAGCTCGTCGGCGGCGGCCACCACCGACTCCCTGGCGGGCGCCGGCACCACCGCGGCTATCCCGGGCGGCAGCACGGCCGTGAACCGGCGGTCCGGAGGCTGGGCGCGCACGGACTCGGCCAGCTCGTCGCGTCGCACCCGGCGACCAGACCAGAGCAGCTGCCGTGCCCTGTCGCGGCCGCGCCAGATCAGCTCGGCGCCCGACATCCGGCTGACACGGCGCGCGTACCAGCCGAAGCGCGAGGTGTCCAGAACGCTCATACGCGCTCCGGGGCGCCGCTGGCCAGGCTCGCGCGCACCGCGAGTGTCGCTCGCGTGGTGGCAACCAGCGACTCAAGGGAAATCGGCATCGCGCTGTCCTTGCGGCACGCCTCGACGAACCGCGCGACCTGCTCCTGCTGGCCT
The DNA here is from genome assembly GCA_030037785.1 of Streptosporangiaceae bacterium. Classification (GTDB taxonomy): domain Bacteria; phylum Actinomycetota; class Actinomycetes; order Streptosporangiales; family Streptosporangiaceae; genus JAJYUU01. The sequence goes on from JASHQA010000179.1 coordinate 41,180, forward strand.
TTGCCATGACCACGGGACCGCAGCTGGTGGCGCCGCCGGCCAGTCCAGACCACAGCTCGCCGGAAGTTGTCGAGCCGCGCGTTCCTGCCACCGGCAGCGGCATCCAGGATCTCCTTGGGATGCGTCGGACTCCCGCCGGTCAGGTAACTGATCACGCTGGTGCTGCCGTTGCCAAACGTCACGACCGCCTGGACGTCGTGCTCGGATGAACCCCTGGTTGCGTACACCTCGACGGGCAGGCTCTCCGTCCACCAGCTGAGCGTGTCGATGAAGTGACCGCCCTCGCCGGTGAAGCGCGAGCCCTCGAGCCCGGCGTCGAGGTACCAGCTGCCGGCCTCCAGTCGCCCGGCGTTGACCAGGTATCGGCTCGTGGACAGCCCGCCCGCCACGCCAAACGCCGTCCTCAGCTCGCTCAGCAGCGGCGCGAAGCGACGGTTGAAGCCGACCATCAGGCGGTCGTTACCGCTCTCGTGGACGACCTCGATGACGCGCTGCAGCTCCTCGTCAGTGAGCGCCAGTGGCTTCTCGACGAAGACCGCCCGCCCGGTCCGCAGCGCTCGGCAGACGAAGTCAGCGTGGTTGTGGTGCCGCGTCGCAATGAAGATCACGTCAAGCGACGAGTCGTCGAATACAGCCTCGGCGGTGGTCGACGCGGTCGCGAAGCCGAAGCGGCGCTGAGAATTGACCGCCGACAGCGAGCGCGTCGTCGCCACGTGACGCAGCTCCACGCCGCCGAGCCTGGCCAGGTATGGCAGCAGCATGGCTGACGCGTAGTTGCCGGCACCGATGAAGCCGACCGCCACCCGGTCGCGCGGCGCCGACCGCGCCGGGCGACTGACCTGGGCGCTGGTCGCCGCCGTGGGCTGAGGGCCGGGCTGGGCAGGAGCCGGGTACTCCAGCAGGACAGCGACTCCGGACAGCGCCCCAGCGGCCAGCTCTTCGTAGGCAGTGGCAGCGCTGGTCATCGGGTAGACGGCCGAGATCAGCGAGCCGACCTCGACGTCGTCGTGCGCCAGCAGGTCGAGGAAACAGGCCAGGTTCCGCCGCTCGGTCCACCGCACGTAGCCTGCCGGGTAGTCACGTCCGCCCAGCTCATAACCGTCGTCGTAGCGACCGGGGCCGTAGGAGCGGGAGAAGCGGACGTCAAGTTCCTTCTCGTAGTAGGCGTTCCACGGCAGGTCGAGCCGGGTTTTGCCGATATCGACGACCCTGGCCCGGTCTCTGGCGAGTCGGGCCGCCGCCTCGGTGGGGCCGTTGGATGACCCGCCAGCGGCGAGCAGAACGTGGTCGGCGCCGCGGCCCTGGGTGAGCTCGCCGAGCGCCGCCGCCACAGCCGCGAGTCCCTCCTCGGTGGGCGCGGCGCACAGCACGGCTCCCGCCCGCTCCGCGAGCCGACAGCGGTCGTCGACCACATCGAGGCCGACGACGCGCACGCCGGCCGCGATCAGCAGGCGAACGACCAGCTGTCCGACCAGACCGAGGCCGATGACACAGGCTGTGTCGCCGAGCTGCGCCTCGGTCCGGCGCACACCGTGCATGGCGATCGCGCCGACGGTCGCAAAAGCGGCGTGCTCCGGGGAGACTCCCGTGGGTACGGGAACGCACAGGTTGACCGGGATCCAGTTGTACTCGGCGTGCAGCGCGTGCTCGTTACCGGCAGCGGCCACAAGCTGGCCGAGGTGGAACTCTTCGGCCCCCCGGCCAACCTCGGCCACCACGCCACACAACGAGTACCCGAGCGGCGTGTAGGAGTCGAGCCGCGTCATCACCTTCTTGTAGGTGGACACGACGCCTTGCTGGGCGACCGAGTCGAGCACTGTCCGCACCTGGTCAGGACGCGCTCGGGCCTTCCCGATCACTGACAGGTTCGCCTCGGCCACCTTCATCATCTCGGTGCCCGTAGAGATCAGCGAGAACAGCGACCGCACCAGGACACCGCCAGGCCGGCACGCAGGGGCTGGCGCGTCCAGCACCGTGAGCTCCCCGGACTTGTAGTTCTGCGCTACTTGCTTCATCGCGTCTTCTGCTTCGGCTCTCGTCCCTCGCCGCGCCCGTGCCTCATCCGGCCACGCCGTGCGCCTGGGCGTTGCGGTACCAGAGCTCGAGGGTGAGCAGCTGCCAGATCTGCTTTGACCTGTCCTCGCGGCCAGCCCGGTCGTCGCTGATCAGTTGCATCAACCCGGTGCGCCGGATCATCCCGGACCGCACCAGCTCGCCGGCGACGAGTACGTCGTTGATGACCTCGGTCAGATCGCGCCGTACCCAGGCCCGAAGCGGCGCGCTGAAGGAGGCCTTCGGCCTGCCGATGATCTCTGGCGGCAGCCAGCCGCGAGCGGCCTGCTTCAGCGCGACCTTGCCGTGGCCACGACGGATCTTCGCATCCCCCGGCAGCGCGAAGGCGGCCCGTGTCACCACCGGATCGACGAACGGCACGCGCACCTCTACGGAGGCGGCCATGCTCGCGCGGTCGGTGTAGGCGAGGTTGAGGCCAGGCAAGAACAGCCGCGTGTCCGCCAGGCACATCCGGTTTACCTCGTCGGACAGCACGTTGTCGTGGTACACGTCGGCGTGCTGGGCGAGCACCGCGCCGATGCAGTCAGCCAGGTCCGGGCTGACCAGGCCGGCAAGCTCGGCTCCGTCGTACAGCGTGTAGCTCCGCCGGAACCGTGGCTCCGCCGGAAGCTCGGCGAAGGTCAGGAAGCGCTTGGCCCAGCGCGCGTAGCGCAGCCCCCGGCCGCCCACGCTGACCGGAGCCCAGTCGACCACCCGGCGGCAGAACCCGCGGGCCGCGCCGGGCAGCCGGTCGTACTGGCCGGCCAGCCGGCACGCGATGTGCTTGCGATATCCGCCGAAGAGCTCGTCCGCCCCGATCCCAGACAGCATGACCTTGACACCGCGCTCTCGTGCGCTCTCGCACATGAGCAGCGTGTTGATCGCGGCCGGATCACCGACCGGCTCGTCCAGCACATCGACGACGCGCGGCAGCATCTGCACGACGTCTGGGGAGATCTCGATCTCGTGCAGCCTGATGCCATCGCGGCTCGCGACTTTGCGCGCGTATCCCGCGTCGTCAGGCATGGCCTCGAAGCGCTGATCTGCCGCCCGGAACGTGATCGTGTACGCGTCGATCTCCTGGTTCGCTCGGTGTGCCAGCACTGTCACGATGCTCGAGTCCAACCCGCCGGACAGGAAGCTCGAGATCGGCACGTCGGCAACGAGGTGCGCAGCGACCGAGTCCTCGATGACGTCCCCGAGGTCGGCGCGTGGCCCAGCCGCCGCGCTGGCCGCGACCTCAGCCACGTTCCAGTACTGCCGGATAGCCGGGCCCTGGCCCGGCCGGACGCACGCCCAGGATCCGGGCGGCAGCTTGGCCACCCCGTCAATGGCACAGAGCTGTTCGGGCAGCCAGTAATAGAGCATCGACGCGATCAGCGCGCCGGGCTGGACTCGCAGCTCGGCGCCCAGGGCTGCGACGAGGGCCTTGAGCTCTGAAGCGAACACCAGCCCGTCGCCGCGGGGCAGGTAGTACAGCGGCTTGATTCCGAGCGGATCGCGGGCCAGGATCAGCTCTCCCGAGCGCCCGTCGAAGAGCGCGAACGCAAACATGCCGCGGAACCGGCCGAGCGCACCCGGCCCCCAGCTGCGCCAGGCCTCGAGCACCACCTCGGTGTCGGAGCGGGTCGTGAAGCGCACGCCCCGCGCCGTGAGCTCGGCCCGCAGCGCACGGTAGTTGTACAGCTCACCGTTGTAGACGATCGTCAGGCCGTCCTTGGACTGCGGCTGGTTAGCTGCTGGGCTCAGATCGATGATCGACAGCCGCCGGAAGCCGAACTGCACGCCGACGCCGTCAGCGTCAGCGTCAGAACTCCAGAACCCGGCTGCGTCCGGCCCGCGGTGCGCTATCCGGTCGGTCATGATGTCGACGAGCTTTCGTCCGTCTGCCTGCTGATAGCAGCCCGCTATCCCGCACACGCTAGGTCCCTGCCCGCGTGCCAGGCCGAGCAGCGCTGAGTACCTGCGCGTAGACGCCCAGGTACGCGCGCTGCTGGTGGTTCCAGGCGAGCTCCTGCTCGACCCGCACCCGGCCGGCCTTGCCAAGCCTCGCCCGCCCTGGCTCGTCGTCGAGCAGCTCGACGATCGCCGTCGCGTACTCGCGCACGTCGTTGGGCCTGACGTATACGGCCGCCGGGCCGGCCGAGACCCGCGTCTCGCGCAGATCGAAGGCCACGACCGGGAGCTCAAAGGCCATGTACTCCATCGTCTTGTTCATGGTCGACACGTCGTTGAGCGGATTCTTGGGATCGGGCGACAGGCCGATGTCCGCGGTGGAAAGGATCGCTCTGACTTGCTCGTCCGGTATCCGACCGGTGAACTCCACGTGCCCGGTGAGGCCGAGGTCGTTCCGCAGCGCTACCAGGTCGTCGTAGCAATCACCGGAGCCGATCAGCGTGAACGCGATGTCGTCTCGGCCGAGCTCGTGCACCACGATCGCCGCGGCCCTGACGACGATGTCGACGCCATCCTGCGGACCCATGACGCCGATGTACGCGGCCAGGTACCGGCGTCCTCTGCGGAGCGGAGGGCTGGGCTCGACGGTGGTCAGCCGACTCGGGTCCGGTCCGGTCCGCACGACCGTGACCTCCGCCGCGGACTTGCCGCCGCGCGTCAGGGCGATGTCCCGATACGACTCGTTCGTCGCGATCACGTGCCGAGCGGTGCGGTGCGTCCGGCGCTCCAGGAACAGCAGCGCGCGCAAGGGCGGGCCGGTGTGACCGGGAAACCGTGACTGATAGAGCTCCGGGCACAGGTCGTGATGGTCGAACACGAACACGGTGCCATCGATGGCTCGCAACAGCAGGGCGAGGGGCCAGAAGATATCGGGCGGATTGCAGGCCTGCATGACGTCGAACCGGCCGCTGCGTCGGGCCCTGAGCGTCAGCCAGACGGTGACAAGAAACGAGTAGACGTACTCGACCACGAAGCTGGCCTTGCTGCCGCCCGGCGCGTACGGCCGGTACTTGTACACCTGTACTGAGTCGATGACCGCGTAGCCAGGATCACCCTTGCCCTTGGGGCACACCACCACAACCTCGTGGCCGGCCGACAGCAGGGCCTTGCACTCGAGCCAGACTCGCCGGTCGAAAGGAACGGGCAAGTTCTGCACGACGATCAAGATGCGGCTCACCGCCAAGCCCCCTCCCGCATCCTTGGCACCGCCGTGACATCTCCTGTCGGTCAGGTGCCAGCACGGCGCACGCGCCGAGCGGCCGACAGCGCGCTGCGCAGCCGTCGGTGATCACCTGAACGCCGAGCGAGTCGCCGTGATACCGAACCGGCGCAGTGGCGCCGACTCGGCGGCCCAGCGCAGCCGTGACCGCTCCGCGTGCGTCTCGGGGTGTATCAGGCGCCAGCCGGTCAGGTTCTTCAGTAGTGCGGCCGATTGTGGCGGCGGCAACGGTGGCCGAATTGGGGAGCAGCCCATGCGAGTTCTGGTTGCGGGTGACCGCGGCTACATTGGTGCGATTCTTGTCCCGTTCTTGCTCGCGGCCGGCCATGAGGTCGACGGGCTCGACGCCGGCTTCTATGAGGGCTGCGACCTCGGCCCTCCGGCCGAGGCCGCACGTAGCCGGCGAGTGATCGACATCAGGGATGTCAAGGCCGGGCACCTGGCGGGCTACGACGCGGTTGTCTGCCTGGCGGCCCTGTCCAACGACCCACTGGGCGACCTCAATCCGGCCGCCACGTTCTCCGTAAACCTAGACGGCACGCTGCAGCTGGCTCGTGCCGCGAGGACAGCTGGCGTCAAGCGCTTCCTGTTCGCATCATCCTGCAGCCTCTACGGCGCCGCGGGCTCGGCCGGGGTGGCCGAAGACGCGCGGTTGTACCCGGTCACGCCCTATGGCGAGGCCAAGGTGCAGGCCGAACGCGAACTGTCGCGGCTGGCCACCGACTCCTTCAGCCCGACGTACCTGCGCAACGCGACGGCCTACGGATTCTCGCCCCGGCTGCGGCTGGACATCGTCGTCAACAATCTGGCCGCCGTCGCGACGACGACCGGCAAGGTCAGGCTGGAGAGCGACGGCACCCCGTGGCGTCCGCTGGTGCACGTCGAGGACATCAGCCGCGCGTTCCTCGCCGTCCTCCAGGCGCCCCGGCACGTCGTCCACGACCAGGCGTTCAACGTCGGCCGGGCTGAAGACAACGTGCAGATCAGGGACATCGCCGAGCTCGTCCGGGACGTCGTGCCCGGATCTGTGCTGTCGTTCGCCGACGGCGCCGGAGGAGATCTGCGCAACTACCGGGTCGATTTCGCGAAGCTCGCGGATACCTTCCCCGAGCTGGACATGCGCTGGAGTGTGCGAGACGGGGTCACGGAACTCGTCGGAGCATATTCCGAGCACCGGCTGAGCTACGCAGACTTCACGTCCGCCAGGTACGTCCGGCTCCGCCGGATCTGCGAACTCCTGGAGTCGGGCCACCTCGACCGTCTGCTGCGGCGTACCGAGTCTGACCGCGTGACCGCGGCAGCTACCCGCTAGCCGCCAACGGCGCGGCCGCCATCAGCACGAAAGACCAGCCAGTGATCGCCGGCTCGGTGTCGCGCATCGCAGGCGTGGTGCTGTTCACGCCGACTCCGCACGTTGACGAGCGCGGCTTCTTCTCCCGCACGTTCGACGCGGAGGTCGCCCGCGGGGCGGGCATTGATCCCGGCTGTTTCGTTCAGGACAGCATTTCCCGCTCGGCGCTTGGGGTAGTACGCGGTCTGCACGTCCGCCGCGGCCGGGGTGAGGCCAAGCTCGTGCGCTGCTCGTACGGCGCGGTCTTTGACGTCGTGCTCGATCTACGGCCCGGTTCGCCGACCTACTTGCGGTGGGAGAGCTTCGAACTGGCCGACGACTCGCAGACGTCACTGTTCATCCCGGCCGGGTGCGCGCACGGCTTCCAGGCCCGCACGAGTCCGGCGGACGTTTCCTATCGCATAGACCGGCCGCACGACCCGAGCGAAGACGTGTCGATCGCCTTCGACGATCCCGACCTGGCTATCCCGTGGCCGCTGCCGGTGTCGGTCATATCCCGGCGGGACCGGCTCGCCGTGCGGCTCGCTGAGGCTGTCGGGCTGCTGCACGCGCCGAGGCACGGTGGGCAGCCGACCCCGGGGCGCGAGACAGCCGATGCTGATCCAGATCGGTCCGTGGCGGCAGCTCCTGGCGAGCCCCGGCGCGACCCCGCGGCGACGTCCTAGTCCAGCCGAGATGCCCCGTTGCGGGCGCCGTCCGGGGTGTCAGCGTGGCGGTTGTCAGCAGGCTGGCTGGCTTGCGCCTCACCCGCTGCTGGGGGCACTCCCGCAGCAGCGTCTGGCTGACCCGCGCGACGCACCGTCACGGTACCGATCCGGTTGCGCCGCCCGGTCAGGTTCTCCGCCGTGAGCCGCAGCCCGGCGACCGTGGCCTGCGATCCCGCGATCGGCACCTTGCCGAGCTGGTGCGCGAGCAGGCCGCCGACGGTCTCCACGTCCTCGGCGTCGATGCCCACGCTGAATAGCTGCTCGAGCTCCTCCACCGAGAGCCGGGCGCTCACCCGGGCAGAGCCGTCCGACAGCCATTCCACCGGCGGGCGCTCCCGGTCGTACTCGTCGGTGATCTCACCGACGATCTCCTCGAGGATGTCCTCGATGGTCACCAGGCCGGCGGTCCCGCCATACTCGTCGATCACGATGGCCAGGTGCACGTGCCCCGCCTGCATCTCGCGCAGCAGGTCGTCGACGGGCTTGCTGTCGGGTGCGAAGGTGGCTGACCGCATGACCGTCTCGACCGTCTCGACCGACTCGCCTTCGGGATGCTCGTGGATCCGGGTGATGAGGTCCTTGAGGTAGGCGATGCCGATGACGTCGTCGAGATTCTGGCCGATCACCGGGATACGGGAGAAGCCGCTGCGCAGCGCCAGCGACAGCCCCTGGCGGAGCGTCTTGGATCGCTCGACGAACACCATGTCGGTGCGCGGCACCATGACCTCGCGGACGATCGTGTCGCCGAGCTCGAACACCGAGTGGATCATTGCCCGCTCGCCCGGCTCGATGATCTGGCGCTCCTCCAGCAGGTCCACCAGGCCGCGCAGGTCCTCCTCCGAGCCCGACTCGCTCTCCCGCCCGGCCTCTCGCGGCGCGATCGCGGCGCCCGCGGCGGCCAGCAGCCGCGGCAGCGGCCCAAGCAGCCGGCCCACCGGCCACAGCACCGACGCGGCGGCGCTGGCGACGCGCACCGGGTAGTGCTGCCCGATGCCGCGCGGGATCACCCCGACCAGCAGGTAGCTGGCGACCGTCATGGCCACCGCGCTGATGAGAAAGGGCTTCCAGTCGACGCCGAGCCAGCTGACCAGCACGGCGGTGACGAGCACGACCGCGCCTATCTCTGCGGCGATCCTCGCGAGCAAGACCACAGAGAGGTAACGGGGTACGTCGGTGAGCACGGCACGGAGCGGCTCCGCGGTGTCACCAGGGGACCGGCTGAGCTCCCTGGCGCCGGCCGTCGAGACGCGCAACAGCGCGGTCTCCGCGCTCACGCACCAGCCAGCCAGCAGCATGAACGCGAACGCGGCGACGAACAGCCAGCCCATTGCCGGTCACCCGGTTCCTGGGCGCCCGTCGGGCTCGACGGCAGCCCGCCACGATGCGAGCAGCCTGTCCTGCAGCCCGAACATGGTGGCGTGCTCCTCGGGCTCGGCGTGGTCGTAGCCGAGCAGGTGCAAGATCCCGTGCGTGCACAGCAGGTCGATCTCCGCCTGCACGTCGTGGTCGGCCTCAGCCGCCTGCACGGCCGCGACCTGAGGGCAGATCACCACGTCGCCGAGGAGCACGTCGGTCGGATCGGCGTCCGGCCCGCTGTGATCGCCGTGCGGTCCGCCCGGCTGCGGCACCCTCAGCTCGTCCATCGGAAACGCCAGCACGTCGGTGGGTCCCTCCGCACCCATCCAGCGCACGTGCAACTCGGTCATCGCAGGCTCATCCACGAGCAGAACGGACAGCTCGGCCAGCGGGTGGACACGCAGGTCGTCGAGAACGTGCCGGGCCAGGGCGGCGAGCAGGGCCTCGTCGACGTCGACGCCGGACTCGTTAGCGATATCGATGCTCATCTGGCCCCCGTTCTGGCCCGTTCCCCCGATGACCGGCTAACCGGCCTGTCATCGGCCGCGGTACCCGTCCCGCCGCGACCGGCCGGCCGGCAACTCGGCCGCCGCTCGCCTGGCGTCATACCGCTCGTAGGCGTCCACGATGTCAGCGACCAGCCGGTGCCTGACCACGTCGTGACTCGTCAGCCTGCAGAAGTACACGTCGTCGACGCCGTCGAGGATCTCCTGGACCTGCCGCAGCCCGCTGATCTGCCCGGACGGCAGGTCGATCTGAGTCACGTCGCCGGTGACCACGACCCTGGAGCCGAACCCCAGCCTGGTCAGGAACATCTTCATCTGCTCGGGCAGGGTGTTCTGGGCTTCGTCCAGGATGATAAAAGAGTCGTTAAGGGTCCTACCTCGCATATACGCCAAAGGTGCTATTTCGATCGTGCCGGCGGCGAGCAGCCGGGGGATCGACTCCGGATCGACCATGTCGTGCAGCGCGTCGTAGAGCGGCCGCAGGTAGGGGTCGATCTTCTCGTACAACGTGCCCGGCAGGAATCCCAGCCGCTCGCCGGCCTCGACGGCCGGCCGGGTCAGGATAATCCGGTTGACCTCCTTTGCCTGCAGGGCCTTAACCGCCTTGGCCATGGCCAGGTACGTCTTGCCGGTCCCGGCCGGGCCGATCGAGAACACCACGGTGTGGTTGTCGATGGCATCCACGTAGCGCTTCTGGTTCAGCGTCTTGGGGCGGATGGTCCGGCCCCGGCTGGACAAGATGTCCAGGTTCAGCACCTCGGCGGGCCTGGCCCCGGTCTTGCGGCGCAGCATCGAGACGCTGCGCTCGACCGCGTCCGCCGTCAGCTCGGCCCCGCTGCCGGTGAGCTGCAGTAGTTCCTCGAAGAGCTGGGACGCCACCGCGATCTCGGCTTCCGGTCCGGTCACGGTGATCTCGTTGCCGCGGACGTGGAAGTCGGCGGCCACCACGTTCTCTATGACCCGCAGCAGCTCGTCGCCCGACCCGAGCAGGCTGACCATCGACTGCTCGTCCGGGATGACAATCCTGACCTGGGCCCGGCCGGCCCTCGCTGCGCCGCCCGCGACCGCGTCCCCGCCGTTGCGGCTGCCCAAACTGGCCCGTTCCCCTGCAGTGGCTCCCGCCCTCGCGGAACCCTTGCCCTCGCTCGCGCGGCCCGCTTCGCCAGCCCTGGTACCGTTTCGGCCGCTACCGCCGCCGGAACGCCGCACACCGCGCGAATCGGTCAGATTATCAGTCAATGGTCCTTCCCTGCCGGGACCGCCCCGTGGTCGGCCCGCTGGCCATGATACTGGCCGTACCCGCCAGCCGCCCCGCTGGCCGTGCTAGCCAGGCGGCCAGGACATCGGCCGGCCGCCAAGCACGTGCGCGTGCACGTGTCCGACCGTCTGCCCTGCCTCCGGCCCGGTGTTGAAGACGATCCGGTAGCCGCTGTCGGTGATGCCCTCGGCGAGCGCCACGTCCCTGGCGTGGGCCACCAGGTCGGAAAGCAGCGCCCCGTCGACGGCAGCGAGCTCGGCGAGATTCGGGTGATGGGCGCGCGGGATCACCAGCACGTGCACCGGAGCCTGCGGGTTGATGTCGCGGAAAGCGACGGTGCGTGGATTAGCCGACACGATCGTGGCCGGTATCTCGCCGGCCGCGATGCCGCAGAACAGGCAATCTGCCACCCGGTGATCTTAACGTCTACCAGGCCGGCACGGTCAGGGACATATATGGTTGCACTGCTGCGAACCCTCGGTGCACCACCCCTCTGGTGCAACGGTACCGGCAGGTGCTGGCTCTCCGTCGCCCAGAGACTGGTCATGCGCGGGCACTCGCTGGCGTGACTGGGTGTGGGGGGAATGGAAGCAGCTTGGAAGTCTTGTCTGGCGACCCAGTGTCGCAGCGCTCGCGAATGACCGCGAGTGAACCTTCGGACGTAGTTGCGCGTCCAACTGACGTGACGGAGGCCTGGGCTGGGCGTGTTCCGCTCGTCTCAGCCCGGGTCGACACCGATGCCGACCGGGCCGTGACAGAGCTGTACAGCGCTCACTACCGCTCGCTGGTGCGGCTCGCTGCCCTCCTGGTCCGCGACCTCGGAACCGCGGAGGAAGTAGTGCAGGACGCGTTCGTCGCGATGCATGGCGGCTGGCACCGCCTGCGCGACAACGAGAAGGCGCTCGCTTACCTACGTCAGGCTGTCGTCAATCGCTCACGTTCCGTGCTCAGACACCGGCAGGTTGTCGACCGGAACGCGCCCAAGCCAGCGCCGGACATGCCGAGCGCGGAGCACGGGGCAATCGCGCTGTTCGAGCGGTCTGCGGTGATAGCGGCGCTGCGGACACTCCCGGCGCGGCAGCGTGAGGCACTGGTGCTACGGTTCTACGCCGACATGCCAGAAGCGCAGATAGCCGAGACGATGCGGATCAGCCGCGGTGCCGTGAAGAGCCATACGGCCAGGGCCATGCAGGCGCTGCGGACGATGCTGGAGCGCGAGGAATGAACGCCTCAGCCAACCACGAGGCTTACCTCCGCGCCGCCCTGCACGCGGCAGCCGACTCGCTCGAGCCGCAGGACGACGGCCTCGAGCGCATCAGGGCGCGGCTGCAGCACGCGCGGCCACGGGCCGTGAGCTGGCTGCTCGCCGCCGGCGACGCGGTTCGACTGCGCACTCCGGCGGCCCTGCAAGACGCCCTCTACCGGCTGAACGCCGGCCTCTGGACGGTCTGGGAGCGCTTCGCGCCCGCGCCCGCGCCGGGCAAGCACCGCTCCCGCACCCAGGGCCTGCTCCGGCCGCTGGCCGCGATGGCCGTGGTCGTCTTCATCGTCGCGGCCGGCACCTACGTGGCGATAGACGTCTCGACGGCCGTGTCGCCGAGCAGTTCGAGCTCGCACCCGCGCACCGGGCCGACGGGTCCGGCCGGGCATCCCGCGAGCTCGCCATCCTCGTCGCCCACCGCTTCGGGGGCCGGGCCCGTCACGCACCGCCCGTCGGCGTCGCCAACCTGCTCACCCACCACGACCCCGCAGCCGTCGGGCTCGCCGTCGCCGTCCCCGAGCCCCACCCCGACGCCCACGCCGACCGCCACGCCGACGCCCACGCCGACCGCCACGACCGAGGCGAGTACCGCCCCAGACGCCGTGAGCGCCGTGCGGCTGACCGCCTTCATGACCGTGGCGTCCGCTGCCGCGCCAACCGTCCCGCAGGACGCCTGCGGGACGCAGCCGACGAGCACGGTGACGCCTGAGTCCAGCACGAGCTATGCAGTCTCTCAATCGCCGGCTGGCCGACGGCACCGGGCGGTCAGCTAGCCCGTTGCGCGGTCGCGCCAGCGGCCAGTCTGGCTCAGCACCACGCTGGCGGCCGCAACTCCGGCCGTCGAGGCGCGCAGCACGGTAGGCCCCAGCGCGGCCGGGATCGCGCCGGCGGCGCGCATGGCAGCAACCTCGTTCGGGGTGATGCCGCCCTCCGGCCCGACGACCAGCACGATGTCTCCGGCGGCGGGCGGCTCGAGACTCGCCAGGTGGGCGGCAGCGTCGGGGTCAAGCACGATCGCCAGCGCTGCCGCCTGGATGCGGCGCACCGCGGCGTCAAGGTCGGCCGGCGCGGTCACGTCGGGAAACCAGGCCCGCCTGCTCTGCTTGGCGGCCTCGTGCGCCGTCGTACGCCACCGGGCCCGGGACCGGGCAGCGCGGTCGCCGCGCCAGACCGCGACGCAGCGCTCGGCTGACCACGGCACGATGACGTCGGCCCCGACCTCGGTCAGCAGCTCGACGGCGAGCTCGCCGCGATCACCTTTGACGATCGCCTGCAGCACGACCAGCCGCGGCTGCGGCAGCGGCTCGGTGCGCCGCGTCAGCACGGCCAGCGATAGCTCGCCGGGCGCCGAGGCGATGACAGTGCACTCGGCGACGGTGCCGGCGCCATCGGTGACGTCCACGCGCTCGCCGGCCGCGAGCCGGCGCACCGTGCTCGCGTGCCTGCCCTCCGGACCGCGCAGCACGATCTGCTGACCAGCCACGTCGGCGGCAGCGGCGGCGAAGACCGGCGGCCTCAGGACCGGCCGACCCTGCTAGCGGCCGTTGAACGCATCGCGCAGCCGGGAGAAGAAGCCCTGCTGGCCGGGTGCGAACTTGCCCGGCGGCGCCTCTTCGCCGCGGAGCTTGGCGAGCTGGCGGAGCAGCTCCTCCTGCTCGGGTTCCAGCTTGGTCGGCGTCTCCACGGTGACGTGGACGATCAGGTCGCCCCGGCCGGAGCTGTTGAGCCGCTCCGTGCCCCGGCCGTACATGGGGATGGCCTGGCCCGACTGCGTTCCCGGCCGGATGTCGAGCTCGGAGGGCCCGTCCAGGGTGTCGACCGTCAGGCTGGCGCCGAGCGCCGCCGCCACCATGGGAAGGGTCACCGTGCAATGCAGGTCGTCGCCCTGCCGCTCGAAGATCGGGTGCGGTCGCTGCACGATCTCCAGGAACAGGTCCCCCGGCGGTCCGCCGCCCGGGCCGGTCTCGCCCTCGCCGGCGAGCTGGATGTGGGTGCCATCCTCCACCCCAGCCGGGATGCGGACCTTGATCGTCCGCCGGGTCCTGACCCGGCCGTCGGCGTCGCACTCCGGGCATGGCTTGCGGATGACCGTGCCGTAGCCGCCGCACGCCGGGCAGGGCCGTGAGGTCATCATCTGCCCGATGAAGGACCGGGTGACCTGGCTGATCTCACCGCGGCCGTTGCACACGTCGCAGGTGACCGGGTGGGTGCCCGGCGCCGTTCCCTCGCCGGAACAGGTCGGGCAGACGACCGCGGTGTCGACCACCAGCTCCCTGGTCGTTCCGAACGCACACTCGGACAGGTCGAGATCGACCCGGATCGTCGCGTTCCGCCCCCGGCGAGCACGGCTGCGCGGCCCGCGCGGCGCCGCTCCGCCGCCGAAGAACGCGTCCATGATGTCGCTGAACGGGAACCCGGCCGCCCCGAACCCCGGACCGCCGGCGCCTGGCCGCGCGAACGGGTCGGCGCCCAGGTCGTACATCTGCTTCTTGTCGGGATCGGAGAGCACCTCGTAGGCCTGGGTGACCTCCTTGAACCGCTCCTGCAGCGCCGGATCGGGGTTGACATCCGGATGCAGCTCGCGGGCGAGCCGCCGGTATGCCTTCTTGATCTCGTCAGGGCCCGCATCCCGGCGGACACCGAGGATCCCGTAATAGTCGTTAGCCACCGGCATTCCTAGGACTCCGCCAGGATCTGACCCACGTACCGTGCCACCGCGCGCACTGCTCCCATCGCTGTCGGGTAGTCCATCCGGGTCGGGCCGAGCACCCCGAGCCTCGCGAGTGCCAGGTCGCCGGTCCCGTACGCGGCCGCCACCAGCGACGTGCCCTGCAGTTCCTGCACCGCGTTCTCCGACCCGATCCGCACCGTGACCGCGTCCCGGTCACCGGACTCGCCGAGAAGCCGCATGAGGACCACCTGTTCCTCCAACGCCTCGAGCACTTCGCGCAATCCCCTGGAGAAGTCCGCCGGGGTGAGATTCGCCGCACCGCTTACCACGACCCGCTCCTCGTGGCGCACGATCAGCGTTTCCATGATGACCGAGAACACCGCGGCGGCATTCGGCCGTTCGGCCGGGGACACCCGCTCCGGCAGTTCGGCGATGATCGAGGCGATGTCGGCGAGCTTGCGGCCGTCCAGGCAGGCGTTCAGTAGCGCGCGGAGCTGGGCGATCTCGTCCTCGGCCATCGGTGCGGGCAGCTCGGCGGTCCGCTGCTCGACCCGGCCGGTGTCGGTGATCAGGACCAGCAGGAGCCTCCGGTCGGTCAGCGACACCAGCTCGACGTGTCGCACCGCCGACCTGATCAGCGACGGGTACTGGACCACGGCCACCTGCCGGGTGAGCTGGGCCAGCAACCGGACGGTGCGCATGACCACGTCGTCGAGATCGTAGGCCCCGGTCAGGAACGTCTCGATGGCGCGCCGCTCGGCCAGCGACAGCGGCTTGATCCCCGACAGCCGGTCGACAAAGAGCCGGTAGCCCTGCTCGGTGGGGATCCGGCCGGCGCTGGTGTGCGGCTGGACGATGAATCCCTGCTCCTCCAGGACGGCCATGTCGTTGCGAATCGTTGCCGGTGAGACGTCCAGGTTGTGGCGGTCCACCAGCGTCTTCGAGCCCACGGGTTCGTTCGTGGAGACAAAGTCCTCCACGATCGCGCGCAGGACGGCCAGCTTCCTGTCGTCTAGCACGCGGCACCTCCCCTGGCACTCTCCAGCACTGAGTGCCAAGTCTAGGGCCGATTCGCCGCCGGGGCACTTATCGCCTGATCAGCAGGGCAAGAGAAAAAGCCGACATAAGGGAACAGAGGTCCCCGCCAACCGCAGCCGCTCGGTCTGATCCCCTTAACGTGGAATGTTGGCGTCCTATGCGGACGCCCACATTCCACGTTGCGCCAAGTCTCCGTGTTAGTCCGTGATGGCGCGGACGACCGCGTCGGCCAGCAACCGGCCTCGCTGGGTGAGCCGGACCAGGCCCTCGGCCAGCGCCTCGTCGCCGACCAGCCCGTCGGCAGCGGCCTGCTGGGCCGCTGCGCGGCCCGCCGGCGCGAGCTCGGCGACCGGGCAGCCCGCCGCCAGCCTGGTCAGCAGCATGATCCGTTCGGTGGCCCGGTCGGAGTCGGTGAGCAACTCCCTGGCCTGGCCAGGGCTCGCGCCCGCCGCGATGCGGCGGGCGTAGGCGGCCGGATGCCGCACGTTCCAC
>JASHQA010000180.1 GCA_030037785.1 Streptosporangiaceae bacterium
GCGGGCATGAGGCCGGCCGCCGCGGCGACGGCGATCGCCGGCACGCACGCGCCCGCCCCGTCGGCCGCGCCGGTCACCCACGCGGGGGGCGCGTGCTGCAGGAACACCGCGGACAGGCCCAGGATCATGATCAGGCCCGGCACGATGAACCCGACGCCAGCGACGATCGCGCCGAGCGGCCCGGCGAGCCGCCAGCCACAGAAGATCGCGAGCTGCGTCGACGCCGGTCCGGGCAGCAGCGACGTCGCGGCGATGCCGTCCTCGAACTCGGCCTCCGACAGCCACGCGTTCCGCTGCACGCACAGCCGGCGCAGCAGCGCGATGTGGGCGGGCGGGCCGCCAAAGCCCGTGACACCGATCCGGGTCCACTCCCGGGCGATCACCACCAGGGGAACGCGCTGCGCGGTCGCTGCAGCCGTGGTCTGCTCGCGTGGTTGCACGCAGGCCCCTTCCGGATGCCGCCGACACCGCCCGCCTCAGGCTAGCGACTGGGGCACGTGGGCAGCCATCCGATCAGGCGCTGACCAGGCGGGCCCCGTCGGCGTCGACCCGCAGCGGGAGCACCCGCCAGGGCGAGCTGGCTCGCGCAGCGAGCAGCGCCACCGCGGCCGCGCCGGGTGCCAGGCCGCCCACCGTCAGGGCGAGCACCGACGGCCCGGCGCCGGACACGACCGCCGGGATGCCAGCCGCACGCAGCGTGGCCAGCAGCGTGGCGGTGCGGGGCATGCTCGCCGCGCGGTACCGCTGGTGCAGGAAGTCCTCGGTACCCGGCAGCAACAGGTCAGGCCTGGTGGTCAGCGCGGTGATCAGCAGCGCCGCGCGAGCCGAGTTGGCCGCGGCGTCGGCGTGCGGCACCTGATCCGGCAGCGCCTCGCGCGCCGTCTTCGTCGCCACCGGCGCAGCAGGTACGCACAGCACCGGGGCGAGCGTGGCCAGCGGTGTCAGCCGGGCCACGCCGAGCCCGGCAGCCGTGTCGAAGGCTATGGTCAGCCCGCCTGCCTGGCAGGCCGCGACGTTGTCGGGATGACCCTCGATCTCGCACGCCAGCCGCAGCACGTCGGCGTCGGGCAGCACGTCCGCCGGGTCGGCCGCGCCCTCGCGGGCGGCCGCCAGCGCCCTGGCTGCCAGCAGCCCGGAGACGATGGCCGCCGCCGACGAACCGAGCCCGAAGCCCTGTGGGATGTGGTTCCGGCACTCGATGGCGATGCCGGGCGGCTGGCCGCCGACCGCCTCGAACCCGGCCCGCATCGCGCGGATGACCAGGTGCCGCTCCGGGCGCCAGCGCTGGCCCGCGCCGACGCCGGTCACCCGCACGTCGGCGCCCGAGCCGGCGACCCGCGCCTGGACCGTGTCGTGCAGGCTGAGCGCGAGCCCCAGCGAGTCGAAGCCGGGCCCGAGGTTGGCGCTGGTCGCGGGGGCGACGACGGTAACCGGCTGACCGGGCCAGCTCATCGCAGGTTCAGTGCCTTCGCCGCGGCCTCGACGTCGATGCTGATCGTCACCGGCGGCCGGGCGCCCGCCACCGCGATGTCGGGGTCCTTCAGGCCGTGCCCGGTGATCGTGCACACCACGACCGAGCCGGGCGCGACCTGCCCGTTCGCGCGGGCCTGCAGCAGGCCGGCCACGCCAGCCGCCGACGCCGGCTCGCCGAACACGCCCTCCCGCTGTGCCAGCAGGTGATAGGCGGCCAGAATCTGCTCGTCGCTCACCGAGTCGATCAGGCCGCCGGAAGAATCCCTCGCGTCCTCGGCTAGCTGCCACGACGCCGGGCTTCCGATCCTGATGGCGGTGGCCACGGTGACCGGGTCGGGCACGGGCCGCCCCGTGACGAGCGGCGCGGCTCCCGCCGCCTGGTAGCCCAGCATCCGCGGCGTTTTCGTCGCCTGGCCGTCGGCCAGGTACTCGGAGTACCCGAGCCAGTAAGCGCTGATGTTGCCGGCGTTGCCGACCGGCAGGCAGTGCACGTCCGGCGCGTCGCCGAGGGCGTCGACGATCTCGAACGCGGCGGTCTTCTGCCCTTGCAGCCGGTCCGGGTTGATCGAGTTGACCAGCGCCACCGGGTAGTCAGCGGCCAGCTTGCGGACCAGCTCCAGGCAGTCGTCGAAGTTGCCGTCTACCTGCAGCAACTGAGCGCCGTGCGCCAGCGCCTGCGCCAGCTTGCCGAGCGCGATGCTGCCCTGTGGCACCAGCACGACGCAGCCGAGTCCGGCCCTCGCCGCGTATGCTGCGGCGCTCGCGGAGGTGTTGCCGGTGGACGCGCAGATCACCGTCCGCGCGCCGCGGGCCGCGGCGAGCGTGACCGCGACCGTCATGCCCCGGTCCTTGAACGACCCGGTCGGGTTGCCGCCCTCGACCTTGAGGTAGACCGAGCAGCCGGTCAGCTCGGACAGCACGCTGGCCGGCAGCAACGGCGTGCCGCCCTCGCCGAGCGACACCACCGGGACGCCCGCGGGCACCGGCAACCGGGCGCGGTACTCGGCGACGACACCCTGCCACAGCGACGGCCTGGCCACTGCCGCGCTCACCGGCCGGGCGCGGTCCGGCCGGGCGCGGTCCGGCCGGACGGCGCGAGTCGGGCAGGCGGCCAGGTTGTCACTCACCCTCCAGGCCCTCGACCCGCATCACGCTGTCGACGTTGCGCACGGCCTCCATGGCACCGAGGGCGGCCACGGTCTTGGCCAGCGCCGCCTCCCTGGCGGCGTGCGTCATGATGATCAGGTTCGCGTCCTCGCCGCGGCCATCCTGCCGGACAGCCTTGATCGACACACCCTGCTGGGCGAACGCGTCGGCCACCGGGGCCAGCACGCCGGGCCGGTCGACGACGTCGAGCTGCACGTAGTAGCTGGTGCGGGCGTCGCCGATCGAGATCAGCGGCAGCTGCGCGTAGCTGGACGTGCCGGGGCCGCGCAGTCCGGCGAGCAGGTTCCTGGCCACGGCGACAGTGTCGCCGAGCACCGCGCTCGCTGTCGGCTGCCCGCCCGCTCCGGCCCCGTAGAACATCAGCCGACCCGCCGACTCCGCCTCCACGAAGACCGCGTTGTACGCCTCGCGCACCGCCGCGAGCGGGTGGGCCCTGGGTATCATCGCCGGGTGCACCCTGGCTGAGACGCCGCCGTCCACGCGCTCGCAGATCGCCAGCAGCTTGACGACGCAGCCCAGCGATCGAGCGCTGGCGATGTCGGCGCTCGTCACCGACAGGATGCCCTCGCAGTAGACGTCGTCGGCGGTGACGTCGGTATGGAAGGCGATGCTCGCCAGGATGGCCGCCTTGGCCGCGGCGTCGAAGCCGGCCACGTCGGCGGTGGGATCGGCCTCGGCGTAGCCGAGCGCCTGCGCCTCGGCCAGCGCCGCGCTGAAGTCTTCGCCGGAGCTGTCCATCCGGTCGAGGATGAAGTTCGTGGTGCCGTTCACGATGCCGAGCACCCGTTTGACCTCGTCCCCGGCCAGGGACTCCCGCAGCGGCCGCAGCAGCGGAATGGCGCCGGCCACCGCCGCCTCGTAATACAGGTCAGCGCCGGCCTGGCTCGCGGTCTTGTGCAGCATCGCGCGGTCGGCGGCGACGAGCGCCTTGTTTGCGGTCACCACCGACTTGCCGGCGTTGAGCGCCGCCAGGACGAGCGTCCGGGCCGGGTCGATGCCGCCGATGAGCTCGATCACGATGTCCACGTCCGGGCGGGTGACCAGCGCCAGTCCGTCCGTGGTCAGCAGGTCCGCGCGGATCGCCACCTCGCGGGGCCGGGCTGGGTCCCTGACGGCGACGCCCACGACCGACAGCGGCGCGCCGGCCCGCGCCGTCAGGTCGGCAGACTGCTCGGTCAGCAGCCGGAGTACCTGCGTCCCCACGTTGCCGCAGCCGAGCAGTGCCACCCGCAGCGGCGCATGCTCCTCCGTGACCCGCATGGCTGATTCCCGCTCGGCTGTATCTGGCTCGGCTGTATCTCGCTCACCGGCTTGCCGCATACCGGACTCCTGCGTCACCGCGCTCCGCACGACAGCTCCCCTCACCCACCCCGCCGGGGACAGCCGTCAGCAGGGAGCTGACCTCGCTGACTGCCGGGGCTCGCGACGTCCAAGCTTAGCCGTGCGGCCGGGCCGCCCTGCTGCCGCAGCCGCGAACCCGGGGAGCCGGCGCGAGCGCGTCACCCCGGCTGCAGGCTCGCCGGAGGCGGCGGCGGGCGTCGTCAACCAGCGCGACCCCGAAGTACCGCGTTCCGGTATTAAGAACGTGCATGGGGCGAGACCGGCAATGCGCCTATTTTCGTTTTGACGTGACGGTCACGGTCGGGGCGCCGACCGGGACGTCCGCTCAGCGCGAACATCCTCAGAGGCGTGGAACAAAAAACTTCCAACTGCGTTTGTAGCGTCGTAATGACGTAAGCCTTACGGCTGAAGCGCTCCGAGGAAGTGACTCTGTCATGCCAGAGACCCTCTCCCTGCCGGTCCTGCCGCTCGACGACACCGTCGTGCTGCCGACCATGGTCGTGCCGCTCGACCTGTCGGCCGCCGAGCCACGGGCCGCGATCGAGGCCGCCCGGCTCGCGGCAGCGGCCGCGGGTGGCGACGCGGAAGCCCAGGCCCGGGTGCTGCTGGTTCCGCGACCGGACGGCAACTACTCTCCCGTCGGCACGCTCGCCACGATCGAGCAGGTCGGGAGGCTGCCGACCGGCGAGCGCGCCGCGGTCGTGCGCGGCACCGCCAGGGTGGCGATCGGCAGCGGCACCGTCGGCCCCGGCCAGGCACTCTGGGTGCAGGGCTCGGTCATCGACGAGCCGGAGCCGACCCCGCAGGCCGCCGAGCTCGCTCGCGAGTACCGCGGCCTGGCCGCGGCGATCCTGCAAAAGCGCGGCGCCTGGCAGTTCGTGGACGTGCTGCAGCGGATGACTGACCCGTCGGCCCTCGCCGACAGCGCCGGGTACGCCGGCTACCTGACGACCGAGCAGAAGCAGCGGCTACTCGAGACCCCCGACCCGCAGCAGCGGCTCGAGGCGCTCATCGGCTGGGCCAGGGATCACCTGGCCGAGCTGGACGTCGCCGAGACGATCAGCAACGACGTCAAGGAAGGCATGGAGCGCCAGCAGCGCGAGTTCCTGCTGCGCCAGCAGCTCGCCGCCATCCGCAAGGAACTCGCCGAGCTCGAGGGCAAGCCCGCGACCGAGGAAGAGGACTACCGCGCGCGGATCGAGTCAGCGAACCTGCCGGAGCAGGTGCGGGAGGCGGCCCGCAAGGAGGCAGCCAAGCTCGAGCGCGGCTCCGACCAGTCGCCAGAGGCGGGCTGGATCCGCACCTGGCTGGACACGCTGCTCGAGGTGCCATGGAACGAGCGCACCGAGGACGCCTACGACATCACCGGCGCGCGGGCCGTTCTGGACGCCGATCACGCCGGCCTGGACGACGTGAAGGACCGGATCATCGAGTACCTGGCGGTCCGCAAGCGCCGGTCGGACCGCGGCCTGCAGCTGGTCGGCGGCCGCCGCAGCGGCGCGGTGCTGGCCCTGGCCGGCCCGCCCGGTGTCGGCAAGACCAGTCTCGGCGAATCGGTAGCCAGGGCAATGGGCCGCAAGTTTGCCCGGGTGGCCCTCGGCGGCGTCCGGGACGAGGCGGAAATCCGCGGCCACCGGCGCACCTACGTCGGCGCGCTGCCCGGCCGCGTCGTCCGCGCCATCACCGAGGCGGGCTCGATGAACCCCGTCGTCTTGCTCGACGAGGTCGACAAGCTCGGCGCGGACTACCGCGGCGACCCCACGGCGGCGCTGCTCGAGGTGCTCGACCCGGCGCAGAACCACACGTTCCGCGACCACTACCTCGAGGTCGAGCTCGACTTGTCCGACGTGCTGTTCATCGCCACCGCGAACGTGGCGGACGCGATCCCCGCGCCGCTGCTGGACCGGATGGAGCTGATCACGCTGGACGGCTACACCGAGGACGAGAAGGTCACGATCGCGCGTGGCCACCTGCTGCCCAGGCAGCTGGACCGGGCCGGGCTGGACGCTGCCGAGGTGAGCCTCACCGACGCCGCGCTGCACAAGCTGGCCAGCGAGTACACCCGCGAGGCCGGCGTGCGCAACCTGGAGCGGGCCATCGCCCGGACGCTGCGCAAGGTCGCGGCGCAGGTGGAGTCCGGCGCCGCGACGCTGCCGGTCAC
>JASHQA010000181.1 GCA_030037785.1 Streptosporangiaceae bacterium
CCTTCAGCCCGTCGACGTCCATGGCGTCGTGCAGGCAGTCCTGCAGGGTCTGCCGGACCAGCAGGTGGTCGGGAATCTGCAGCGGGCCTGGCGCGACGTTCTCCTGGCAGGCTGCCAGCGTCGGGAACACGGCTGCCATCAGGTCGTCGGCCTCCATGCGCTGGATGGCCGGCGGGTTCTTCCGGCCGCCGCGCCAGCGCAGCACTGCCAGCGAGGTGTTGAGGTTCCACCGCCACCGGGCCGCGAACATCGGCGAGGTGAGGACTGCCTGCCGGACGACCTCCTCGACCGTGCCGGACGCGAGGAACTTCGGCACCCGGTCCAGCGGGAAGCTGTGCTGCGGCCCTAGTGAGAGCAAGATCGCGTCATCGCTCGCGGCCGCCTGCAGCTCGAAGTCGAACGTCACGCAGAACCGCTTGCGCAGCGCCAGCCCGAGCGCGCGGTTCAGCCGCGCGCCGAGCGGCGAGTGCCCGACTAGCTGCATGCCGCCAGCGTCGTCGAAGAAACGCTCCAGCACGATGGTGTCGGTCGTGGGCAGCACGCCGAGCTGGGCCAGCGCGGCACTCAGGTACGCGGCGATCATCTGCGCGGCGGACTCGCCGATCCCGCACTCGGTCATCAGCCACCGCGCGGCAGCCGTCTCACCGCCGACCTGGAGTTGCTCGCTGACACCGGAGCGCAGCGCGGAGACCTCCGCCGACAGCTCTGCGGTCCGGCCGGGAGCCTCCCCCAGCCAGAACGGCACCGATGGCGGCGCACCCTGCGCGTCGACCACGCGGACGACGCCAGGCTCCACTCGCCGGATCCGCCAGGACGTGGTGCCGAGCAGGAACACGTCCCCAGCCATGCTCTCGATCGCCCAGTCCTCGTTGACCGTGCCCACGACGGCGTCGTCAGGCTCGGCCAGCACCCGGTAGTCACCGAGCTCGGGGATCGTGCCGCCGGAGGTCAGAGCGGCCATCCGGGCACCCCTGCGCCCCCGCAGCTGCCCGCTCACCTGATCCCGGTGCAGGTAGGCGGCCCGGCGGCCACGCCCGGTCCGGATTCCCTCCGACACCAGGTCGGCGACGTCCGCGAAGTCATCCGCGGACACCGAAGCAAACGGCGCGGCGCCGCGCACCAGGGCAAGCAGCTCGCCGGTGTGCCATTCTTCGGCCGCGCACTCGGCGACCACCTGCTGGGCCAGGATGTCCAGCGGGCACACCGGAATGAGCAGCCGGTCCAGGCGGCCGGATCGCGCGCCGCGCAGCAGCGCGGCACACTCCACGAGTTCGTCTCGCGTCGTGGGATACACCACGCCCGCGGGTACCCCGTTCCTCGTATGATTCGACCGGCCGACCCGCTGCAGGAATGTCGCGAAGCTCCGCGGCGAGCCGAGCTGGCAGACCAGCTCCACCGGCCCGATGTCGATGCCCAGCTCGAGCGAGGCGGTGGCTACCAGCGCCCGCAGGTCGCCGTCGCGCAGCCTGGCCTCGACCCGCTGCCGGCGATCCTTCGACAGGCTCCCGTGGTGCGCGGCCACCTGACCCTCGCCGAGTCGCTCACCGAGCTGGTGCGCGAACTGCTCGGCCATCCGGCGGGTATTGACGAAGATCAGCGTGGTGCGATGCTGTTGCACGTGCCCGGCGACCCGGTCACAGATCTCGGCCATCTGGTCAGTCGTGGCCACCGCGCCCAGCTCGTCGCTGGGCAACTCCATGGCCAGGTCGAGCTCGCGGCGGTGGCCGACGTCCACGATCGCGCAGCGCGGGGAGCCGTCGGCCGCCGACCGGTCCGGACCGGCCCCCACCAGCAGCCGGGCCACGGACTCGACCGGGCGCTGGGTGGCGGACAGGCCGATCCGCTGGACCGGCTGCTCGGCGACGTGCTGCAGCCGCTCCAGGGTGAGGGCCAGGTGCGAGCCGCGCTTGTTTCCGGCGACCGCGTGGATCTCGTCCACGATCACCGTGCGCA
Organism: Streptosporangiaceae bacterium; assembly: GCA_030037785.1. Classification (GTDB taxonomy): domain Bacteria; phylum Actinomycetota; class Actinomycetes; order Streptosporangiales; family Streptosporangiaceae; genus JAJYUU01. The sequence continues at coordinate 1,954 of JASHQA010000181.1, forward strand.
CCGCGCGCAGCAGTGCCCGGCTCCGCTCCGCCGTGACCAGCAGGTACAGCGACTCGGGCGTCGTGATGAGGAAGTGCGGCGGCCGCTTGAGCATCGCGGCCCGCTCGGCGGCGGCGGTGTCGCCGGTGCGCACCGACACCCGGATGTCCGGGGCCGGCCTACCGAGCTGCGCCGCGACCTCGGCGATCTCGGCGAGCGGGCGCTCGAGGTTTTGCCGGACGTCGACCGCGAGTGCCTTCAGCGGGGACACGTACACGACCTGCGGCCCGGCCAGCGGCCCCGTTCCGGCCTCGTATGCCTGGTATATCCGGTCGATGCACCCGAGGAACGCCGCCAGTGTCTTACCCGAGCCGGTCGGCGCCGCGATCAGCGTGTGCCGTCCCGCCGCGATCTCGGCCCAGCCAGCCGCCTGTGGCCGCGTCGGCCCGGCCGGAAACCGGCGCTCGAACCACGCGCGGACCGCAGGATGGAACCCGTCAAGCACGCAGCCACGGTAACCCGGGCCAGCGACACTCGGCCGACGACAGCGACAACCAGCGCGGCCGTCCGGGTAAGCTCGCTACCTGGCTATGGGCGGTCGGCAGGAGGACGAGCAAGCTGCCGAGTCGTTGACCCGACTCGACGCGCAGAGTCGCACCGGCCCCGGCCGGTCTCGGCTGCACGTCGGGCGGTGGTGGGCGCGAGCGCTGGCCGCGCTGGCCATGCTCGTGGCAGCCATGCTGGCCACCGGCGTGGCGCTTGAGATCACCCCCATGCAGACGGTCGCGGTCGCCGGACAGGTCATCAAGGTAGGCGCGGCGCCCCGGCTCGGCTTGTCCGGTCCGGGTGAGGTCGACCTGTTCGGGCAGGGGCTGCCCACTGCCATCTCCATCCCCGGTCCGATCCAGCTGAAGCTCCAGCTCAGCCAGATCACGCTCAACAGCGAGCTGGCCAACTTCGTTCAGGCGCGCAGTCCGAGCCAGGACGGGCAGAGTCTGCGCGCGCAGCTGGTCGCGGGCTGGGAACGCTACTTCGGCTGGGAAGTCGCGGCGGCCGGGCTGGCGGCGCTGATACTGGTCGGCGCCGTCGCCGGCTGGCGCAGGCTCCCGCCGAAGTCGACGGCGCTCGTGCTCGTCCTCGGCCTCGTCGTCACCGAGGCGATCAACCTCGGCGCCATCGCTACCACGGCGGCGGGCGCCCGCGGTGCGCTGCACGGCGTGAGCTCGCTGAACCAGCTCGTCGGCCGCGCGAACGTCACCGTGCAGCCCCAGCCGGCTCAGCCACCCCTGCACGGGATTCAGGAAGTAGTGCTGGGCGACTCGACGGCCGCCGGAGCCGGGCTGCCCCCGGTTGCCGATCCGTCGGCGGCCGATACCGCCTGCGGTCGCAGCACCCAGTCCTACGCCCTCGACCTCGCGGCCGCCCACGGCTGGACGGCCCTGAACCTGGCTTGCGACAGCGCGACGGTCGCGGACGGACTGCTCGGGCCGCAGCAGCAGGACGGCCTGCGGATTCCCGCGCAGATTGACGCGGCCCGCCGGGTGCAGCGGCCCGCAGTCGTCATCGTCAGTGTCGGCGCCGACGACCTGCAGTGGTCGGCGATCCTGGAGGTCTGCGCCGCCTCCACGCAGTGCGACAGCCGCGCGTCGAACGCCTATTTCCAGCAGAAGCTGGCCACGTTCAGCACGGACTACCTCCAGCTGCTGATCCAGCTCGGCAACCTGCCCGGCCACCCGCAGGTCATCATCAACCGCTACTACGACCCGTTCGGCAGCGACGTGAGCTGCATCACCCATCGTGGCCTGACCGCTGCCAAGGTCAAGACGCTCCAGTCCTGGCTGGCGGCGCTGAACCAGGTCCTCGCCAAGGGTGCAGCGCAATTCGGGTACCTGTCACCGCAGCCCAGCTTCGCCGGCCACGAGCTCTGCTCGCCGCTGCCGTACGTGCAGGGCCTCGGCGACGCCGCCCCGTTCCATCCCACCGCGCTCGGGCAGCTGGAGATCGCCCTCACCGACGAGGTAGCACTGGCCAGCCACCAGGCATCGCCGTCGCCGTCGCCGTCACCCTCGTCGCCCAGGGCCTCGCGGGTTGCCAGCAGTAGTGTGAAGCGGTAAGGAGGTGCCTGTCGTGGCCACCGTGAGCGTGCGGTACATCGTCGACGACGTCAGCGCCGCGATCGCGTTCTACTGTCAGCGTCTGGGCTTTGCGGAGGTCATGCATCCCGCCCCTGCGTTCGCCATGCTGTCCCGCGGCGACCTGCGCCTGACGCTCAGCGCGCCCGGCGGCGGCCCCGGCGGCGGCCAGGCCTTGCCCGACGGCACGCTGCCGCGGCCCGGCGGCTGGAACAGGTTTGCCATCGAGGTCGACGACCTGGCCGGAACCGTCGAGGAACTGCTCGGCCAGGGCGTCCGGTTTCGCAGTGAGATCGTCACGGGGGTCGGCGGCAAGCAGATCATTGCCGAGGACCCGTCGGGCAACCCAGTAGAACTGTTCGAGCCGACCCTGCCCGAGGCGAGGCTTCGATAGCCCGACGTCGTGCTGGCGTGCTGGCGCACTAGCCGGGCGCCGTTGCGGAAAGAAGCCAGGCATGCAGAAACTCTCCGTCGAGGCGCAGGCCCGCGAACTGCTGGCACAGGCAGCCAGCGCGCCGGGCGGCCGCGCCGCGCAGACCGTCGTGGGCGGCCATGAGCGCATCCTGCGCCAGACGGTCATCGCCCTGACCAGCGACTCGGCCCTGTCCGAGCACTCCAACCCTGGCGAGGGGACCGTGTACGTGCTCCGCGGACGGGTCCGTCTCACAGCTGGCAACCAGACGTGGGAAGGGCGCGACGGCGACCTGCTCATCATTCCCGACTCGCTGCACAGCCTGCTCGCGCTCGAGGACTCCGCGGTACTGCTAACCGTGGCCAAACAGCTATAGCGCCGAGCGCCACGCCACGATGGCCAGCCGCGGTCGACGACCAGGTATGGCCATCGGCATTCCCGCACCTGCTGACCGGCGATCGCTACGATCGCGGTTGATGCCCCGATCCAGCCGAAGCGGTGAGCTCGCCGCCCTGGCGCGAGCTGGCGGGCTGCGGCTGATCGAGCCGTGGTTCGCCCCGTTCGCACTGCTGAACGGCGCCGCGCTGGGCCTGACGCCGATCCTGCTCCCGGTAGCAGCCAGTCATGATGGCGTCGGGCACGTCGGCCTGGTGATGGGGGCGTTCAACCTCGGCGCGTTCGCCGCCCCGCTAGCTGGCAGCGTCGCCGATCGCTACCGGGCGCACCGCGAGCTGGCGGTCGTGTGCGCGGCCGCCGCCGCGGTATCGCTGTGGTTGTTTCCGGTGGCTGCACCGGCGTGGCAGCTCGTACTCGCGCTCGCCGACGGGGCAGGCTTCGCTGGCGCCGTCACCGTAGCCAACCTGCTGATCGTCGAGCGCCGGCCGCGCGCGCAGTGGAATCCGCGGCTCGGAGTTCTCGAGGCCGCGCTCAGCGTGGGCCAGGGTGCCGCGCTGTTCCTGTCGGCGTGGCTGGCCACGCTCAGCGCACGGGACGGCCTCTTCCTGGCCGCGATCATGCCCGCGACCGCGATCCCGCTGGCTGCCGTGCTGATACCGAGAATGGCGCGCGGCGCTGCCCCGCCGGGGCGACCTGCACAGCCGGAAGGCGCCCGTCCACCAGCTACCGCCGTTCCCCCCGTCGAGCATCACCGGCTCGCGTTCGCCGGCCTGGTCGGTGAGTGGGGCCCAGCAAGCCCGTCCCGGACCCATCACCTCGCGCACCGCCGGCCGTTCGCCGGAGCCACAGCGCTGCGCGGGCCGCTCGGCTGGCTGCTCGCAGCCTGGATTCCGGCCTATGCAGGCACTGCGGTGATCTTCGCGCTCTACCCGGTCTTGTTCCAGCACGCGTTCGGCGTCTCGGCCAGCAGTTCATCCCTCGCCTTCGCGGTCATCGTGCTGGTCAGCCTGCCGCTGTTCCCGGTGGCAGCCGCGGTATGCCAGCGGCGCGGGCCCGCAATCGCGATGGCCGGCGCACTCGGGGCACGGGTGGTGCTGCTCGCGGCGCTCGCTGCCCTCGCGGCGGTGGGCCGCGCGCCCGCCGTGCTGCCGCTCGCCGCGTTCGCCGGCATCATGTTCGCCTGGTCGTTCCTGAGCGTCGCGTCGCCCGGCCTGACCGGGCAGCTGCTGCCGGGTGCGGAGGGCGACGCGCAGGGACTGCTCAACGCCAGCAGCGGTGTTGCCGGGCTACTCGGCTCGGTGCTCGGCGGCATCGTGGCTGAGTACCTCGGATACCCCGCCGCGCTGGCGGTTGGAGCCGGAGCGACCGCGCTCGGCCTAGTCATCTTCGTTACCACCACGCTGCGCCGCCGGCCGACGCAGTCGAGCAGTGCGGCCACTGGCTGACCCCCGGATCAGTAGTCAAAGTCGAGGCCGTGCACGCTGACTCCGGTCAGCCAGTCGTGCCGCCGTGGAGCCAGGTCCATCGTCAGGTCGATGTGCCCGCCCAGGGTCCGGAACCCGGCGGCATGGAAACGGCGGATAGCGGCGACGTTGCGAGCCACCGGCCGGATGGCCAGGTACTCATATCCGCGCGCCCGGGCCTCCTCGACGACGCGGCTGATGAGCACGCGGCCGATGCCCTGATTCCGTGCTCCGTCAGCGACGACGACTGGCTCGACTTCGCCGCTCCTGCCACGGTCGAACAACCCGGTCAGGCCGACCACCCTGCCGTGAGCCTCGGCCACCCAAGAGCCCGACCGCTGCGGGGTGGCGAGGTAGTCGTCGAATCCCGCGCCGGGGTCGTCGCCGCCGATCGACGAGTCCCCGTAGATCTTCCGGTGGTACTCCGTTAGCTGTGCCCACAGCGACCGGCAAGCGCGGTAGTCGCCTGCGGCGTAGTCGCGAACGATGACGTCCGAGGGAGTTAGCGAGTCTGGCCCGCGCGAGATCGTCACGGCCTCATGCTGCCAGCCGGGGACTACAGGAGGAACCCGAGGCCACGCCCGGCCGCGCGCAACTCGGCCCTAGCGGACGGATGCGCCACCCGTTCGACGACCTGACTGGCCTGGGCGCTGGCGTCGTTGCCCCAGATGGCGGCCGTGCCCTGGTCGCTCACGATGAAGCTGTGCTGGAACGAGGTGACCGGGCCAGCCAGCTGCGGCACGACGGTCGACACGTCTGCCTTCGGGTGCCAGGACGGCAGCGCGATGATCGCCCGGCCGCCGGGCGAGTGCAGCGCACCGACGACGAAGTCGGTTTGTCCGCCGAATCCCGAGTAGATCGTGCCGTGCACCCGCGCCGCGTTTGCCTGCGCGAACAGGTCCACCTGCAGCGCGCTGTTGACCGACACCATGGCGGGCTGGCGGGCGATGAGGCCCGGATCGTTGGTCTTCTCGGTGCGCAGCATCCGCACCCGCGGGTTGCGGTCGATCCAGCGATAGAACTCCTCGCTGCCGAACCCGAACGAGGCGGTGACCGGCCGTTCAGGGTCCAGCGCGCCCGCGCGGTCCAGCGCCAGCACGCCGTCGCTGAACATCTCCGACCACACCGCCAGGCCGCGGCGACCAAGCAGCGCGCCCAGTACGGCATCTGGCGCTGCGCCGATGCCTAGTTGCAGGGTCGCTGCGTCGGGTACCAGTGCCGCGACCCGTTCCCCTATGGACTCGTGCACGGGAGTGATCTGCCGCTGCGGCGGCGACGGCAGCGGGTCGTCTGCCTCGATCGCCAGGTCGATCTCGCCCTCGGCAAGCACCGCATCTCCGTACGCGTAGGGCATACGCGGATTGAGCTGCGCCACGACGAGCCCGCCCCGCGCACGGGCCACCTCGATCGCGGCCGGCAGGATGTTCACTTCCGTGCCAAGCGACACCGTCCCGCCGATCGGCGTGGAGGTGTGGACGACGACCACGTCGGGCGGCAGGGCCGTGGCGAGCAGTCTCGGCACGAGTGACAACCGACACGGCAGATAGCGCAGCCGACTGCTGTGGCGCATCCCGGCTCCGACGAACGGCGATTCGAGGATCACTCCGTCTCGGTCGGGAAAGCCGGTCTGCGCATTGAGCGCAAACAGCCGGTATGTTCCGATAGCGGCGTCGACCTCGCGCAACACACGCCACGGCGTCGCGAAGTTACCGCTGATGACGACTCGCGGGACACCCTCGATCCGCCCGAGCACGGTACGCAGCGCCGACTGCGTGATCACTCGCATCAGCTCATTGTGGTAACCCAGCACAGACACCCGGCGGCGAGGTGGCTGCTCCGTCCCAGCGCGGCCGCGTTACCGGTTCGCGGGCGGGTGGACGGTGCGACGCTTCGCCCAGCTCCGCTGCCGCGTACTCGCAGAAGGCGTGATTGCCCAGCTAACCGGTCAGCGTTGCGGGTAACTGAGCCGGCCCCGGACGGCAACCACGCCCGCCACCTGTCGGACCTCGGCCAGCAAGCTGGCCGCCACGCCCTCGCTGTCAACCTGGCCCGCCAGGGTCACCACGCCCGATTCAACGGCAACTGTGAAGGCGAGGCTGTCCAGCACGAACTCGGACTCAATGACTCGCTTGATGATCTCGGTCCTGATGTCGGTATCGGGCCGGTCGTACTCACCCAGCAGGTCCACCCGGCTCACCACACCGACCAGGCGTCCGTCAGAAGTCACCACGGGCAGCCGCTTGACGTGCCGGGCGCGCATAGTCCGCGCCACGTCGGCGACTGCTGCATCGACTCGAGTCGTGATGGCCGGCGTCGTCATCAGCTCCGCCGCGGTCAGCCCCGTGGCCTTGGCGCGATCCGCGTGCCGCGGCGAGCGCTGACCTGCTCCGGTCCCGGCGATCGCCTGGCGAGCCAGCAGGTCATCCTCGGAGACGATGCCGATCACCATATTGTCGTCATCCAACACGGGACATGCGCTGCAGCGGCGCGCGCGCATGACCTGGACGATGTCCTTGAACCGGGCGTCTTTGCGCACGGCAACGACGTTGCGGGTCATCACGTCACCAACGCGGGTCATGGCCGTTCATCTCCCTCTGGTATCCGCTCGGCGCCAGCCTGGGCGGCACATCGAGCGGGCCAGTAGAGGCGTTGGACCCTAGCGGATGCCGACTATGGCCATCTCAGCGCGATAGACCTTCTGCCCGCGGGCGGGGCGGCCGGGTGGGGACGGAAGTCTGGCCGGCCGGGGGCACACGGCCCTGCCGCCGCGCCCGGCCGGCGGCGAGGCTGAAGCCAGTCGAAAAGCCACTGGCCGGGCCGGCACCGCAAGCCCGGAACACTGCAAGGGAGGAACCACCAATGCGCAGGAGGACATTCGATGCGCTGGTCTCCGCGGCCGGGCTGCTGCTCGTCGCCGTCCTGGTCGTCGCCGGCGTGCTGCTGACCTGGGGCCACTCATACGCCAGCAGCCAGGTCACCAGCCAGCTATCAGCCCAGAAGATCGTGTTTCCCGCCACCAGCAAC
>JASHQA010000182.1 GCA_030037785.1 Streptosporangiaceae bacterium
ACCTCTGCGAGAACGAGCGCCTGGTCGTCATCGGCGACGTGCACACCCACCCCGGAACCGGCGTCAGCCAGAGCTGCATCGACGCGGACAACCCGATGATCGCCCAGGACGGGCACGTCGCGCTGATCGTACCCGCCCTGGCCGCCCGCCCGACCCGGGCCCGTGAGGTTGGCGTCCATCGGTATGACGGCACCGGCGGCTGGGCCACCTGGACGGGCAGGCCCGCGGCCCGCCGCCTGTTCATAAGGCGACGCGTGTGACCTGGGCCAGCGCGGACACGCTCCACCGGACAGCCAAGGGCCTGATCGACTCCGGCCGGGCAGACTCCCCCGAGACAGCCCGCCGGATCCTGGAGTCTCTCGTCCTGCAGGTCGCCGCCGGCGAACGCCTCGGCCGGGACCCGGCAGCCCAGGCGGCGCTGACCACGATCGTGAACACCGGCCACCGCGCCTTCCTCGGCGGCGTCGCGGTACGCCTCGACGACGACCCGGTGCTCTCGGTCGGCTGGGCGGCCGGCCTGAGAGCGTCCGAGGCGGTCCGCCGCTTCGGCGGTCGCGTCACCGGCGGGCTTCGTGGCGACCAGCCGACCCTCGCAGTGGCCGCCCCGGCCAAGCCGGTCGGCAGCCTCATACTGCACCCCACCTGGAGCGGCTGGGCCGGCGGCGTTGTCGAGTCTGCCGCGCAGCTGCTCAGCGACGATGCCACTACCCCGGCCGGCGTCATAGCGGGCGCGCTCGGCGTCTCGGAAATCTTCCAGCACAGCCTTGGCGCCGCAGTGCCTGGCCGACGGAGCGTCGGCGTCTCGCTGTGGCGGCCTGACCTTCCCTGGCACACCCCGGACGCGGCCGGCGAGCCACTCCAATGGCTACCCGCCCGGCTCTGGCTCCTCGGGCTCGGCCACCTCGGCCAGGCGTACGCCTGGACACTCGGGATGTTGCCGTACGCCAGCCCGGGCGAGGTGCAGCTTGGCCTCGTCGACTTCGACCGGATCATCGGGGCCAACACCGCCACCCAGCTGCTGGTCACCGGCCAGCACGTCGGGTTGCGCAAGACCCGGGTCGTTGCTGCCGCGGCGGAAGGCCTCGGCTTCGACACGGCGATCGTCGAGCGCGCCTTCGACGAGCACTTTCACCCTGCAGGGAACGAGCCAGCAATCGCCCTGGCCGGCTTCGACCGTCCAGAGCCACGCCGCCTGCTCGGCGGCAACCGGTTCCGCCGTGTCGTCGACGCCGGGCTTGGCGCGGGGTACGTCGAATACCTCGACATGGTGCTCCACACGTTCCCCTCTCCTGAAGACCCGGCCGATGCCTTTCCGCCACGGCCGGCAGCAGCGCGCGGTCTGCCTATGGCCTACGAATCCGAGATCAACCGCCAGGTCCGGGCAGGTGCCGGGGAAGCCGCAGCCCGATGCGGCATGCTCGAAGTCGCCGGCGTGACCGTTGGCGCGGCCTTCGTCGGTGCGGCTGCGGGAGCGCTCGCGGTCGCCGACCTGCTCCGGCATCTGCACGGTGGCAACGAGTACTCGGTCATCAGCCTCGACCTGCGCACGCCCGCCGAGCCCCAGGCCGTCTCAAATGCCGCGCCTGGGCCGTACGCCGCACCGGCATGCACGCCGGCCCTAGCTGCGGGGCCGTGAGCGGGCCGCCTGCGGACGCAAGGGGACGGCGGGCAGCTCAATCGGTGACCTCGGTGGCCCAAGTCGCTACGGCCGGGTCGGCCACCACCAGGCCTTTTGCCGCAGACATGCGCCTCCGGGCAGGCCGCAGCCCAGCCACGTTGGCTCGCGATCATATTGCGTTCGCGCTGGCAGGCGTGCGGTGATGGCGCTGGCGGATGGGTGGATCCAGTGGCGACGGAGGCGGCGGAATATGAAATCGCACTCTCGTGTTGGCATAGTTGCGATGAGTGATAGTGTGATGCTGACAGCTGGAAGTGCCTCGATAGGCGCTTCATGGGCAACGCTCACCAGGGGAGGTGGAGACATGACAGGCAACAAGGTCGCGGCCGCTGATGACGTCGATGTTGCCGTGCTGCTCGGGCTTGAGCCGCTCGAGCAGTCCATCTCCGGTGGCAGTGAGCAGGTTCCGGAGCTAGATGGTCTGGTCGGAAGGCGAGTTCGTGAGGCACGTCGCCGGTCCGGGCTGGACGCGGCTGCGCTGGCCGAGCAAGTTGGGCTGACCAGGGACAAGTTGTCAAAGATTGAGAACGGCCGCCGCCGGGTCGCTCCGCCGGAACTGCCGGCGCTGGCGCGCGCGCTGCATTTGCCGTTGTCGGCCCTGCTGAGTAGTGCTGATGCCACGCGCCCGGCGCTGGCACTCGCCCACCGGGTCGCCGCGACTGCTCCCGAGTCCGCTACCTCCGGTGCAAGAGCACGGGCTATCGAGATTCTTCAGGCCGAGAACCGGCTGGGCAGGCAGAGCGAACTACCGCCGCGTCAGCTCTCCCCTGGCGGAGCCGCGATAGAAAGGCTGGTCGCCACCAGTCTCGCGGCTTCGCCGCGGACTGC
>JASHQA010000183.1 GCA_030037785.1 Streptosporangiaceae bacterium
CTCGCAGACCAGGTAGAAGCGAGCCTGGCGACGGTGACCGACCTGCAAGAGCACACCGCTGCCGCCGCGAACCGCGTGACAACCGAGGGGAACGTGGCCGGTCAACTCGCGGCCGTCCGCACGCCAGCCGAGCTCGGCGGCCTGGCCCAGCAGATCGCCGCTGCCGACGCGATGGTCGCGGCCGCGCGGCAGCGGCGTGACGAAGCCGCCAGCCTGGCCGATGACGCTGACCAGCACCGGGCCGCGCTGCCGGACAAGGCCGGCGTGCAGGAGCAGCTGCGCATGCACGCGCTGGCGAGCGAGCTGACCACGGATTCCGAACTGCAGGCCGCGGCGCTCGCGGACTGCCGCGAGCGCACGGCCAAGCTCGCGGCCGAGCTCAAGGCCGCCGACCTGGACGCGGCTGCCGCCCAGCAGGCGGTCGAGACCGCGCGGCGAGCGCACGCCGCGGCCGGTCTCGCGCAGACCCTGCACGCCGGTGACGACTGCCCAGTCTGCCACCAGCGAGTGCAGGTCTTGCCTGCCCGCGACGAACCGGCCGACCTCGCCGCGGCCGCTGCCGCGCTCGATCGCGCCATGACGGCGCAGCGCATGGCCCGGACCGCGCACGCCGGAGCCGACAAGGCGGCAGCCGCGGCCGAATCCGAACTCGCCGCGACGCAGCGTCGGCTGGACAGCGCTGCGCGCGTCATGGCGGACGTACCAGACGAGGCCGAGCTGACCCGGCAGCTCGAGGTGATCGTCGCCGCCGACGCGGCGGCGACGGCGGCGCGCACGCAGGCGGCGGCCCGGCAGAACGAGCTGGTCGCGGCGGAACGGGTGCGCGACTCGCTGCGCGCCAGCGAACGGCAAGCGTGGACGGCGCTGCGCGCCGCGCGGGACACGCTGGTGGCGCTCGGCGCACCGGCGGTGGACACCCAGGATCTCGCGGCCGCCTGGTCCGCGCTCACGACCTGGGCTGGCGGCGAGGCAGCACGCCGCCAGCGGGCACTGCCCGACCTGCAGGCCGTTGCCGCTGGGCTGCGGCAGCAGGTCGCCGACGCCAGCGCCGCGCTGATGCACCTGCTGGCGGCCCATGACGTCATCGCCGACCCGCTGACGCGCGCGCCGGCCGCGGTCGCCGAGCAACGCGCCCGGTCCGAGGCCGCGCTGCAGCGCATCCGCGACGACCGCGCGCTGGCGGCCGGGCTTGACCGGCAGATCGCCGCGCACCAGGAAGATGCACAGGTCGCCGCCATGCTGGGCAACCTGCTGCGGGCGAACTCGTTCGAGCGGTGGCTATGCAGCGAAGCGCTGGGCTCGCTGGTGCGGGAGGCGTCGGCAACGCTGCTCGAGCTGTCCGGCGGCCAGTACGAGCTGGACCGGGACGAGCGCAATGACCTCGTCGTCATCGATTACGCCGACGCCGGCACCCGGCGGCCGGTGCACACGCTGTCCGGCGGCGAGACCTTCCAGGCCGCACTGGCGCTGGCGCTAGCCCTCTCCCACCAGGTCATCGGGCTGTCGGCGGGCGTGCGCGAGCTGAACTCCATGTTCCTGGACGAGGGATTCGGCACCCTCGACAACGACACGCTGGAGACGGTTGCGAGCACGCTGGAGCGACTGGCGGCAGACTCAGACCGGATGGTGGGCGTCGTCACGCACGTGGCGGAGCTGGCCGACCGGGTGCCTGTGCGGTTCGTCGTCAGCCGGTCCGGCACCACGTCGACGATCGTCAGGGAGCGCTCATGACGTCGGCTGCCGCCGCCGCACGGCCGGTGTCGTTCTCCGTGGACCCGTGGGACCCGAGCTACGGGATGGCGCTGCACGAGGAGCTCACCGGCGACCCGCAGCACGAGTCGACCGCGGAGCTGAAGCTGGCCCTGGAGGTGCCCGTCGACCGCTGGCGGCCGATGACCGCCGACCCCGGCGACCCCGTTCCCGGCATGGTTGAGTTTCTCGACGGCGTGCGCCGGATCGACGCGCGCGTGTGGGTGCACGGTCAGGATCCGCAGCCGCTGCCCGGCATCGCCGCGTCCTACGCGGCTGGCCTGGTCTGCCTGGGCGGCAACGCGCGGATCGCGGACGTGAGCGTGGAACGCGGGTTGTTCACGGCGGCCGCCGAGGCCGCCGACATCGACAGCCGGCACGCACGCTACGTCGCCCGGCGGGCGGCCGGGTCGGCGCCGGACCAGCTGTCGCTGGCATTGCAGCAGCACCTGAGCGAGGCCGAGGTGCGGCTCGCACTGCTGTTCCGGGCGGGCCAGCCCGATGCCGGCGACGTGCTGTTCGTCGACGGGCCGCTGCGCGGCCGTACGCACCTGGCCCGCACGATCGGCTACGTGAAGACGCACCACACCACCTACCTGCCGCCGGAGCAGGCCGCGGTCGTCGGCATGCTCCGGCCGGGCCAGCGGACACCGGCGTTCACGATGGGCACGTCCTGGCGCCGGAACTCCTGGTACCTCCGGCTGCCTGGCGCCGGCGACGCTCCGTGGGCCGGGGTGGTGCGCCTGGAGTGCTCGGCGGACCTGCCGCTGCCGGAGGTGCGGCGGCTCGCCGACCTGAGTGCGCGGCTGCTGCCGCCGCTCGCCAGCTCCCGGCACAAGGACCCGCGGGCTCCGCAGAACCTGGTCCCCATCGGCGGACTGGAGCGTGAGCTACGGCGCCGCCTCGGTGACCAGCAGTTGCTGTACCGCTCCCTGTCCGCCGCAGCGCTGGCCTAGCCTTCTCGCCGCCGGGGGCGGGCGCTAGCTGCTCTCGTCCGCCGGAGCCGCACCGGAGGTGGTGCCCGGCTCGGACGGTGGCTGGGCTGGCCGGATCCGCCGCGGCAGCGGCGCTGGTGCGCCGGGATCGCTGGCTCTGCGGGGCTCGCCGGCACCGCGGGGCTCGTCCGCCGGGACGCCCGGCGGTTCGGGGGCCGACGTCCGGACGGGTTGAGTCGCGGTGAGCCAGTGCCACGGCGCGGCACTGTCCGCCCGGCCGGGCGGGGCCAGCGAACCGGAGCTCGGCGACGGCACGACTGGCGCGGGCATCCGGTCGTCGATGCGCGGCAGGCTGCCGTCGACGATCGTGTCCGTCACCTCGCCCGCGACCAGGATGGCGTGCGGAAGCAGCACGATCGCGGTCGTCCCGCCGCCGATCGGCGAGCCGCGGAGACTCACCGTGATCGCATGCCGGACGGCGAGTCGAGCGACAACCAGCAGCCCAAGCCCGTCACCGACCGCCAGGCCGATCTCGGGCGGGTCCGTGAGCAGCGCGTTCGCGCGCTCGAGATCCGCTTCGGCGAAGCCGGGCCCGTGGTCCTCCACCTCGACCACCAGGCCACGTCCGGCTCGGCCGGTACGTACGGTAACCTCGGCCAGCTGCGGTGTGTGTCGCACGGCGTTCTCCACCAGCTCAGCGATCAAGTGCCGGACGTCGGCCACGGCGTCGGCCGTCACCGCGTCCAGAGCATCGCCGACCACGCTGACCCGCGACCCGTCGTCTACGTCGGACGCCGCCGCGCGGATCAGGTCGCCAACCGGCAGCGGTGCCTGCTCACTGCGGGCCAGCGAGCCGCCCGAGAGCACGAGCAACCCATCGGCGTGCCGCCGCATCCGCGCGCTGAGCTGGCTGACGGCCACCAGTCCCGCCAGCGTCTGCGGATCGCTCGTGCCGCTCTCGATCACTTCGAGCATCGTGAGCTGGCGATACGCCAGGGCGTGGCTGCGCAGCCCGAGGTTGCGCAGGAACTGGCTCGCTCCGCTGCGGAGCTGGTCCTGCGCTGCTACCGTCTGCCGCGCGAGCTGCTGCGCCGCGACGAGGGCGGCACTGGCCGTGGCGAGTTCCGTGATGCGGCCGGCCGGCCCGGGTACTGGCACCGCCGGCCCGTCGCCGGCACCCGCCACGCTCTTCGGCCCGGCGAGCCGCGGCGGCCGCTGGTCCTCCACCGTCAGCGCCACGGCCGTCAGCCCGGTGACCGCGCTGGTGATCCGCCACCAGAGGTAGATCGCCAGGACGATCGATGCCAGGACCGCCACCAGGCCGAGGCCGGCTATCAGCGTGGCCACCAGCGTCGCCGTGCCGCTCGCCTGTGCTGCCAGGCTGGCCAGACCGGCGGCGTTCTGGCGCTGCGCGGCCAGGTAGCCGGTGCTCAGCGCCGAGGCGCTGCTCGCAACCGCGGGTGCGTCGACCGGCACGAGGTCGACGTCGCCGACAACCGCCGCGATCTGAGCTTCGACGGTGCCGACGGCTCGGTAAGCGGCCGAGTTCCTGACCCGCAGGTAGCCGGAGCCCAGGCGTGGGTCGAGCACGGTGAGCGCGCTGTTGATCATCAGTCGTGCCCCGGCGCCGTCCTGCGCGAACAGCACTCGCTCCGGGGTACTCATCGCACCGCCAGCAGCGGCGGCGCCCGCAGCGAGCGCGATCTCGCCGCGCGCGAGGTCTACGCCACTGTCGGCCTCGACAGTCGCCGCGGCTTGCCGAGACAGCGACGCGTCGTCGACGACGAGCAGGCGCGCGTCGAAGCCATCGACAGCGGTGAGGATGGCGCCATAGGCCCGGACGGCAGCCAGCGCGGTTAGCTGGCCACCTTGCGCACCCGCCCGCAGCGCGGCGCGGCCGGCCAGCAGCGACTCGAGCGCGTGCAGCGCCGGCCGAGCGGCCGACGGGATCACTGGCTGGTCGGCGTGCGCCGCGGCAAGAAAGGCCGTCGCAGCCCGGTCGGTGACGCGGAACCGCGCCAGCAGCGGGGCGACCGGAGCGGGGCGACCGGCGCTGAGCCAGGTAACCACCTGCAGTTGCTCGGCCGCGAGCGCGGCGCGGAGTGGCTGAACCGGACCCGAATACAGCCGGTCAACCGCGGTGAAGTCGTGGTCGGCAGCGGCACGCGACATCGTGACGCCGGTACCGAACCCCCACAACGCAAGCAAGCACACGAGAGGGACGACGAGGCCTAACGCGAGGAGAGCGCGGATCGACCGCTGACGCGACCAACGCGCGCGCGCTGGCATGGGTCTCCCTCCGTGGCCGCTCGGCCCCGGCTGCAGTCCGCGCACCCGGCGCGCCCGGCCAAAACTGCGAAGTTTCGCGCAGCTCATTTAACACCGGCATCCCCTGCAGACTTCGGCTAATTGCGGCAAGAGGCCGCCCGCGAGCCAGCGGGCCGTCAGCCAGCGGTCGACCCCGCCCTGGCCGTGCCGCGTTCCAGGATCTGCGCAGCGCCCCGGATCACGCAGCGCAGCGGATCATCAACGACCGTCGTGGCGATGTCGGCGTCGGCCTCGATCCGGTAGGCGAGGCCGGGCAGCAGCGCGCCACCGCCGGAGAGCCGGATCTTGCTGCGGACCACTTCCTCGGCGAGGTTGGGCGGCATGTCGGACAGCATCTCGCGCACGGTCGCGGTGATCGACGCGACGGCCGGTTCGATGGCCGCCGCCACCAGTCGCGCGGACACGCGCTCGCTCCGGGGCGTGCGCCCGGCCGCGTCGATGCCGACCGTCTCCGCCTCGGTGAGCTCGCCGGCCGCGAGCCCGAGCGTCATCTTCAGGTTGCGCGCCGCATTCCGGCCGATGAGCAGGCCATGCTCGCTCTTGACCGCCCTGGCGACGGCGTCGTCCATGGCGTCGCCGCCGAGTCGGAGCGAGCGCGCTCGCACGAGATGGCCGCCAGCGAGCACCGCGATGTCCGTGGTCCCGCCGCCGATGTCCACGACGAACGCGCCCGAACCCGCCAGCAGCTCAAAGCCCGAGCCCGCCGCCGCAGCCACCGGCTCCTCGACCAGGCGGACCGCACACCGCGGCCGCAGCGCTGCGACCGCGGCCACCACCGAGCGCTGTTCCACCACCGTGGCTTCGACCGGCAGGCACACGATCGCCACGGGCCTGGCCAGCCGCCTACTCAGCCGGGCCCGGCGCACGAACACCTGCAGGATCGCCACGGTCGCGTCGAGATCCGCGATGACGCCGGCCCGCAGCGGGTGCACGACGTCGATGCCGTGCGGCTCCTTACCGGTGAGCGCGTCCGCAGCCTGCCCCACGGACACGACCTCGCCGGTTTCGCGGCTGATTGCGATGGCCGTCGGCTCGTCGATGACGATGCCGCGGCCCGCGACGTACACGAGCGTGTTCACCGTGCCGAGATCGATCGCCACACCCGACCGAAGCCGCATCGTCTGTCCCTCGCCGGTTAGCTTCTCCCGCTATCAGTATGAAGCGCTTGGTTTCCTCGCGTCGCTGCGACGTGCCCACCCCGCCGACCCGGCACCAAGCCGCCGCAGCAGGACGCCCGCCCGCGCCGTCGCGCGAGCGCAGCTTACCGGGCGAAAGCCGGGCTCAGGCCAGCTCGGCGTCCAGCGCCGCGGTCAGCACGGCAGCGATCTGGTGCAGCTCCTCGGCCGTGATCACGAACGGCGGCGAGAGCTGGAGCGCCGCGCCGCGCAGCAGCCGCGTGATGACACCCCGGCTGCGCGCAGCGGCCACGACCCTGGCCCCGAGGCCGGGGTCGGCCGCACGCGCCGCCGCGGATATCTCGACGGCGGCGAGCAGGCCGGCTCCGGTGCGCACCTCGCTGACGGCCTGGTGGTCCGCGAGCGGCGCGAGCGCTCCGGCCAGGACCCGCTCGAGGTCCCTGACCCTGGGCACCAGCCGCTCGCCCTCGATGATGTCGAGGTTCGCCAGGCCGACCGCACACGCAGCCGGGTGGGCCGTGTAGGTGTAGCCGTGGCGGAACACCTCAGTCGAGCCGGGCCGCCAGAACGGCTCGGCAACCCGCGGGCCGACGACGACCGCGCCCAGCGGCAGATACCCGGACGTCAGACCCTTCGCGACGGTCATCATGTCCGGCTCAAGCCCGTACCGCACGCTGCCGAACCACTCGCCGGTCCGGCCGAAACCGGTGATCACCTCGTCGGCGACGAACAGCACGTCGTTGTCCCGGCAGATCTGCTGAACCTCGGCAAGATAGCCATCGGGCGGGAAGTACACGCCGCCCGCGCCGACGACCGGCTCGCAGAAGAACGCGCCGACCCGGTCCGGACCCGCCTGCTCGATGACCTTGGCGAGCGCCGCCGCGTCGTCCCACGGCACGTGCTCGACGAGGGTGACGAGCGGCCCGAACGGGTCGGTGAACGCCGGGATGCCGCCGAGCGACGTACCGTAGGCGTTCATGCCGTGATAGGCGTGCGAGCGGGCAACGATGATCTGCTTGCCTGGCCGCCCCACCGCATTCCAGTACGCGCGCGCGAGCTTGGCGGCGCTGTCGACGGCGTCCGATCCGCCGCCAGGAGTGAAGAACACCTTCGCGTCGGGCATGGGCACCAGTGCCGACACGCGCCGCGCGAGCGCCTCGGCCGGCTCGCTGGAGAACACCTCGTATGCCTGGAAGCACGCGAGCTCGCGCATCTGGGCTGCGGCAGCCTCGGCGAGCTCGGCACGGCCGTAGCCGACGTTGACGTACCAGAGACTGGCAAGGGCATCCAGATACGACCGGCCGGATGCGTCGTAGATCGTCGACCCCTCGCCCCGGACCATGGTCACGGTGTGGCCGGGCACGCTCGCCATCGTGGCGAACGGGTGCCACAGCACGGTCTGCACGCCCGCCCTGTCAGTTTCCGACATCTGAGAAGTCCCTTCGGCCGATGCTCCGCGCACAATCTATCGGTGCCCTGCAGCCACACCGAGCGCTGCCTCGGCCCCTAAGTCCGGGCCGACTCTGGTACGGCCGCTACGAGCCGCCGGTAGAGCTCCGTGGTGTCAGCGTGCGGCTCCCCGGCCGGCGCCACGTCCTGGATCGCGTCAAGGCATCGCAGCCACGCCTCGGTCACGCCAGCGAGATTGCCGGCCGCGTGCTCGGCGCGCATGACAGCCCGCCACAACTGCTCAGCCGACGCCTCGGCCAGCAGGCCCGCCCGCGCCGCTCGCGCCGCTGCCCGCGGCGAGCCAGTCGCGAGCTCGATGTCCGCGAGCCGCTCGGCCGCGTCGACGATCTCGGCCCGCACGCTTTCGATGAGCGGTATGTCGATCCACCAGAAGTAGCCGCCGGTGAACGGCTCACCGCGCACCAGGGCCAGCGCGCTGCGCAGATCGTCGGTTCCGCCGGAGGCGACGAGCTCGCGAAACCGCGGCCAGTCCAGTGCCGCCTCGCGGTGCAGCAGGTACTGGCCGCGACCCGCGTGGATGATGTACTCCGCGCCGTCGCTTGCCAGTCCGAGCCGGCGCCGCGTCCGCGCGATGATCTGCCGGACCGCGTCGGTTGGCTTCGGATGATCGGGATCGGCGCCGAGCAGGCTGCACAGCGCGGAGTTGGACAGGCCTGCCGGTGCGGCCAGCGACAGCGCGAGTACGAGCTCGGCCTGCTTGGGCTGCAACTGGCCCGCTGCTCCGCCGATGACGAGCGGGCCGAGGACGCTGACGGTCAGACCCGCCGCGGCCGCTTCGGCAGTCCCCGGCCTGGTTCCGTCCGGACCGGCGGCCGCCGGGTCGGACGCGTCCGGCTCGCCGCTGAGCAGCTCGGTGTCGTGCGCGTTCCCGCCGCCTGCGTCCGCGTCGTCCGGCGCTTCAGGTTGCGGGCCAGCCGCGACGTCCGGGCCCGGTCGCAACGCTGCCGCCTGCGGGATCCACGGCGCCGCTGCGTATCGGGTGTACGGCTCCTCGTCCGGACCGACGTCGTCGCAATCAGCCGCGGTAAACAGCGTGCCGATCGCGGCGTACTCCGCCGCTGACAGCGCGTGCGGGCGCACGGTGATCTGCAGCGGAACCACGTTGGCCACGATTGCATCGGCGGCCAGCGGGTCGGGCGCTAGTTGCAGCGCCACGGGGGCCATCCGGCCGTCGGCCGCCTCCGGGTCGCCGGCGAACAGCACCGCCGCGCCGATCCGGCTGTCCACGACGAGGTCGAGCAGCCGGGTGAGCTGATCCGGCGACGGCTCAGCACGGCTGACGAGGATCGTGAGGCCCCAGTCTTCATCGTCCGGCTCGGCCAGCCGCAACTCACGAACGCCGACGGGAGCCCGCGCCGCGATGCGCTGCTGCGTCCTCGCACAGCGGGACGCGATGATGCACAGCGCTTCCGCCAGCGTCGCGCAGTGCTCGGCGCGGCCCAGCGGCGCGAGCTCGTCGAACCCCACCAGATACAACTCGTACCAGCCGCTCCACTGGCAGGCCGCTAGCTCGGTCGCGATCGTGGTCACCACCTGGTCGACCAGGGCTGGCGGCCCGTCGCAGCCAGTGACCTGCAGCGATTCCAGGTCGAGCAGCAGGTATCCGTCAGCCGTCGACCCGACGGTGACGAGGCCGGGCAGCACGTGACACGCGGGCCGCTCCGCCGGCAGCGCGGCTGCGGCTGGCAGCGGGAGCTGCCAGCACATCCCCTGCCGGCCCGGGCTCACCGCGAACGGCGCGGGCGGCGCCTCCGCTGCCGGCGCGGCCAGCAAGACTTCCAGCACGTCGGGGGCGACGTGCACGCCGACGATGTCGGGAAGCCTGCCGTTGCCCGCGAGCACGCCAGCCTCCAACACGGCGAGCGCGTCGCGCAGCCGCTGCAGCGGCTGCGCGACAGTCGTCGCGCGCAGGCGCTGCTCCGTGGCAAGCACGGCAGCGCTGGCCGGCAGCGCGATCCGGCGACCAGGCCGACGCTCCTGACGCTGCCGGAACCGGAGCCGTGTCAGGCCGGCCAGGATCGCGCCCGCCAGCGCGCCAGTCACGAACATCGCCGCCTGCGGGACCTGCGCTGCGTGGCCGGCCGCCCGGCTGGCCGGAGCGGGGCCCGTCGAGTCGGCGCGAGCAGACGAGCGGGCGGCGGGTCCACCGGCTGCGTTCCCGCCGGGCTCGCCGACTGACGGCGCTGTCGTCACGGCGGTGCGGGCCGCCGGATGCCGCCTGCGGTAGTGCGTGTCCGTGGTCGCGTGACCCGGGTGCTGGCTCACACCGGGCAGTGGTGCTGACTGCCCCGCGCCGTCGGCGGTGCCGGGGGCGGTGCTGCCTGCAGTGCCGCCGGCGGGCAGCAGCAGCTGCCAGCCGGGCATGATCAGCGCGGGGTTCGTGAATGCCTGACCGTCGCCCATCTGCCGCCCGTAGTTGAGGCGGGCGATCTCCGGATACAAGTCGCCATTGCCGAGGTAGCGCTGGGCGATGGACCACAGGCAGTCACCGCTCTGCACGGTGACGACCGTCGCGGCGGCGGTCACGGGCCCCGCTACGGCCGCGACCGGCCCGGTCCCTAGCTGTAACGGGCCGGGCTGGCTCTGACTGGCGTCCTCGGCCGCCACGGTCGCCGCCGACGCGGGGAGTGCGCTGGCGGCGGACGTGCCCACCGTGAGCGCGGCCAGCGCGACCAGACGCGCCGCGGCGCCCTGGATGCCCCCGAGCCGCAGCCAGGGGGCGCGGCGGCCGCGGACCGCGGCGAGCGCCTCGGCCAGCACGCAGGCGGTGAAGGCCAGCCAGGCCAGCCAGGTGCCGTCCCTGACGACGGCGAGCACCAGGCCGGCGCCATCGCGGCTGAACAGCCCCGCCAGGATCTGGTGCCAGCCAGCCAGGCGGCGGGGCAGCGGCGAGCCAGCGAACTCGAAGAGCAGCACGGGCGCGCCAGCCACGACGGCAACCAGCGCGACCACCGCCGCCAGCCCGGCCGCCATCGCGCGGGCACGTCGCGTGGGGGCGCGCGCACCAGACGGGTTACCGATCCGATTCTCGGCTCCCGGCGACCGTGCGGAGGTCGCGGGGCTCACGCGCCGGTCACCAGCGCTTCCGCCTGCGCCACCCGGATGGGGATGCTCACCGGTACCGATAGCGCCGGAGCCAGCACCCCGCCCGCACCTCCGGAGCCGGTCCAGGCGACCTGCCACACCACCGTGACCGACGCCGGGTAGGAATCGCCGACCAGGTCCGCCGACGGCTGCGCGTACGTGTACGAGCAGCCGGTGCGCTGCGTGGCGGCGGGCACCGCCGGGTCGTAGGCGGTTCCAGGACCGGGGCAGGTAACCGCGCCTGCGCCGGTGCCCGGGTCGAAACTCAGGGCGGACGGCGTTGCGGTCACGGTCGCCCAGACGGGCCCGGCTGTGACCGTTACCGTCAGCGAGTGCCAGCTGGCCGCCGGGATCCAGAACCACTCAGGCAGACCGACCAGCCCGTCGGCGCCGACCGGCGGGGCGGTGGCCGGCGGCAGCGCGGGCACCCGCAATTCCTGCAGCGCCTGGATTAGCAGCTGCGCCGGCGTTACCTGCGGTGCGTTCGGGGCGGTGCTGACCAGCACCGCCTGCGGCCCGGGTCCGATCGCGCCGCCCAGGCAGTCCAGTAGCGCCCAGGCTTCACCGGATGGCGGCGGCCAGGACAGGCCGAGGCTCTGCGCCTGTGCCTGGTCGAGCGGGACGATGCTGCACGCTCCGCTCACGGACGTGCCGGGGCCGGCCGCACCGGTGCTCGCGGCGCTCTCGGATCCCGACGAACACGGGACCGGGATGACGGTGCCGGCGACGTACGGCGCGCAGCCGCCGGGGTCGGCGGCAGCGGCCCGCTCCTCGCCGGCGATGGCGGAAACCGCGACGAGCACCAGCACGCACAGCGCCGCCAGGGCTAGCCTGCGCACCGGCCGGCGGCGCGTCACGGCGTGCACGGCACGTCCTCGACCAGCTGGAACTGCACGAGCCAGCGGCCGGACAGCAAAGCGAGGTGAGTGACGATGTTCAGCTCGCCGACCCCGGCCGAGCCGGGCACGAGCTGACCGGTCGCCTGGTAGCTCAGGCCCATGCCACTGGTGTCGTCGCAGTCATGGACGAACGCGGACTGACCGCTGATGGTGACGCTCAGCACGTGCAGGACGTCCTGGCCGAAGAACACCTCGCCCTTGGCCCAGATGCCGCTCATCGTCTGAACTGTGTCGTCAATGCGGTTCGCGGCGAGGTAGGGCTGCAGCAGCCGTCGGGCGGTCGCCGCGTTCCGCGACTTCTCGGCCGCGCTCACGGCGGCGGTGTAGCCGACGAGCGCGGCGATCACCTGCTGGCGCGGTGTGCGCGCAGCGGCCGGGCTGGCCACGGCGCCCGTCGCCGCGCGTGGTGACCTGGCTGGCAGCGGGACCGGCACGGCCGCGGCACCGCAGCCGACGACCACCGGCGTGAGAACCGCGACCGCAGCGACTACGCCGCGCCACCTGAGTCGCGCGCGGCGCCGCACGTCTATAGACCTCATCCGGGCCTCCGGAGTCCGGCGGGGCGCCGTCGACGGGCCGCCGCACTCGTGCGGTCTGTCGCCGTGCGTCCTGCGTCGTGCGCAGACGCTAGGACGACTCGCGCCCGCACGCGGCCGGAATCGGGTCTGTGCCCGGTGCCAGGGCCAAGCGGTAACGCCTGCGCAAGACAGGGGTTACGGCTCAGGACTCGCGCACCACCTCGGCGGCGTCCTTGTCGTCGCGCAGGCCCTTGTACGCCGGCCCGCGTAGCCGTCCGGATCTGGTCCAGCCGGCGAACGCGACCTCGGCCACGAGCACCGGCTCCACCCAGCGGGCGGACCTGGCGTCCTCGGCTGGAAGCTGACCCGCAAACGGAGCGGTGTCGCGGCGCAGCGCGGCGAGCTTGTCGGCAAGCATCCGGAGCGTCTGCTGGCTGAAGCCGGTGCCGACGTGACCGCAGTACACCAGGTCGCCGCCGGAGTGAACGCCGACGAGGAGGGAGCCGATCCAGCCAGCCCGGCCGCCCTCGCCGGGCTTCCAGCCACCGATGACGACCTCCTGCCGAAACACGTTTTTGACCTTCAGCCACGCAGCTGACCGGCGGCCAGGCTCGTACCGCGACGCGATCCGCTTCGCCATCACCCCTTCCAGTCGCTGCTGCACGGACACCGCCTGAATGTCGGGGCCGGACTCGCCGCGGAACGACGGCGGGACCTGCCAGTGGCCGCGGTCAAGCCCGAGACCCTCCAGTAGCTCACGGCGGCGCGCGTAGGGCTGCGCGAGCAGCGGCCTGCCGTCCAGCCAGAGCAGGTCAAAGGCCAGGTAACTGACCGGTATCTGGGCCGACAGAGCGACCGCCTGCGCGGCCGAGGCGATGTTCATTCGCTGCTGCAGAGCCTCGAAGTCAGGCCATGACCCGCTGGCAAAGGCCACGATCTCCCCGTCCAGCACGGCTTCGCGGGCGCCCGTCAGTCCAGGGGCGCGGGCAAGCTCGGGGTAGGTGGTCGTGATGTCCCGGCCGGTGCGGGATGTCAGCCGGACGACGCCGTCGGTGCAGAACGCCAGGGCCCGCAGCCCGTCCCACTTCAGCTCGTACGCCCAGCCGGTGTCGTCGGACGGCAGCGGGCCCGCGGTGGCCAGCATCGGCCGCAACCCCGCGGGCGGGTCCTGCCAGGTCTGGTCCCGCTGGCCCGTTGCCACCCTCCGATCCTGCCAATGCTTGTCAGCCCGCTGGCCGGGAACCCTCCATCGGAGTGGCCCGGCGAGGAGGCGGCGCACCGGGACCCGCCTATTGAGCACATTTCAGAGCGACCTGATAGCTTTCTATGGCCCGCACGTGGTCGGGCTGGCGCACGGGAGGTCGCGGTGGCGCTTCCGGATTTTTTCGTGGCTGGTGTTCCCAAGGCCGGGACGACCGCGCTGCACGCCGCGCTCGCACAGCACCCCGAGCTGTACATGTCGGCGGTGAAGGAGCCCAAGTTCTTCCTCACCGACGGCCCGCCCCCGGAGCAGGGCGGCCCCGGCGACGCCACGACCTACGCCGAGCACGTCTGGCGCCGGCCGGACTACGAGGCTCTCTTTGATCCGGCGCCGGCCGGCACGCTGCGCGGCGAGTCCACGCCGTTCTACCTGTACAACCAGGCGGCCCAGCGGCGCATCAGGGCGCTGGTGCCGCACGCCCGGATGATCGTTGTACTGCGGGATCCGATCGAGCGCGCGCACTCGAACTGGACCCACTTGTGGTCGGCCGGGCTGGACCCGATCGATGACTTCCTCCGGGCCTGCGCCGCCGAGGACCGGCGGGCCGCCGCGGGCTGGGCGGACTTCTGGCACTACAAGCGGCTCGGCCTGTACGGGGCGCAGCTCCAGCACCTGTACTCGGTGTTCCCGGCCGCGCAGGTGCTGCTGTTCCGGTACCGGGAACTGCTCGAGGACCGGGCGGGGGTGCTGGACCGGATCTGCTCCTTCCTCGGCATCAGCCAGGGCTTGATCTCGGACCTGCCCAAGGAGAACGTCACGGCTCATCCAGACCTGACCCGGCGGCACCGGTACCTGTCCGCGCTGCTGCGGGCCGGCTCGGCGATCACCAGCGCGCTGCCGGGCCATCCGGCCAAGGCAGTGATCGACAAGCTGGAAGGCAGCCTCCAGCGGGGCGCCGCGCCACGACGTCCGCTGACGTGGGCGCAGCGACAGGCGCTCATCCCGTTTTTCGAGGCGGACGTGCGGCTGCTCGGAGAACTGACCGGCGAGGATTTCACGGGCTGGCTCGGCCCGCGCTCGGACTCCGGCGGACTGGTCGGCGCGCGGCCGACCGGTCAGCGGCAGGCCCGCAACGGCCGCCCGCGCGAGTACTAGCGGGCTACCGCAGCTCCGTCCGTAGCTCGTGCTGACCATCCGGGCGGGTGTACTCGTAGTACCACCGCTCACGGCCGTCGCCGAGCGCGACGATGTCCACGTAACGCAGGCCGCGCGTGCCATCCGACCCGCCGCCCACGGGAACGGAGCCGTTGGCGGCCAGCGCAGCCGGCCCGATCCCGGTCGCCAGGCCGGTTCGCTCCTCGAAGTTCTCGGCCGCGGTCGCCCGGCCGTCATAGAGCGCTACGACCCGGTCCGGCTCAAACCGCACCGCGGTCACCCGGACGCCGCGCGCGTCCCACTCGTCCGGCCGCGGGGTCAGCGCGTGGCCGTGCGAGATCCAGTCGACGCCGTCGAGACTGGAGAAGTAGTCGGTGCTCATCCGGTCGGTGTGGCCGGGATCGGCGAGCGGGTGCACCGAGGCCCACAGGTGCCACGTTCCCTCGTGAATTCTGATCACCGGATCCTTGACGGCCGAGCCAGCGTCACCCGGCAGCACCACCACGCGCTTGACCGGGTCGAAGGCGTCCGGTGCGGGCGCCTCGAGCAGCTCGACACGCCAGTGCTTGGTTCCCGGCGTCGCGCAGCTCAGGTACAGCCGCCAGCCGCCAGCGGGGGTCCGCATCAGGGCCGGCCGCTCCAGCGAGTCGGCGGCCATGTCCTCCTTGGCGATGACTTGCATGGTCTGGAAGTGCACGCCGTCGGCTGAGCGAGCCACGACCACGGCATAGCCACGCCGCGGGCCACCGCGGAGCCGGTAGGTCAGGATGATCTCGTCGCCGTCGACGAGCGCACTCGGCGCGCCCGTCCAGCTACCCGGCTCGGGTCCCGGCGGTCCGGCAACGATGACGGAGCGTTCTGGGTATGGCTCGAGCACGGAAAGCTGGGGCGGGTACTCCTCGGCGACCATATTGCGAAGAATAAGCGATCTGCACCCGTGGTGTGCCGCGTGCGCGACATGCGGGCCCGCTCTCCCGCTAGCTCACCTGGGCCGTTCGGCCCGCCCAGTACGGCGCCCGCAGCTGTCGCTTAAGGATCTTGCCGGACCCGGTCCGCGGGAGCTCATCGACGTAGTCGATCGACCGCGGCACCTTGTAGCTGGCCAGGTGCTGCTTGCCGAAGTCCTTGATCTCGTCCGGCGAGAGCGACGCACCCGGCGCCAGCACAACGGTCGCGTGCACCAGCTCGCCCCAGTCTTCTGACGGGATGCCGAACACGGCGATGTCGTAGATGGCCGGGTGCTGCTCGAGCGCCGCCTCGATCTCCGCCGGGTAGATGTTCATGCCGCCGGAGATGATCATGTCGCTCTTGCGGTCGCAGATGTAGAGATAGCCCTCGTCGTCCCGGTAGGCGATGTCACCGACCGTGTGGAAGTCACCGCGGCTGCTCGCCTCGTAGCTATCCTGCTGCTTGTAGTAGTCGTTGAAGACGGCGGCCGACCGCACGTACAGCTCGCCGGTGTGCTCGGGCCCGGTGCCGGTGACCTCGCTGCCGTCCTCGTCGAACAGCACGACCTCCACGCCGGGGGCCGGCTTGCCACACGACCCTGGCTTGCGCATCTGGTCCTTCGGCTCCAGCACGCAGTCGACGCCGAGCTCGGTCGAGCCGTAGATCTCCCACAGCGACTCGGGCGGGAAGTCCGCGACGTACTGCTGCTTGAGCGCGAAGCTCCACGGCGCCGCGTTCGCCAGCATGATGCGCATGGACGACCGGTCGTAGCGCGCCTTGACGTCGTCCGGCAGCGCGCACACCATCCGCATCAGCGCTGGCGCCGAGAACGTGGACGTCGCGGAGTACTTGTCCAGCAGCCGCAGCCAGTCCTCCGCGTCGAACTTACGCTGCACGACTATGGTCTGGCCGAACAGCAGGGCAAAGGCGAGGACCATGCCCGGCCCGCTGTGATACAGCGGCCCCGAGGTCAGGTAGATGTCGTCGGGCCGGTAACCGAGCAGGTTGATGAGCCCGGCAAAGGCCGCCGGGTCGGTGCCGCGCCGGACGGCCCCCTTCGGCTTGCCGCTCGTGCCCGATGTGTAGATCATGGTCGCCGCCGCGGCGGCGGCGTCCGCATCGACGTCCGGCGGCTGGTCCGACGCGGCGGCAGTGAGCTCCTCGCAGCGCAGCATGCCGTCCGGAGCCGGGCCAGCGCCGCCAAATACGATCACGTGCCGCAGCCGCGGCAGCGTGCCCACCAGCCCGCTGAACAGGTGCGCGTGCTCCGCGTCGACGTAGCCGATCTCCGCGTCGGAGTGCTCGATGACGTAGCGCGCCTCCTCCGGGGTGAGCCGGTAGTTCAGCGCGACGGCCACCCCGCCGACCTTGCGCGTGGCGTTCAGCACCTCGATGACCGGCAGCGAGTTCGGTCCGCACCAGACGACCTTCTGTCCCGGCTCGGCGCCGAGCGAGCGGAGCGCGTTCGCGAGCCTGTTGACGGCGGCCTCCAGCTCGGCGTACGTCCGCTGGACCACGTCGCCGTCGCCCTTGTCGTCGATCACGGCGAGCTTGTCCGGCTGAGCCCCGGCGTAGACCGTCAGGATGTCGTCTGGCATTGGCACCTGCCCATCGTCGCGTTGCGGCGTCCCGCACCTGGAAGTTCTCTTCTACACCCTGTACCGAATCACGCTCGGTTGTCACCCCTCGTGCCAGCCTTCGAGCCGAGGATCGCTAGCGCCCGGCCGCGTCCGCGAGCCGCAGGGCGGCGGCGACCAGCCGGTCGGCACGGCGCCCGGCGGCCGGCTCCGCGGCGCGCGTCTCCGCGAGCAGCCGATCCGGGTCCTGACCAGCCCGCTCGGCCTCGGCTCGGCCGCCGTCAGCGAGCCAGCGGCCGACCTGAGCGCCGTCGACCTCCGGGTGGAACTGGACCGCGAGGTGCGGTCCGACGCCGTAGGCCTGGACGCATACGTCGTTGCTGGCCAGCACCCGCGCGCCGGGGGGCGGCAGGCACCGGTCGCGGTGGAACTCCAGCCAGGGGCCCGGTTCGATCAGGCCCGCATCGGCGGTCTGCACGGTGACCCAGCCGACCTCGCTGCGCGGTGCCGCCTCGACCCGGCCGCCGAGCGCCACCGTCAGCGCCTGGGCACCGAAGCAGATGCCGAGGACCGGGATGCCGGCCGCGTCGGCCTGCCGCAGCCAGTCCAGCTCCGCGCCGATCCAGTCCGCGATCCGCTCCTCGTACACCGACCAGGCCGCGCCCAGCACGACCACGTGGCCGACCCCGTCCAGTGACGGCAGCGGCGGCTGTCCGGGGAACAGGTGCGTGCTGAGCTCCGCGCCGCGGGCGGCGAACGCGTCGGCGACGAAGCCGGCCTCGTCGATCCGGTGGTGCCGCACCACGATCACGCGCATCCGGCTGCTCCCTCTGCTCGGAAACGATTATCGATTGGGTTTCTCAGTAATAGTTACTGAGAAACCCAATCGATAACGGGTCCCGACTCGCCAGGATGAGACATGAGCTGGCGGCTGACGGACAGCCTGGACGACTTCGAGCGCGCGGCGGGGGCGCACCTGAGCGCCGATCCGGTGCGGCAGACCGTGCCGTTGTCGGTGCTGGCCACCCTGCGGCACGCGGGCATGTCGAGGTACGGCGCCGACGCGCCGGTGTTCGGCTGGCACCAGCGGGCCGATGGCGCCGTCGACGGCGCAGTGCTGCAGACACCGCCGTTCCCGCTGCTGGTGGCCACCCTGCCGGCCGGATCGGTGCCCGGCTTGCTCGCGGCGCTGGCCGCCGGGCGCGGGCTGCCGACCGCGGTCAATCTCGCCGCCACCGACGAGGCCGGCTTCCTCGCCGACTGGATGAGCGAGACCGGCGGCACCGGAACGGCCAGCGGCCGGAGTCGGCTCTACCTGCTCGGCAACCTCGTGCCGCCGGCGCCGGCGCCCCGTGGCGTCGCGCGACTGGCCAGCCACGCGGACGCGGGACTGCTTGTCGACTGGCACCAGGCGTTCCGGGCTGAAGCCGAGGCAGCGGGCCCGGAGCACTCGAGCCGAGTCGTAGCGGACCAGCTCAGCCACGATGGGCTCATGCTGTGGGAGGCCGGCGGCGAGCCAGTCGCGATGGCCGGGCTGACCCGCACCGTGGCCGGCGTGGCCAGGGTGACCGGCGTCTACACCCCGCCCGCGCACCGACGGCACGGGTACGCGGCCGGCGCTACGGCGGCGATCAGCCGGGCTGCGCTGGCAGCGGGCGCTCGCAGCGTCGTGCTGTTCACCGACCTGGCGAATCCGACCAGCAACGCGCTGTATCAGCGGCTCGGCTACCGGCCGGTGCTTGACCGGGTGCTGCTGAGAGTGGCGGCGGGGGCGAACGTCACGGCCGAGGCCCGCACGCCGTCGGCACGGTCATGAGAATCGCGATAATCGGCGGAGCCGGCACCCTGGGCAGGCACATCACCGCGGAGCTGGCGAAGCGCGGCCACGACGCGCGGGTGCTCGGCCGCAGCAGCGCCGCGTTCCCGGTGGATCTCCGCACCGGCGCGGGCCTGGACGCGGCCCTCGCGGACTGCTCCGCGGTGGTCGACGCGAGTAACTCGCAGCGCCGGCCGCGGCAGGTGCTCGTCGACGGCTCGAGCCGGCTGCTGGCCGCCGAGCAGCGGGCTGGCGTGCGTCACCACGTGTGCATCTCGATCGTCGGGTGCGACCACGTGCCGCTCGGCTACTACCGGGTCAAGACCGAGCAGGAACGGGTCGTCACGCGGGGCCAGGTGCCCTGGACAATCGTCCGGGCCACCCAGTTCCACGAGCTCGCAGCGTCGGTGTTCGCGGCGACCGCCCGCTACCGGGTGCTGCTCGCTGGACGGCTGCCGATACAGCCGGTCGCGGCGGCCGAGGTCGCCAGCGCCGTCGCGGCAGCGGCCGAGACCGATCCGGCCGAGCGCCGGATACAGGTGGCCGGCCCGGAGGTCAGCAGCCTCGGCGACCTCGCCCGCACGTGGCGATCGGCGACCGGGCAGAGCGCGGTCCTGGTGCCGGTGCCGCTCCCCGGCCGGGTGGGTCGCGAGCTGCGCGCTGGTGGCCTCACCACCAGTCAGGCTGACGTCGTCGGGAGGGTGACGTTCGCCGACTGGCTCGCTGCGTCGCGGGCGGCGGAAGGGTAAGCAACCAGGCGTCGCGCGGCTAATCCGAACGAATATTTGACTGATATCATCGAGCGCATGAGCGCGGCGCTGCAAGGATCGCTGCTCGACCTCACCGGGAGTCCCGGACCCGGTCCGCTCGGCCGGCTGGCGCGGACCGAGCTGGCTCACGGTGCCTGGATCGACTTCCTGCCCGCCTGGATGACCGGCGCGGACGCGCTCTTCAGCCGGCTGATCGAGACGGTGCCGTGGCGCGCGGAGCGACGCTGGATGTACGAGCGGGTCGTCAACGTGCCGCGCCTGCTCTGCTTCTACGGCGCCGGCGACGACCTACCCGACCCGCTGCTGACGGACGCCAGTCAGGCGCTGAACGAGCACTACGCGGCCGAGCTCGGCGAGCGGTTCGTCACGGCCGGCCTGTGCCTGTACCGGGACGGCCGGGACAGCGTCGCCTGGCACGGCGACACGATCGGCCGCGGCGGCACCGAGGACACCATGGTTGCCATCCTGTCGCTCGGCACGCCGCGGTCGCTGCTGCTGCGCCCGGCCGGCGGCGGCGGGCCGACGCTTCGGCACGACCTGGGGCATGGCGACCTGCTGGTCATGGGTGGCAGCTGCCAGCGGACCTGGCAGCACGCAATCCCGAAGTCGGCGCGTCCGACAGGTCCGCGCATCAGCGTGCAGTTCCGCCCGGAAGGCGTCCGGTAAGCGGCGGCATCGCGTGATGTGACGGACTTGGCCGGAATGCACCGCCGTCCGGCTGTCCGAGACGATTGACGGCGGTCGGGCCAGGGCAATGTATGCGACATGACCGCGGCCTCCGAACCCCCCGAGTCGCAGTCGGCGGACAGGTCAGCGCCGGATGCCGCGACCGCCCTGTCCCTGTCGCTGACGCCGGGTGACGGCGGCCGCCAGCAGCGGCAGGCAGACGACTGGCAGGATGTCCGCGCGCCGGCGACCTCGCCGTATCCGCCGATCGCCGACTACGCCTTCCTCTCCGACTGCGAGGTGACCGCCCTGCTGGCGCCCAGTGGCGCGATCGAGTGGATGTGCCTGCCCAAGATGGACTGCCCGAGCGTGTTCGGCGCGATGCTGGACCGGGACGCCGGGCGGTTCCGGCTCGGCCCCGAGAACATCTCCGAGCCGGCCGATCGCCGCTACCTGCCGGGGACGCTCGTCGTGGAGACCAGCTGGGATTGCGACGAGGGCTGGATCATCGTCCGCGACTGCCTGCTCATGGGGCCCTGGCGGCACGAGCACCCTGGCCGCAGCTCGCACACCAGGCCGCCGACCGACTACGACGCCGAGCACACACTGCTGCGGACCGTGCGCTGCGTGCAAGGCGCTGCACAGCTCGTGCTCGACTGCGAGCCGGTGTTCGACTACGGGCGAATCCGGGGCCGCTGGCGGCACACCGACCGCGGCTACTACCAGGCATCGATCACGCCGGAGGAGAGCGATCTGACCCTGACGCTGACCTCGGACATCCGGGTCGGCGTGGAGGGGCCGAGCGCCAGGGCGCGCACCCTGCTGCACGAAGGCGACACGAGGTTCGTCGCGCTGTCGTGGGGTCGGCTGGCGCCGCCGCTGGACTACGCCGAGGCATACCACCGGCAGGTGTGGACCGCGCATCACTGGCAGCACTGGCTGGCCCGGGGCGACTTTCCCGACCACCGCTGGCGCAGCCACCTGGCCCGCAGTGCGCTGACGCTCAAGGGGCTGACGTTCGCGCCGACCGGCGCGATCGCGGCCGCCGCGACGACCTCGCTGCCAGAGTCGCCGGGCGGCGAGCGTAACTGGGACTACCGGTACAGCTGGATCCGGGACGCGACGTTCGCGCTGTGGGGCCTGTTCACGCTCGGCTTCGACTGGGAGGCCAACGACTACTTTGCCTTCCTCACCGACCTGGTGGCACGCGATGGCGGTGACCTGCAGATCGTCTACGGCATCGACGGCCGTGGCGAGCTGCCAGAGCAGACGCTCAAGCACCTGCGGGGCTACCAGGGCGCCCAGCCGGTGCGGATCGGCAACGCCGCGTA
The DNA here is from genome assembly GCA_030037785.1 of Streptosporangiaceae bacterium. Lineage (GTDB taxonomy): Bacteria > Actinomycetota > Actinomycetes > Streptosporangiales > Streptosporangiaceae > JAJYUU01. Next base: position 21,584 of record JASHQA010000183.1, read on the forward strand.
TTCCCAGCAGCAGAACGACGTGTGGGGGGTCGTCCTCGACTCGCTGTACTTGCACACCAAGTCCAGGGACCGGCTCGACGAGCGCGTGTGGCAACTGGCCAGGCGTCAGGTCGAGCACGCACTCGAGCACTGGCGCGAGCCCGACCGTGGTATCTGGGAAGTGCGCGGCAGCCCGAAGCACTTCGCCTCGTCCAAGCTCATGTGCTGGGTGGCCGCCGATCGCGGCTCGCGGCTCGCGAGGATCAGGGACGACCCGGACGCCGCCCGCCGGTGGCAGCTCGCGGCCGACGAGATCCACGCGGACATCTGCGCCAACGCCGTCGACGACCGCGGCGTGTTCTGCCAGCACTACGAGACGACCGCGCTGGACGCGTCCCTGCTGCTGATGCCGCTGCTGCGGTTCCTGCCGCGGAGCGACCCGCGGATCCGGGCCACCGTGCTCGCCATCGCGGAGGAGCTGACCAAGGACGGCCTGGTGCTGCGCTACCGGCCCGAGCAGACCGACGACGGCCTGTCCGAGCCGGAAGGAACGTTCACCATCTGCTCGTTCTGGCTTGTCTCGGCGCTGGCGGAAATCGGCGAGCACCACCGGGCTCGCGACCTGTGCGAGAAGGTGCTGTCGCACGCCAGCCCGCTGCTGCTGTACGCGGAGGAGATCGAGGCCAGCTCCGGCCGCCACCTTGGCAACTTCCCGCAGGCGTTCACCCACCTGGCGCTCATCAACGCCGTCATGCACGTGATCGAGCACGACGAGGAGGAGGCCCGGCTGGCGCTGGCCGGGGCGGCGGAGCGGCCTAGGACCGGCGCCAACGGCCGGACGCGGCGTCCGCCGACCGGCAGGCTGCGGCACCCGGACTCCGACCGCTGACTCGGCTGGGCCACGCTACCTGGCTACCGGTCCCTGCCGATCGGCGCAATCCGTGCCCCCGCGGCCGCGACCAGGTCGGCCGGCGCGAGCTCGATCTCCAGGCCCCGCTGGCCAGCGCTGCACAACACGGTGCGATGCCGGAGCGCGGTCTCATCGACGATAACCGGCAGCCGCCGGCGCAACCCGACTGGTGCGATTCCGCCCGTTACATAGCCTGATGCTTTTTCTGCTCGTGCCGGGTCCGCCAGTACAGCCTTCTTCCCGCCGACCGCGGCAGCCAGCGCCTTGAGGTCGAGGCTGCCCGCGACCGGCACGACCGCCACGGTCAGCTGGCCATCCACGTCCGCGACGAGCGTCTTGAACACGCGGTCAGCAGAGACACCCAGGGCCTCGCTCGCCTCCTGGCCGTAGGACGGGTGCCTCGGGTCGTGCGGATAGCGATGCAGGACGTGCTCGATCCCGAGCCGGGCGAGCTGCTCGGTGGCCCGGCTGGCGCCGCGTGGCATGTCCGCAACACTAGAGGCGTGACCGCCTGGGTGCTGCACGTCGACCTCGACCAGTTCATCGCGGCCGTCGAGGTGCTGCGGCGGCCTGAACTACGCGGCAAGCCGGTCGTGGTCGGCGGCGACGGCGACCCGACCAAGCGCGGCGTGGTCGCGACTGCCTCGTACGAGGCGCGGGCGTTCGGCGTGCACTCTGGCCTGCCGCTGCGCACGGCCGCGCGGCGCTGCCCGGACTGCGTCTTCCTGCCTGCCGACCGTGCGGCGTACGAGGCCGCCTCGGACGAGGTGATGGCGGCGCTGCGCGGTCTTGGGGCGGTGACCGAGGTGATGGGCTGGGACGAGGCGTTCGTCGCGATCGACAGCGACGACCCGGAGGCCTTCGCCCGCAGCGTGCGGCGGGCCATCAAGGCGGCGACTCAGCTCGACAGCACCGTCGGCATCGGCGAGAACCGGCTGCAGGCCAAGCTCGCGACCGGCTTCGGCAAGCCGCACCCCCCCGGTCCCGGCGCACCGCCAGGGGTGTTCCGGCTGACGCACGCGACCTGGTTCGCGGTACTGGGCGGCGAGCCGGTGAGCGCGCTGTGGGGCGTCGGCGGCAAGACCGCCGCCAAGCTGGGCGAGCTGGGCATCGCGACGGTGTCCGAGCTGGCCGCCGCGGACGTCTCCGTCGTGGCCCGGCGGTTCGGCCCGACGATCGGGCCGTGGCTGGTCGCCACCGCCAGGGGCCTGGACAGCTCGGATGTCAGCGCCGATCCGTACGTGTCGCGGTCGCGCGGCCGGGAGGTGACTTTCCAGCAGGACATCGACGACTGGGACCGGGTCCGGTCAGAGGTCGCGCAGCTCGCCGGGCTCATCACCGAGGACGTCGCGGCCGAGGGCAGGCCGGCCGTGCGGGTCGTCGTGAAGGTGCGGTATCGGCCGTTCTTCACCGCCACGCACGGCGTGCCGCTCAGCTCGCCCACCGCCGACCGGGCCGAGATTGAGCGGGCGGCGCTCGCCGCGCTGGACAAGTTCCCCGACCGCCGTCCGGTCCGGCTGCTCGGCGTGCGGGCCGAGTTCGCCGCCGACCGGCGGGACTGAGCCCGCGCCTTGACTCCGCCCCGGCCGGCCGGGCATGTCACGGGGCGGGTCGCCATCTCGTCTCAGCGTTTGATCGGATGGCTGCAGCGAACAGTCCGGAGGAACAGCGATGCGTGTGCTGGTGGCCGGCGCGACTGGCGCGGTCGGCAGGCAGTTGGTACCCCAACTCGTCGCGGCGGGGCACGAGGTCAGTGCGACCACCCGGAGTCAGCCGAAGGTCGAGGGCCTGCGGGCCGCCGGAGCGGAGCCTTATCTGCTCGACGGCCTGGACGACACCGCGGTCGGCGCGGTGGTCGCACGGGCGCGGCCCGACGTCATCGTGCACGAGATGACGGCGATCCCGGCCGCGATGAACCTCCGCAAGTTCGACCAGACCTTCGCCGCCACCAGCAGGCTGCGGACCACCGGGCTCGACCACCTGCTGGCCGCGGCCCGCGCTCAGGGCGTGCCGCGGCTGATCGCGCAGAGCTACGCGGGCTGGCCGAACGCCCGGTCTGGCGGACCGGTGAAGACCGAAGCGGACCAGCTCGACCCGGATCCGCCGGCCGCGATGCGCGCGACCCTGGACGCGATCCGATACCTGGAGCAGGCGGTAACGGGCGCGCCGCTGGCGGGCCTCGCGCTCCGGTACGGCTCGCTGTACGGGCCGGGAGCGTCGGAGACGTTCGTCCGGCTGGTGCGCCGCCGGCACGTCCCCGTCATCGGCGGCGGGTCCGGCGTGTGGTCATTCCTGCACGTAACGGACGCCGCAGCCGCGACGGTCGCCGCGGTGAGCCAGGGCACGCCGGGCGTCTACAACATCGTCGACGACGAGCCAGCCGCCGTGGCGGAGTGGCTTCCGGTCCTGGCGAGCTGCGCCGGCGCGCGACCGCCCTGGCGCGTCCCCGGCTGGCTCGGCCGGCTCGCCGCGGGTGACGCGGGCCTGTCGGTGATGACCAGCGTCCGAGGCAGCTCGAATGCGAAGGCCAAGCGCGAGCTCGAGTGGACGCCGATCTGGCCAACCTGGCGGGACGGCTTCGCCCGCGGCCTCGACCGCGCTTATCCGACCGAAGTGGCGACTGGGGGCTGACCGCGATGAGCGAGGGTTCCGCTGGCAGTGCCGAGACCGCCGAGATCTACCAGACGCTGCGGCCGCTGCTGTTCTCGATCGCCTACCGCATGCTCGGCAGGGTGACCGAGGCCGAGGACATCGTGCAGGAGGCGTTCGTGCGCTACCAGCGCGCGGTTACCAGCCACGGCCAGCCCGAGTCGCCGAAGGCCTACCTGTCCACGGTGGTGACCAGGCTGTGCATCGACCACCTGCAGTCGGCGCGCGTCCGCCGCGAGTCGTACGTGGGTGAGTGGCTGCCCGAGCCGCTGCTCACCGGGCCGCTGCCGACGGCGAGTGGCAGCCAGGATCCGGCCGCGGCTGCCGAGCAGGCCGACTCGTTGTCGATGGCGTTCCTGCTGCTGCTCGAGCGGCTGACGCCGCTGGAGCGGGCCGTGTTCCTGCTGCACGATGTCTTCGGTTATGACTACGACGAGACGGCTGACATCGTCGGCCGCACGAACGTCAGCTGCCGGCAGGTGGCGCACCGAGCCAGGCAGCACGTCGAAGCCGGGCGGCCGCGGTTCGACGTTGCGGTCGGCCAGCGCGAAGAGCTGGCCGCGCGGTTCTTCGGCGCAGTCGAGCACGGTGACATGGCGGCCCTGGTCAGCATGCTCGCGGCCGATGTCGAGGTGCACGGCGACGGCGCCGGCGCGGGCGTGATGTGGCGGCGGGGGATCGTCGGCCGGGAGCAGGTCGGCAGGCTGCTGGTCGCGCTCGGCAGGCAGCTTCGCGCCGTCAACGGCTCGCTGCACCCGGCCGGTGTCAACGGCCAGCCGGGCGCGCTGGTGCGGGCAGCGGACGGCAGCCTCATCGCCGTGCTCACCGTCGACATCGTCGACGGTGCGGTGCAGACGTTCCGCAGCGTCATCAGCCCAGATAAGCTGCGCCACCTGGGTCCGCTCGCTGATCTCAGCAAGCTGATCGACGAGCGCCGGCGGCCACGCCCGGCCGAGCAGTAGCCGAGTAACGCGCCCGCCGGGGGCTGATCACCTCGCGCCGGCAGCGCGACCTGCGCGCCAGCCGGTGCGCTACTCTGCCGCTCTGACCGCGGGCTGCTGCGAAGGCGGCCGACCGGGGCACAAGGAGAGACATGGTCGTTCCGCTGGCCGCGCGGTACGTGGCCGCGGCCGTAGGCCTGCTGCTCGTCGTCACCGCTGGTAGCAGCGTCATCGGTACGCTCATCGTGCCGCGGTCGGTGAGCAGCTGGCTGACCAGGAAAGTCGACCAGGTCGTCAACGTCGCGTTCGTGCTGATTACGAAGCCCGTTCACAACTTCCGCAGGCGCGACCGGATCCTCGCCACGCACGCAGCCACCATCCTCATCGCCCAGATAGCCGCGTGGCTGGGGATGTTCTTCGTCGGCTTCGCGCTCATCCTGTGGCCGTTGGTGCACGGCGGCATCACTGAGGCGTTCCGGCTGGCCGGACCGGGCCTGTGGCAGATCGGCAGCGACGAAGCGCGCGGCGGCGGGCAGCAAGCCCTGCTCGACATCGCGTCCGTCATCGGCATCGTCACGATCACCCTGCAGATTGCTTACCTGCCCACGCTCTACACCGAGTTCAACCGCCGGGAGAACGCGGTGGCGCTGCTGACGGCGCGGGCCGGCGCTCCGGCCTGGGGGCCCGAACTGCTTGCCCGCACGCACTACGCGCTGGGCTCGGGCGTCTCCACCGTGGACACGCTGCCCGAACTGTATGCGGAGTGGGAGAGCTGGGCGGCGGAGGTCGGCGAGAGCCACACCACCTACCTGCCGCTGGTCAGATTCCGGTCCCCGAAGCCGCTGTCCTCCTGGGTCACCTCGCTGCTGGCCGTCCTCGACTCGGCCGCGCTGATACTGTCGCTCAGCCCGTCGAGAGCGCCGGTTGTGCCCGCGCGGCTGTGTCTGCGCGCTGGCTTCATCTGCTTTGGCGACATCGCGAGAGCCATGGGATTCGACCTGCCGGCCGAACCCGACCCGAACCTGGGCATCTCCGTCAGCTACCAGGAGTTCCTGGACGCCATCGCGGTGCTGCGGCTCGTCGACTTCCCGATCGAGCGCTCGCCCGAGGACGCGTGGCCGGACTTCGTCGGCTGGCGAGTCAACTACGAGCAGGCGGCGTTCGCGGTCGCGTATGCCATCGACGCGGTCCCGGCGCTGTGGTCGGGACCGCGGCGGCACAAGAAGCTGCCACACATCCGGCCGCTGCGGCCGCCTTACGGCAGGCCCGACGGAAGCGCCAAGACCGGCGCGGACAAACCGGCCGAAGGGCCCGCCGGAGACCCGCCGGCTACTGGGCCGTGACCTCGTCCGGCTCCGGCTCCGGCTCCGGCTCCGGCGGCGCGGCACTGCCCTCCTGGGGCGCCTCGGCGACTGCGGCCGCCGCTGACCCGTCGGGCTCGGGCAGCGGCGCGAGCTGCTCGGCCGCCGGCACTGTGGCCGGCCCTCCCGGCTCGGGCAGCGGCGCGAGCTGCTCGGCCTCCGGCACGGCCACCGACTCCGGATCGGCCGGTGCGCTGGGCCTGCCAGCGCGGGTGCGCAGCAACTCTGGCAGTTCAGGCAAGTCCACCAGGCTCGGGTAGTCGTCCTCGGGCACCGGCTCTGGTTCCGGTACCGGCATGCCGAGCTCAGGTACCGGCCGACCGCCGAAAGCGGGGGCCAGCACTCGGCCGGCGGCCCGAACCGTCGCGTCCCGCAGCGTCTCGCCGATCAGCCGCGCCGCGTACGCGAGCAGGCCCTGGCGCTCGCCGTCGGGCTCGTCCTGCGCCTCAGCCGCGAGTTCCGCCGCGAGCCGGCTGGCCAGCGACTCAGCGGTCGGCCACTGGCCCACCGCGCGCCGGGCCTCCGGCGTGACCTTGAACACGTACCAATACCGGGGATCGCCGCCCGTTGTCGTCTTTCGGAAATCGACGTACACCGGATCGAGGGCCTCGAGCGCCGCCGCCACGTCCGACGGGGTGAAGTTGGTTCGCGCCGCGATGTCGGTGACCGTAACCATGAAGCTCTGCTCGAGCAGGTCAATGGTCGCGTCCAGGATGGGCAGGTCCCTGGCCGCCCAGGTGTCATGCACGTTGCCACAGCCTAACCGGGACCGCGGCCGGAGAAGTCATCCGGACGGGCCGGCCCCTCCGTCGTCGGGTTCGCCCTGGCAGCCGGCGCCAGGGCCGAAGTATCCGGCACCACCGAGGGTAGCGAGAATATGGACCACAAGGTGCCGATGTGGTCTGCATCGGCCGGATCAGGCTGCCGTGCGGCCGGGCCGACGATTGTTTACCGCCAGACGGTGGGGTTGCACCTGTCCGGCCGCCTAGATCGCTAAGCTGTGCGCGCCCGCAACGGCGCGGCCCGCAACCCGAGAGGAAGATCATGAGTAACGACACCGGTGTTGAGCAGACGCTGGTGCTGCTCAAGCCCGACGCCGTGGCTCGCGGACTGGTCGGGCGCATACTGATGCGCTTCGAGGACGCCCTGCTCAAGGTCGTCGCCAGCAAGATGGTCTGGATGGACGCCGACCTGACCCGCCGGCATTACTTCGACCTCGAGGAGCGCTTCGGGTCGGCCGTATACGCGGCGATGGCGGAGTTCATGCAGAGCGGACCGGTACTGGCCATGGTGCTCGAGGGAGTCGACGCGGTCGCGTGCACCCGCAAGCTGGTCGGTCCCACCTATCCGGACCAGGCCCCGCCCGGAACCATCCGGGGTGACTTCGCGCACATGACCCAGGCGTACGCCAACGCACGCAGGATCGCCGTGGCCAATCTGGTGCACGCCTCCGGCAACGCCGACGACGCTAAGCACGAGATCAGCGTGTGGTTCGCTATGGACGAGATCGTCGAGTACCCGACCGCGGCGGAGCGCTTCGAGCGGTAGCGCAGCACCCGCCACCCAGCTGTCACGCAGCAGCGATGCTGGCCTACTCCCAGTCGTCGTCCGCCTCGGCAACAGGCGGCTCGGCGGGTATGGGCGCGGTCGCGAGCCAGCGCTCCAGCCAGCTGATCTGCTCGGCCAGCACGTCCAGCACCGACTCGCGGGCCAGGTAGCCGTGGTTCTCATAGGGCAGAATCACCAGCCTCGCCGTGCCCCCGGTGCCCTGGATGGCCTGGAACAGGCGCTCAGACTGAATCGGGAAGGTTCCGGAATTGGCGTCGCGCTCCCCGTGGATGAGCAGCAGCGGTGCCGCGATCTTGTCGGCGTAGCGAAACGGCGACACGCGGTCGTAGATCTCCGTCGCCTCCCAGAAATTGCGTCGTTCGGTCTGGAAGCCGAACGGGGTCAGGCTGCGGTTGTAGGCACCGCTGCGGGCGATCCCCGCTGCGAACAGGTCCGTGTGCGCCAGCAGGTTCGCCGTCATGAACGCGCCGTAGCTGTGCCCGCCCACCGCTACTCGCTCCGGGTCGGCGATGCCGAGTTCGGCCACGGCCCGGATGTGCGCGCCCGCGGCGGCAGTGATCTGCTCGACGTAGCTGTCGTTCATCGTCTCGGGGTCGCCGATGACGGGCATGGTCGCACCCTGCAGCACCGCGTAGCCGCGCAGCACGAACCAGATCGGGTCGGAGGCAGTCAGCCTGGTGAACCGCTCGGCCGTGCCGCGTACCTGCCCCGCGGTCGCGGCGTCTCCGTAGTCAAGCGGGTAGGCCCAGATCACCAGCGGCAACGGGCCGTCGCGGCCTGGCTCGTACCCCGGCGGCAGGTGCAGCCAGCCGGTTAGCTGCACCCCGTCGCCCCGGTCGTAGCTGAGCAGGCGCTTGTCCATGCCCGTCAGCTGCGGGTGCGGATCGGGGAAGGAGGTCAGCCGCGTCCGCTCACCCCCGTCCAGCCGCGCCACCACGAGGTTCGGCGGCTCGGTCCGGCTCTCGTGCCAGAGCAGTACCGAACCCCTGTCGTCGCCCGAGAAGCCGAGCACCTGCTCAAACGCACCGGGCGGGCTCCGCCAGAGACGGTGCGTGGTCAGGTCCGACAGATCCAGCCGGTCGAGGAACGGCCGGTCGCCTGCCGGGCTGGCGCCCTGGCCCCGCAGGTAAACCTGGTTACCGTCCTGCAGCACGGTCCGGGTGCCGTCTGGATGCACGGTCGTCAGCGGAGCGCCTGGATCCAGGTAGGCCTCATCGGCCGAGTGGTCGAAGATGACCCGGCTGTCACCGGGCGCGGCCAGGTCCAGGAGCCGGGTCGTGATCCAGCGCCGGTCGCGGTCGTGCTCGGTGACGAGTAGCTGGCCGGCCGCGGCCATGTCATACCAGCCGAGGCAGCGCTGCTCGAGCAGCGCGCAGGACCGGGGCGCGTCGTCGAAGGGCGCCTGCAGCCGGAAGATCTCGTCCCGATGGTCCACCTTGGCCAGCGGATCGCCGCCGTCGAGCGCCTCGGTCCAGACCAGGCTGGCCGGCGTCGACTCTTCCCACGACACCATGCGCGGGCCGGTCGGCACGCCGTGCCTTGGCACCTCGTCACTCACCGGCAGGTCGGCGATGACCCGCTGAAGCTCGCCGTCCGACGTGCAGACCTCGACCCGACGAGCGAAATAAGGGAACGGCACCCGGAATGAGAACGGTCGCTGCAACCGGCACACCAGTAGGTGGGCACCATCGGGTGACTCGCTGATGGAGTAGTAGAGGTCTGGCTCGCCAAGACGGACAGCGGTGCCAGCTTCAGGGTCGACCCGCAGCGGCACGGTAGTGGCGAGCGACGCGAACCGGTCCGCGTCGGCGTCGGTGCGCAGCAGGTCCGTGAAGGTGGCCATCTGCGTCCGCTTACCCGACGTTTCCGCTGTGTGCGGCTCGATCGGCTCGGCACCGAGCGGCTCCGGCGGCGGCGCGGAGCCCAGCACGAGCAGCGTGGCTCCGTCTCGTGCCCAGCGCACCGTCGAGCCGACCGAGGCCGGATCGCCGCCCAGCACGTCCCTGACCCGCAGTCCGGGGACTTCCGCCGCGGTAGCCGCCTGGGCGTCCGCGATCCACACCGCGATGCCGTCCGGCTCGTCCACGGTGAACGCGAACCGCCGACCGTCGGGCGCCCAGATCGGCACGCCGACTGACCGGCCGTCGGGCAGCTCGATCCGGCGAGGCCGGCCGCCGGGCAGCGCGAGGACCGATAGCCCGGTCATCCGTCTGGTCCGCTGCCTGCCGCCGAGCACAGGATCGATGCGCAGGCCGGCCAGCGCCAGGTACGGCCTCGCCAGTTGGGTAATTGGCGGGTGTGACTCATAGTGGACCAGGACAACGAACCTGCGTCCCGGCGCGAGCGAGGCAGCGGGGGTGGGCGGAGCGTCGATGATCGAGACAATGTCGCTGGCCGGAACCTGGTACGCCACGCTGTTCCCTCTCGGTTGGTTACCGGGCGCGAACGCCCTGACCTAGGCTCACCCGATAACCGCTAGCGCGCAACCTGCGGCGGCTGGGCGACCCGGCAGCCAGTGGCGGGACTCAACCCGGTGCCAGGGCGCGGATCAGGCCAGCGCCCTCGGCGGGCCGCGCAGGTGTCTGTTCCCGGCTTCGCCAGTCATCATGCGCACCCCCGCCCGGCGGTGCCGGGAGTGGCCGCCCGCGGCCCTCGGTGCAGGCGGCCCGACCATGTGCGGTCATAGTCCGAAAATGACTCACTCGACCTACATTTACAGGCGTGCCGCTTCCGGGCCGACCAGAATTCATTAACTAGCCAGACCCTGCAGCGATCCGTCCGGCCATGGTGTTTGATGGTGATGGCTGCATTCGCGTTTTTGCTATGCGGCAGCCCGGGATCCTCGTCCGTGGATCCCGTAGATTCACCCAGTAGGAGAAGGCACATGCCTCAGGGCACCGTGAAGTGGTTCAACGCAGACAAGGGGTACGGATTCATCGCCCCAGATGACGGCAGCGCCGACGTCTTCGTGCACCACTCCGCGATTCAGGTCGATGGCTTCCGCAGCCTGCAGGAAAACCAGCGCGTCGAATTCACTGCCGGGCAGGGCACAAAGGGCCCGCAGGCGGAGCAGGTGCGTCCGCTCTAGCGGGTTTCCGGCTTCGGGCCGGATAGACACGCACATTCACAACCAGCCGAAATAGTCGGCACTACCGGAAATGGGCGGCTCCGGGTACACCCCGGGGCCGCCTTGTGCGTGGCGCACTGCGACTCGGCCCGGCCGCCTGCTGACCGGTATTCTCGTTCCGTTATCGGTGCCGTTGCCGCGAAAGGCGGGGCATGACGCGAGCACTGCTCAACGGCGCACTGGCCGGGATGGGCACGACGATCTTCGCCGAGATGTCGGCGCTGGCTGCCCAGACGGGCTCGGTCAACCTCGGGCAGGGCTTCCCTGACACCGATGGGCCAGCTGAGCTCGCCAAACTCGCCGCCGACGCGGTGCTCACCGGTCTGGGAAACCAGTACCCGCCAGGGCCGGGCGTGCCTGAGTTGCGGATGGCGGTCGCAGCCCACCAGAAGCGGTTCTACGGGCTCGACGTCGATCCCGACTCCGAGGTGCTGGTCACCGCCGGAGCGACCGAGGCCGTCGCCGCGGCCATGCTCGCGCTGCTGGAGCCCGGCGACGAGGTGATCGCGCTGGAGCCGTACTACGACTCATACGCCGCGTGCATCGCCATGGCTGGCGCGCGGCGAGTGCCAGTCACGCTGCGCGCGCCGCTGTTCCGGCCGGACCTGGACGAGATGCGCGACGCCATCACCAGCCGCACCCGGCTCATCCTGCTGAATTCGCCGCACAACCCCACGGGCATCGTCGCCACCAGGGCGGAACTCGCCGCAATCGCCGAACTGGCGGTCCGGCACGACCTGCTCGTGGTCACCGACGAGGTATACGAGCATCTCGTCTTCGAGGGCGAGCACATCCCGATCGCCACCCTGCCGGGTATGCGAGAGCGGACCGTCACGATCAGTTCCGGCGGCAAGACGTTCTCGTACACCGGCTGGAAGATCGGCTGGGTGACCGGAACGCCTGAGCTTGTCACGGCGGTCAGGACTGCCAAGCAGTTCCTCACGTTCGTCAGCGGCGGCCCGTTCCAGTACGCGATCGCGGCCGGGCTCGCGCTTGGCGACGCCTTCTACGCCACGCTGGCCACGGACCTGCGGCGCAAGCGCGATCTGCTGGCGGCCGGGCTGCGCTCAGCGGGGTTCGAGGTGTTCGTCCCGCAGGGCACCTACTTCATCACGACCGACATCGCCGCGCTCGGCGAATCCGACGGCCTCGAGTTCTGCCGCGCGCTGCCGCATCGATGCGGCGTGGTCGCCGTGCCTAACGTGGTCTTTTACGATGACCGGGCCGCGGGCAGGACCCAGGTGCGATTCGCGTTCTGCAAGCGAGACGAGGTGCTGGCCGACGCTGCCGCGCGGCTGGCCAGGCTGCGCGGCCAGGCGGCCCGGTAGGCGGCGCGGACCGGAGCTTGTGCCCCGGTCACTAGGATGATGGTCCGGCACGCTGAGCGTGTGACGCTGGGGACAGGAGCAGCCATCCGTGACATCTGAGTCAGCCGTCAGGCCGCCCGCGGCAGGGCCCGTCCCGGAGGTCTACCGGGCCCCGAAGCAGGACAAGCCCTGGGGCCATGAGGTGATCTTCGCAAGCCTGGACGGCAAGTACGTCGGAAAGATCCTGCACGTCACGGCCGGGCACGCACTGAGCCTGCAGTACCACCGGGAGAAGGACGAAACCCAGTACGTGCTGTCCGGCGCAGCCCTGGTCGAGCACGGGCCGTCCGCAGACGCTCTCGTCAGCCAGCACTTCGGGCCGGGAGACACGATTCACCTGCCGGCCGGCACCGTCCACCGGATCACGGCGATCACGGATCTCATGCTCGCGGAGGCATCGACCGCTGCGCCCGGCTGGCGCGAGGACGTGGTTCGGCTGGAGGACAAGTACGGTCGCACCGGTACCGTCGCGCCCTGACAGCCGCGCGAGCGACGCCGCACAGGCGGACGCCCCGACGCCGCGGCCGGGCCGAGCGCAGCGGCAACCGTCAGGGCCGCGGCCTGGCGGTGCGGCCAGGGTCAGCACGGGTACCGGTCGGCCGGTGATCCCCGGCTCGCCGGGCCCGGCCGTCGAGGGCCAGGAAGATCTGTACCCACTGATCCGGGCTCACGTATGCGACAACCGTTCGCCGGTCCACCCCGGCGTCCCCGCACGCCGCCGCCACCTGCTCGGGCGGATAGGAGCGGCGCAGAGATGCCTGCACCGAGCCACCCACGCCGCTGAAGCCGGCCTGCACCAGCCGCCGGTATGCCGCGAGCCGTGCCCGGCTGACCAGCGGCTCGGCCCGGCGCACCAGCCGCAGGATGCCCGCGTCCACGCTGGGCACCGGGCGGAACTCGGTCCGTGCGATCGTGCCAGCTAGTTGCCAGCTAAACTGCGGCCACGTGCTGACCGTGAGATGCGTCCATCGGCCGTAACCGCCAGTCCGCTTGCGCGCGTACTCGAGCTGCGTGATGAGGGTGGCGGCGCTCATCCGGGACGCGCGCAGGCACCACTCCACGATCGGCGCGGTGAGCGAGAACGGCGCGTTACCCACGACCTGGAATGGCCGGGGCGGCGGGCGCGCGGCGAGGAAGTCGCTGAGCACCACGCTGACGTTCGGCTGGTTGGCTACCCTCGCCCTGAGTCGCCCCGCGAGGCTCACGTCGATCTCGTAGGCGACGACGTCGTCGAACAGCGCGGCCAGCCGCGCCGTCAGGATGCCCTCACCCGCACCCACCTCCACGCACAGGTCACCGGGAGCCGGTCGCACCGCGGTGAGGAACTGGCGAGCGGCCTGCTGGCCGCGCAGGTAATTCTGGGACAACTCGCGGCGCCGACGGTCGGCGTCGGTGCGCGTGACGGGGCGGCGCGTGCTGCCGGACCGGTCTGCGCCACCGGGACTGCCCGTGCGCCCGCGTCCGCTCACCGGTCAAGGGTAGCGAGCGGCTCGCGGCGCACGCCGCGGCTCACTCCTCGGACGGCCGACGGAGCCGCTTGAGCGCAGCGCGCCGCTGCTTGT
>JASHQA010000015.1 GCA_030037785.1 Streptosporangiaceae bacterium
CCGGGCACAACCGGGCGGATGCCGAGGACCTGCTACAGACGGTGCTCGAGCGCGCGTACCGGCGGTGGCGGCGCATCTGCCGGGCTGGTGACCCGGCCCGGTACGTCCGGCAGATGCTGGTCAATGCCGCGGTGGACCGCTGGCGGCTGCTGCGGCGCAGGCCTGAACAGCCACTCGGTCCCGAAGACGGCGCGCCGTCGGCCAGCTTCGCGGGGCCCGACCGGTCGGCCGCCGTGGCCGATCAGGACCTGCTCTGGCGGGCGCTCGCGCGGCTGCCGCCTGGCCAGCGGGCGGTGCTCGTGCTCCGCTACTACGAGGACCTGACCGAGGCGCAGACCGCGGCGGTGCTCGGGTGCTCGGTCGGCTCGGTCAAAGCTCAGGCATCCCGCGCGCTGACCAGGCTGCGCGGCATCGTCGGAACGGCCGACGGCGACGACCGGCCCCCGGCGCCGGCCGCCCGCAGGCTGCCCGGCCGGACATCACCACGAGGTGCTGGCTATGGATGATCTCGAGCGCTGGCTGCGCTCTGCCATGCGTGCGGTGCATCAGGAGCCATCGCCGAATCTGCTCGCCGGGATCTGGCGGCGACGGCGTCGGCGCCTGCGGCGGCTAACCACCTGCGGCGCGGTCGCGACGGCCGCGGTCGCGATCGCGGTGCCGTCTGTCCTGTACTCGGCGCAGCGCGGCGCGGCGCACGCCGGCCGTCCTGTCGCTGGCTATACGTCACCGGTCGGCGCTGCACCTGGCTCGGAACTGCTGAAGTGCGGGACGTACAGCGATCGCGGAATCTCCGGCGGCGAACTGAGCGCGCACTGGAAGTCGGTCAGTGTAGCGGCTGGTCCAGTCTGGTTCGTCTACGCCGACAACGGCATGTGGCGATCGAGCCAGCGGCTGCCCGATGGCAGGCTCAGCGATGTCGCCGGCTTGGTGCTCGCCGTCCGCAATGGCACCACGGTCGAGATAACGACCCCGTCAGCCGACCAGTCCCGGTTGCGGTTCGTCACCCGCCGGACAAGCTCCGGCGCCTACACGCTGCGCGGCGGTGTGCCCGCTCTGACACTCGTGGCCTGCGCGCGTTATGCGGCGGCGCCGGGCACACCGGAGAGTTATGCCGCCGGGCTGACGTTGTTCTACCTGCCGCTCGGGTACGTCTCCGACCTCGGCGGCTGCCTGCCGATGGAGGTTGCCACGCCGCCGTCGTGGCACGTCCGCTGGACCGCGGACCTGTCTGCGCACGGCGTGTGCAAGGGCTAACCGACGGCGTGGGCTAGCGCGGCGTAGGGGTCGTATCCGTAGATCCAGCCGTTCGCGATCAGCGGGTCGGCCGCGCCGAGGGACCTGTCCCGCGCCCGCTGTTCAGGTCCGTCAGGGAGATGGTTGACGTCGGAGCGCGCGTGACTCACCTGCTGGAGCCGGCTCGTGCGGGGCATCCGCAGGGTCTCGTACCGGTGCAGGGCCCTGGCCGGGTCGTCGAGGCCGTCAGCGAGGCACCGCGCCAGGACGGCGGCGTCCTCGATAGCCTGCGCGGCACCCTGGGCGAAGAACGGAAACATCGGGTGGGCGGCGTCACCGAGCAGGGTGATGGGTCCGTCGCTCCAGCGGGGCAGCGGCGCCCGGTCCAGCAGGGCCCAGCGTCCGGGTGTTCCGCCCGCGCGGATCAGACTGGCCAGTCTGGGATCCCACGTCTCGAACTCGGCGAGGAACTCCCCGACCGTGGCGGTCGCGGTCCACGACTCGGGGGTGTCCTCGGCCGCCGGTGCGAACGCCACCAGGTTCACGAGGCTGCCCGCTGAGACGGGATAGTGCACGAGGTGGTGGTCAGGGCCGATCCACAGGGTCTGCGCGGGTCGCCGGGCAAACGACGGCGCCCGGCTGGCCGGGATGAGTGACCGGAAAGCGCAGATGCCCGAGTACGTCGCTGGGGTCGGCCCGGCGAGGGCGTTGCGCACGACGGAGTGGGTGCCGTCCGCGCCGATGACGACGTCGCTCTCGGCAGTCTGCCCGTCATCGAACTGCAGCACCACGCGGTCGCCTCGGCTGGTGATCCCGGTGCAGCGGCGGCCGAGCTGGACCGTGCCTGCCGGGACGGCGGACTTGACAGCGTCGAGCAGGTCCGCCCGGTGCGCGGTGTAGGTGTGCTCGCCATACAACTGCTCGCAGGCGGCAGCCAGGTTCTCGACCGAAAGGACAGTCCCGTCTTGCCACCGCCGGAACTCCCAGCCGATGTCCAGCTGCACCGCTCGGCTGGCGAGCCGTTCCAGCACGCCGAGCCGACGCAGCAGCCTGGCCGCATTCGGCGCGACCACCAGGCCCGCGCCGACCTCGCGCAGCTCGGCGGCCTGCTCGTAGACCGTGCTCGGCAGGCCAGCCTGGTGCATGAACGCCGCTGCCGCGAGGCCCCCGATCCCGCCGCCGAGGATGGCGATTGCAGGTCCTGACTCAGCCACTGCGCAACGACCTTCCCAGCTCGCCAGCTGCCGCGCTTATTACACCGCCGCGAGAGCCCAGCGCAGCCGCCCGCGAGCGGGCTAAGGCTAACCTCTCCGACGCTGAAACGTTGCCTTGCAGTCGCCCGATTACCTGGCGTCATCGACCTTGCAAGCCCACTCCCCGCGGCCCGCCAAGGCAAGCCGGCCAGATGCAGAGGTGTCCCATGACTGCCGAAATACCTGACGACACCGGATCTGCCGATCCTGGCGGCGAGCTGAGGGCAGCGGCTAGCGCCGTCCGGGAACGCTACAAGCCGGCCTCACCTGCGTACGGCTTCTGGCGCGTGATCGCCGGGACCTGGGAGCGATGGGCCATCCGGTCCGAGCAGGACACCGAGCTGTCCGCGGTGGCCAAGTCCGAGTTTCAGGCAGCGCTGCTCGGCGCCCGCGAGTACCTGCAGCTGCGCGAGGCCGGCGACGAATGGATCACGACCGCAGGCGCCCTGTCGTGCGCGAACTGCGGGCACGTCTTCCTCACCAAGGGCGACCAGAATGTGGCGGCCGTCGTGCTGTCCGGCCGGCTGCTCGCGCACGTGTGCGACGACGTGCAGTCGACCGAGTAGTCGACCGAGTAGTCGGCGTCATGCCAGCTCGAGGAGCATGTCGGCCAGTTCCTGCGGGCGGTTGAGCGGCACTAGGTGGTCGGTCGCGATTTCCCGGTAGCTCCAGGCCGACGAGGACCGGGCGCGCTCGGCGGCAGCCCAGAACGGCGACGACGCGCTCCCCCGCGGCTCGGGCTCCATGGTCGCCTTGATGTAGGTGCGGCCGAAGGGATACTCCGCCAGCGGCCGCGGCACGCACGCTGCCTCGGTAAAGCAGCCCACCGGATGCGGCGTCCGGCGCGGGTCGGCGAACGCGGCATCGGCCGGGTCGTCGTAGGCGCGGGACGGCGCCGGCACCAGCCACTCCTCCCCCAGGCCGAGCAGGCGGCCGCCGGGCTGGCCGGTCAGGTCTCGCAGGGACTGGCCGTCGTCAGGGACGAACGCGTCGAGGTAGACCAGGTGCCGCACGCGCTCGGCGAGGTGGCTCACCGCGCCGGTCACAACCATCCCGCCGTAGGAGAAGCCGAGCAGCACGATGTCGGTCAGGTCCTCGTACCAGACGACGTTCACGACATCCTGGATGTGCGTGCTGAGGTTCACCTGCGGGCTGGCGAGATGAGATCGCTCCCCGATGCCGGTGAGGCTCGGCGTGAAGACGTCATGTCCGTGCCCGGACAGCAGCGGCCGGACCTTGCGGAATCCATGGGCGCCGCCCCAGGCTCCGTGCACGAGCACGTAGGTTGCCATCAGCCCGCCTTCCGCAGTAGGTCAGCCGCCGTCGAAGCCGCTCTCGGCGAGGATCTTGTCGATGCGCGCGCGATGCTCAGCCTCCCACGCATCCAGGGTCTGGTCAGCCTCCCGGCTAAGCATCGCGCGGGCCTCTCGCAGCACCAGGTCGCTGCGGGCCGCGGGAACGACCATGACGCCATCGTCGTCGGCCACCACCACGTCGCCTGCGCAGACGGTGACCCCGCCGCACCGGACGGGGGCGCCCAGCGGCGCGGTCACTGCCTTTTTCCCGGCAACCGGGACCACTCCCCTGGCGAAGACCGGGAATCCGCTGTCCCTGACCTCAGCCAGGTCGCGGATCACCCCGTCGACAACGAGCGCGGCGGCCCCGCGCCGCTGCGCGACCGCGCACACGTTGCCGCCGGCGACCGCGTAGTCGACATCCCCGCACTCGACGACGAGAACCGAGCCGGGCGCGGCGCGGTAGATGGCCGCGTGCAGCATGAGGTTGTCACCGGGCGCGCACGCCACGGTGAAGGCGGGGCCAGCCACCCGGCGGGCTGGCGGCCACAGCGCGCGGATGCCGATCGTCATCGCCTGGGAGCGTCCCAGGATGTCGGCGAGGATCGTGGTGGGAACCTCGCTGAACCCGGCAGTGTCGTCCATCCTCGTCCGTCCGCCCTCCGTGGCCGCGGTGGTGCCGATCCCATCATCGCCGTTAGCGGACGGCAGCGAGCGCGGAGTAGACGCCCAGCGTGAACAGGATCGCGCCGGCGATCCGGCTGACCCAGGCCATGGGCAGGACGCTGAGGCTCTTGGCGCCCACCACAACCGCGATGGCGGTGGCTGCCCACAACCCCAGCGTGGCACCTGCGAGGACCGGCAGCGGCTCGTAGCGGGCGGCCAGGTTAGCGGTGGCGAACTGGGTGATATCGCCCCATTCGGCGACGAAGATGACCGCGAACGCCGTGCCGGCGACGCGCCAGGGCGAGGTGCGGCCGTGGCCCTGCCGGGCTGCGTCCGCGTCGCGACGCGGCGGCTGGCGAAAGCTCGCCAGTACGAGGTAGACCGCTCCCGCGACGAACAGCCCGGCCGCGACGCCGTCGACCACCCGGTGCGGGAGCAGCGCGAGCAGCCGGCCGGCGGTGACGGCGATCACCATCTGCACCGTGAACGCAGCCGCAGCACCCGCCCAGACCCAGATCGCCGGATAGCGGGTGGCAAGGACGAGCGAGGCGAACATGGACTTGTCGGGCAGCTCCGCCAGGAACATCACCGCGAATGCGATGCCGATCACCGCAAGCTCGGGCACAGCACGAGTCCTTACCTCGGGTCCCGGCCCGGGTCCGAATCAGGGCTGCCCTCGGCCGGAACGACTCAACAGCCGAAGGTCTCATCCACCACGTGCCGTGGCCCGGCGACCGGGCGCGCGGTGCTCACAGCACGGTGCGCCGAGATTGTCGGCCGGCCGGCGAAGGACTACTCCCCTTCGCGATCACTGTACCGATCCCGGTGGCGTGCTGTCGTCAGCCCTTCAATATCCAAACTGAGAACGTTGTCAAATCTGAGATCAATGGTCTACCCTTGCGCCATGCCCGGCACCGCGGACCTCCTGCTGCACCCCGTGCGGCTGCGCATCGTGCAGGCGTTCCTCGGTGACCGCGCGCTCACGACGTCGCAGCTGAGGGCGGAGCTCTCGGATGTTCCGGCCGCCAGCCTGTACCGGCACGTCGCCCGGCTGGAGCGGGCTGGCGTGCTTCAGGTGGTGGCCGAGCGCCGGGTGCGCGGCGCGACCGAGCGCACCTACGTGCTGCGGCACGCGGCCGCCGCCATCCTGCCGGACGAGGCGGCCGAGATGAGCCCCGAGGATCACCGGCAGGCTTTCATGGCGTTCGTGGCCGGCCTGCTGGCTGCCGCGGACCGCTACTTCGCCCGCCCCGACTTCGCTCCCCTGGCGGACCGCACGACCTACCGGATCGCGGGTCTGTGGCTGGACGACGCCGAGTACACGGCCATGCTGCAGGATCTGTACCGGGTGCTCGCGCCGCGGCTCGCCAACGCGCCCGGGCAAGGCCGGCGCCGGCGCATCCTCGCGACCGTGCTGCTGCTCGGGGACGAGGAAACGTGATAGCAGGGAACGGGGCCGCACCCACCTCCGCCGTGCGTATCTCCCACCACCCGCTGATTCACCTGCTTCCCGGGCTGCTGCCCGCGCTCGTCCCCGTGCTGGTTCTGCTGCTCGGTCTCGACGTGTTCTGCCTGGTCAATCTCGTGCGTGCCCACTCGGTCCGGAACGCGCCGAAGCTCGTCTGGGCGATCGTCATCCTGTTCGTCAGTGCGCCGCTCGGCGCGATCCTGTACCTGTTCTTCGGCATGGACCGCAGCGGGGGCAGCCGCGGCACGCAAGCGCGGCCGCCAGGCCAGGTCGGCGCGCCCGCTTCGGTCCAGCCCACCAGGCGAGCCGTGCCGTCGGCCGGGCACGCTCAGCTCGCCGTGACGGCAACGGGCCTGACCAGGGACTACGGTGGCACCGGCTTGTTCGACGTCGACCTCGCGGTGCCGCGCGGCAGCATCTACGGACTCGTCGGCCTGAACGGAGCCGGGAAGACGACACTGCTGTCGATCATCGCCGGCACCCGGCACGCCGATCGCGGCAGCGTCAGCCTGGTGGTCGACCGGCGCCGGGTAGCGGTATGCCCGGACGTCCCCGAGTTCGACGGCTGGCTGACCGCCGCCGAGGCGGTCGACCTGGCCAGGTCGCTGGTCGCGCCCGGCACCGGACCAGCAGGCTCCAGCGCAGCTCCGGTGGCGACCGCGCTGCGTACCGTGGGCCTGGCTGACGCGGCGGACCGGCGGATTGGGGGCCTGTCCAGGGGCATGCTGCAGCGCCTCGGCCTGGCCTGCGCGCTCGCGGGCGACCCGGAGCTGCTGATCCTGGACGAGCCGACGTCGGCCCTCGACCCGGCGGGCCGGGCAGACATGCTCGGCCTCGTCGCGGCCATGCGCGGTAGCCGGACCGTGATCTTCTCCAGCCACATCCTGGCCGACGTCCAGCGGGTCGCCGATCAGGTGGGCATCCTGCGCGGCGGGCGGCTGCTGTATGAGGGCGGCACCAGGGAGCTCATGGACACCTACCTCACCCCGAGCTGGCTGCTGCGCATCGCGGGCGGCGTCGACCCGGTCGCGAGCGCGCTGGCCGCGCAGCCCTGGGTCACCAGCGTGGCGCCGGCCGGGCCAGACGTGCTGAAGGTGGAGGCCACCACCATCGAGGACGGCGAGCGCGGCATTCCCGCTGTGGTTGCCGGCTGCGGCGCCCGCCAGGTGTCGTGCGAGCCCGCCGCCGCCGACCTTGAGTCGGCATTCCTGGCCCTCACCGGAGCCAGCGAGACCGCCGTGATGACAGGACCGGTACGGCCATGAACCTGTGGCGACTGGAGTGGCTGCGGCTGGTCCGCACTCCGCGTGCGCTGTCACTCGCCGTCGTGTTTCTCGCCATCGGCCTGATCGAGCCGGTGGCAACCAGGTACGTGAGCACCCTGCTCGGGGACGCCAGCCACGGCGCGGTGATCAGGCTGCCCAAGCCGACTCCCGCCGACGCGCTGAGCAGCTACGTCAGCGAGGCCACCCTCGTCGGACTGATCGTCCTGGTCGCCGTGGCGGCGAGCGCGCTCGGGTTCGACTCCAGCCCCGGCCTGGCGGCGTTCTTCCGCACCCGGGTGCGGAGCATGTGGCAGCTAGTTGCGCCACGGTTCGCCGCGTACGCGGTGGCGGGGGCGCTGGCCTACCTGCTCGGTACCCTCGCCGCCTGGTATGAGACGCACCTGCTGATCGGACCGCTGCCGGCGGGCGGCCTGTTCGCCGGGGTGCTGTGCGCGGCCGTCTACCTGGCCCTGGCGGTCGCCCTCACCGCGCTCGCCACGTCGCTGGCGCGGAACACGGTCGCCTCGGCCGGCCTCACGCTGGCGATCCTGCTCACCCTGCCGCTGCTCGGCGACGTGCACCGCATCGCCAACTGGGTGCCGAGCGCGCTCGTCGGCGCGCCCGCCAATCTGGTCGCTGGCACCTATCAGCTATCCCACTACGGGCCGGCCCTCGGCGTGGCGGTGGGCGCGGGAGCTGTCGCCCTGGCGCTGGCGGCCCGCCTGCTGCAGACTCGGGAGATCTGATGTGCGGTCCTTCCGCAGAACGACAAAGATGAAGCAATGGCACTGACGGATCGCGCGGCCTCGGCGGCGTACAAGGCTGGCTGGCTGGCCGTGCGGCTCATCCCCGAGCGACTCGCGCGGTGGATCTTCGACCGGATCGCTGACCGGCTGTGGCGCCGGCGCGGCAAGAGCGTGCGGCAGCTCGAGGCCAATCTGCACCGGGTCGTGCCGGGAGCCACCGACGCCGAACTGCGGCAGCTCACCCGTGCTGGGATGCGGTCCTATCTCCGCTACTGGGTGGAGGCATTCCGGCTGCCGACGATGCCGCCGGAGCGCATCACCTCGGGGATGCGGGTGGGCGGCGAGGAGGAGACCGCGCTGGCTCACGTCAAGGCAGGCCGGGGTGTGCTGTTCGCGCTGCCGCACACGGGCAACGTCGACCTGGCTGCGGCGTGGATCATGACCCGCGGATTCGGGCAGGTCAGCGTCATAGTCGAGCGGCTGAAGCCCGAGTCGGTGTTCCGGCAGTTCGCCGCCTACCGGGAGAGCCTCGGCATGGAGGTCGTCCCGCACACCGGCGGCCCGAGCCCGTTCGGGGTCATGGCGCAGCGGCTGCGGCAGGGCCGGCTGGTGTGCATCGTCGCCGACCGCGACCTGAGCGCGGGCGGCGTCGAGGTCGAGCTGTTCGGCGAGAAGGCGCGCATCGGCGCGGGGCCGGCCGCGCTGGCCGTGCGCACGGGAGCGGCCCTGATGCCGGTCACGCTGTGGTTCACCCCGGACGGCTGGCGCGGCCGCATCTACCCGGAGGTTCCGGTGCCGGCCGACGGAACCCAGCAGCAGAAGGTGGCGGTCATGAGCCAGCAGCTCGCCACCGTGTGGCAGGCGGGCATCGCCGAGCATCCGGCGGACTGGCACATGCTGCAGAAGGTGTTTGTCTCCGACCTCGACGCCACCAGGCTGCCGCAGCCCGAGCCGACCGCGGCCTCGGCATCGGGCGACACCGCCGCCTAGTGGAGCCGGACTTGCGTGACGAGACCATCGGCGGCTTCCTGGCGAAGCTGGCCGCGCGGGCGGCCGCACCCGGCGGCGGGGCAACGGCGGCGCTGCATGCGGCGCAAGCGGCGGCGCTGCTCGGGATGACAGCCCGCTACTCGGACGGCCCCCGATACGCCGCGCACGCGGCGACCGTCAGCATGATCATCAGCGCGGCGGACCGGCTGCGCGAAGCGTCCGCCGACCTGATCGCCCTCGATGGCGAGGCGTACGGCGCCGTGGCCGAGGCGTACCAGCTCCCGAAGGGCACCGACAAGCAGCGGTCCGCCCGGTCTGCCGCGATCGCCGCTGCCATGGTCACGGCCTCCTCGCCGCCCGCCGAGCTGATCGGCATCGGCACGCGGCTGCTGGAGCTGGCCGAGCTGCTGCAGCCCATCGTCAACCCGACCGTGGCGGGCGACGTCGCCGCCGCGGTCGAGGCGATCCGGGCGTGCGTGGCGACGTGCCGGGTCAACGTGGCGGCCAACCTCACTGGCATCACCGACCCGGCCGCGCGGGCTCGGCTGGCCGCCACGGCCGACGCGGTCGACGGGCTCGAGGAGCGGGCGACGCGGCTGACCACCGCGATCCGGGCCGGATTCGCGGCCGGGGCTTAGCGGGTCGTCGGCGCTGCTTCCCGGCGTCGGCCCGGGCGGCGGGCTACCGAGTCAGTCGAACAGCCGCAGGAACTCACCCGCATCGCGGACTCTGGCGATCCAGGCGCGGGTCGCTGGCGGCACGAAGCCGGCCGCCGTCAGGCCGTCGAGCATGTCGGTCAGCCGATCCCAGAACCCGTCGACGTCGACCACCGCGACCGGCTTGGAGTGCAGGCCGAGCTGCCGCCAGGTGAGGATCTCGAACAGCTCGTCGAGCGTGCCGAGCCCGCCGGGCAGCGCGGCGAAGGCGTCGGCCAGGCTCGCCATCACCGCCTTGCGCTCGTGCATGGTGGCGACCACCTGCAGCCGGGTCAGCCCCTGGTGCGGCACCTCGGCGGCGAACAAGCCGCCGGGGATCACGCCGACGACCTCCCCGCCGGCGGCGAGCGCGGCGTCCGCCAGCACGCCCATCAGTCCGACGCTGGCGCCGCCGTAGACGATGCCCACGCCGGCCTCCGCCAGCTGCCGCCCGAAGTCGGCGGCAGCGGCGGCATAGCGGGACTCGCGGCCAGCCGAGCTGCCGCAGAAGACCGCCACCCGCATTACCAGAGGTCCGGCGGCTCGGCCGACCGCGCGGCAAAGTCGCGCAGGGCCCGGAGGAAGTCGATCTCCCCGAACGCCGGCCAGTAACAGTCGCAGAAGTGCAGGTAAGCGCCGGTGCTCTGCCAGAGCAGGAAGTTGGACATGCGCTGCTCGCCGCTGGTCCTGATGATCAGGTCCGGCTCCGGCTGGCCGTCGCCGCACAGGTTCCGTGCGATGTCGTCCTCGGTCACGCCCCTGGCCAGCTCGGCCAGAGTCGCACCCGCCGCGGCGCGCTCCAGCAGCAGCGACCGGACCGCCTCGGCGATCTCCTGGCGCCCGCCGTACCCGACGCAGAGCGTCACGTGCGAGCCGGTGGCGCAGTCACGCGTGGTGTCAGCGGCCTGCTTGAGCGCGTGGGACGTCCGGTCGGGCAGCATGTCGACCAGCCCCGCGATGTGCATCTGCCAGCGCGGGTCCGCAGTGGCGATCCTGGTCACGACGATGTGCTCGATGATCTCCATGAGGGCCGTGACCTCGGTGTCGTCC
This sequence comes from Streptosporangiaceae bacterium, assembly GCA_030037785.1. Classification (GTDB taxonomy): domain Bacteria; phylum Actinomycetota; class Actinomycetes; order Streptosporangiales; family Streptosporangiaceae; genus JAJYUU01. Next base: position 10,662 of record JASHQA010000015.1, read on the forward strand.
CTCCTGGCGAGGTTCTCGGCCGAGCAGACGAACACGGTCACGTGCCGGATGCCTGCCGCCCGGCACCAGGTCAGGGCGTCCCAGATGCGCTCGGCGCCGTGCCGGTGACCGTCGCTGGGGCTGGCTAGCCCCTCCTCGCGCGCCCAGCGCCGGTTCCCGTCGATGATCAGGCCCACGTGCCGGGGCAGCGGCCGACCGGCTAGCTCGCGGCGCAGTCGCCGCTCGTAGAGCCGGACGGCCAGCCGGCGCGCCGGGGCCCGGAGCGTACGGAGCGGCCCGCGGAGCCTGCCACGCGGCACCCTGAGGTTGCGGAGCGGCACGCGCCCGAATCTAGCACCCCGGCGAGCGGGACCAGGCGCCACGCAGCCCGTTTCCTCCTGGCGCCGTCAGCCGACCGTCCTGCTCCGCCCCCGGAACTCGGCGACCACGTCGTCCCCGCGCCGGACGGTCACGTCGTAGATGCCGCTGCGCCCGAACCTCGTCCGCTCCCGCGCGGTGGCCACCAGGACGTCGCCCTCCCTGGCCGGCGAGACGAAGCTGATGTCGGCGCCGGCGGCGACAGTGACCGGCCCGTCGCTGTTGCACGCGCACGCGAATGCCGTGTCGGCGAGCGTGAAGACGTAACCGCCGTGGCAGATCGAGTGACCGTTCAGCATCTGCATCGCGACCCGCATCTGCACCACCGCAGCGCCCGGCCCGAGGTGCAGCAGTTCCATGCCCAGCCCGCGAGACGCCTGGTCCGCCGCGAACATGGCGGCCGCCGGGCCGCGCGGTGCGTCGTGCACTCCCGCATGCTATGACCCGGCGTGCCGTGCCCGGGCGCTACTGTGCTGACTGCGCGACGGTCGCCCGGATGCAGCCCGACCTCGCGTCCTCCGCGTAGCAGTCCTGCCAGCCGAAGAACACGCCCGCGGGTGCGCCCGCCACCGCGTGTCGCCCTGGTCACTGTCGGTATCGGTGCTCGTCGGCAGCGATGCGGCGAGGTAGGTAGTTGCTAGCAAGCAACCTTCTGGCGGTAGGCTGAAGGATCGTGGGCGTGAAACCGAGCGACCGGACCGGGCAGGTCTCCGACCGGTACAAGTGGGTAGCGCTGTCGAACACGTCGCTCACCATGGTCATGGCCACGATCGACGGCTCGATCGTGATCATCGCTATGCCTGCGATCTTCCGCGGCATTCACCTCAGCCCGCTTGCGCCCGGAAACATCACGTACCTGCTGTGGATGATCATGGGCTACCTCCTCGTGCAGGCGGTGCTCGTGGTCACGCTCGGCCGGCTCGGCGACATGTTCGGCCGGGTCAAGATCTACAACCTGGGCTTTGTCGTCTTCACGCTCGCCTCAATCGCGCTGTCGCTCGACCCGTACACCGGCGGCGGCGGCGCGCTGTGGCTGATCCTGTGGCGTGTCGTGCAGGCCTTCGGCGGTGCCATGCTGATCTCGAACTCGGCGGCCATCCTGACCGACGCGTTCCCGGCCAACCAGCGCGGCATGGCCCTCGGCATCAACCAGGTCGTCGGGATCTCCGGCCAGTTCATCGGGCTGCTGCTGGGCGGCCTGCTAGCGGCGTGGGACTGGCGCAGCGTCTTTTGGGTCAACGTGCCCGTTGGCGTGTTCGGCACCATCTGGGCCTACCGGACCCTGCGGGAGATCGCCGCGACCAACCGGGCCAGGATCGACTGGGCCGGCAACATCCTGTTCGCCGTCGGGGCCACGAGCCTGCTCGCGGCGATCACGTACGGCATACAGCCCTACGGCGGCCACGCCACCGGCTGGACCAGCCCCCTGGTCCTCACCGGGCTGATCGGCGGGG